>NZ_MOLR01000011.1:0-136536 GCF_001863355.1 Arthrobacter sp. UCD-GKA | reverse complement strand
CTGATGCTGGTTCCCGCAGGACCGGTCAGCGCCCAACCCACCTCCGTGCCCATCCAGAGTGCCAAGGACACACCGCCCCCGGCACCCACCGGCGTGGGCGTGCGGCTGCTGGATATTCCGGCAGCGACGCAGAAAGACCCTCGGGCACGGTCCTACATCGTGGACCGTCTGGCTCCGGGCACTGAGATCACCCGCCGCATCGAGGTGACAAACAACTCCGGCACCGCACAGTCCGTTCGGATTTACGCCGGCGCCGCCCACATTGAGGATGGATCTTTTGTGGGCGGGAACGATCCGGCGATCAACGAACTTACGACCTGGACCTCTTTTGACCAACCCGCGCTGGAACTGGAATCAGGGGCAGCCGCCAAGGTCGCCGTCACCATCGATGTTCCTGCCGACGCCGCGGAAGATGAACAGTATGCCGCCCTCTGGGCCGAGATCCGCAATGAACCAGCTCCAGGTACAAATATGATCCAAGCCAGCAGAGCCGGCATCCGCGTGTATCTCTCCATTGGCCCAGGGAACGGAAAACCCGCAAACTTCAGCATCGATGACCTTTCCCCCGGCCGTAACCAAAACGGTGACCCAGAAGTCGCCACCACTGTCACCAACATCGGGGGTCGTGCCCTTGACATCACCGGCTCGCTGAAGCTCGCCGATGGGCCCGGGGGGCTTTCTGCTGGTCCAAATCCCATCGATCAGGGCACCACCATCGCACCTGGGGAAAGCGCAGCCGTACGTGCGACGCTACCCGCAGAACTCCCCAATGGACCATGGGAAGCAACACTTAGACTCAAGAGCGGGCTCGTGTCCCATGAAGCCAAAGCCACTATTGTGTTCCCCGACGCCATCAAGGAACCCGTTGACGAACCAGACGCACGTCCCAACCTTGCCCTGATCGCTGGTGGTATCGCCCTCGTGGCCATCATCGTCGGAGCTGTCCTGTGGTGGGTCCGCCGGAGGAATCGGGTTGCCAGTTAGGGGCCCCTCTCTGTGTATGGCACGGTGCCCAGGGAAACTCAAAGCGTCGAAATCCTGCGGCCCAAACCGCTGAAATGACCCTCGCATGGATTTGCTCGGGTTCAGGATGGATCCACTGTCTGCATCGAGCTAGAAGAAGCGCGTGACGCAGATTTTTTCCCACAGGAGTCCCGCTTATGCCGTTAGCGCGTCGCGGGGAGCAGTTGAATCGTGGATTTGGCACATCCCGGATGTTGCCTGCCAGCTGGAACTGCGGGCGGGTTGCTGGGCAGAAGTCACATGCGCATATCTGCAGATTCATTGTGTTGGAGGACCCAGATTTGTTTCAGGAGATTCTTAACGAACATGACGACCAGGATCCAATCTCGCCGATCTGACTCGGTACCAGGCGCAAAAATGTGTCGCGATCAGCATGGCTTGACAGACCGAGCACACCTCGTATGTCGAGACCAACATGACCATATCACCGCCCGCCTACGGGCTTTGGCCCTTGGCGGGCTTCCTGGAACGTCCCAGTCCTTGGGTGCCAGCGCAAGACTCTGGCAGCTCCTCGACTCCTTGCCGCGGCCCAGATCTGACCCTCCAACCGAGCAACCCACCTGACGCGGCCCCACCTCGAGCCACCCACGGCCTAGACAGCTCTACGGAGCAATACCGCAATGGTGGAATGTGCCGGCTGGTGCGCTTGAGGCAGGCGCGTTGTGGGGCACCTGACCTGATCGTGTGTAGAGTCGCGCCCCGTATAAGTTGTTCATTCCAGCCGGAATTTCGACCCAATATTCATTTGCCCCAACCGACAGGTGGACCTTTCTCTCCATGGACGATCTCATGACACGCAACAACATCCGGATCCTGGGCCCGACGAACGGGCCGGTGGTGATGTTCGCCCACGGATTCGGTTGTGACGGGGGAACCTGGGAGAAGATGCTTCCCTACTTCACCAAAAAGTACCGAGTAGTGCTCTTCGACCACGTCGGTTCCGGAGGCTCGGACCTGGCCGCATACGACTCGGTAAAGTACGCCTTCTTGGACGGGTACGCCCGGGACATGTTGGAGATCTGTGAGGTACTGGACCTGCAGGATGTCACCCTTGTTGCCCACAGCGTCAGTGGCATGATGGCGATCGCCGCCGCCGAGACGGACCCCCGTCGCCTGGGAAGGCTGGTGCTCTTGGCCTCCTCGCCCAGCTACATGGACCACCCCGAGGACGGATACATCGGCGGATTCAGCGCCGAGGACCTCGATGGGCTGCTGTCCTCCCTGGATGCCAACTACCTGGTCTGGGTCAGCTCCATGGCTCCGGCCATCATGGGGACCCCGAACGCCCCCGAAAACGCGGCGGAGCTGGAGACAAGTTTCCGCCGGGTCAATCCGATGGTTGCCCGCGAATTCTCCCGCGTCGCCTTCCTCTCCGATGTCCGGCCTCTGCTCAGGAACATCACCGTGCCTTCCCTGATCCTCCAATGCACCGATGATCTCCTGGCTCCGGAGCACATCGGCCGGTACCTGCAGCAAAACCTGGCACACAGCACCCTCATCCAGCTATCCGCCACCGGACACTGCCCGCATGTAAGCTCACCGGGCGAAAGCGCCGACGCCATCCTGGGCTATCTAGCGGGGACTGCGGTACCCCGACAGGTGGAACCCGAACTGAACGCCGCGTCGTAATGGACCCCCGAGACCTGAACTCCCCGTCGCGCACGGACTTTGAGGAGCTGTTCCATCAAGCCCCGGCTGGCTACCTCATTACAGGGACCGACGGGACTATCCTTGAGGTCAACGACACGTTCCTCTCCTGGGCGGGCCTGGAACGGGCCGCGGTGCAGGGTGCGAACCTGTTCGACCTGTTCCCCGTGGGCGACAGGATCGTTTACGCAGCCTACGCTCGGCACCGGCTTGATGCCGGAAGATCCTTGAGCGAACTGGCCGTAGACATCGTCGGATACAAGGGACAACGCCACCCGGCCCTGCTTTCAGCAACCCGCTCGTCCTCGGCCCCGGGAGAACCTGCCGTGGACCGCATCATCGTCTTCGGTGCCGCCCAACGCCGCGGCTACGAGCGCGAACTTGAGGCCGCGCTGCGCCGGGCCGAAGAAGCAGAAATCGCACGGAACCGGGCGGAGGCCGAAACAACCGCCCACCGCAATGCCCTGGCAGATACGGAGGTCGAGCTGTGCCTGACCCTGCAGCAAAGCCGCAGGAACGAATCCCTGCTCAACACGGTCCTGAACACCGTCGACGTCGGCATCTCCGTGGTGGACACCGAAGCAAACCACGTCATGAACAATAGTCAGTACCAGCGCAATCTGGAGCACGCTACCCCTGAAGGCTCTGGCGGCGAGGCAGTCGCCGGCCTGCTCGTCTACGGTCCAGACCGCACCCCATTAGGATCCCGGGACTTTCCGCGGCTGCGGGCGGCACGGGGCGAATCATTTTCGCATTCGCTCATCTGGATCGGACCGCCCGGTGACCAACGTGCCCTGAGAGTCTCGGCACGTGCTGTATCCGGAACCGACGATTTTGCCGGGTCCGTCATTGCCTACACAGACGTAACGCCGCTGCTCAACGCCGTGGCTGCCAAGGATGACTTCCTCGCCAACGTGTCTCATGAATTACGCACCCCCATGACCTCCATCGTCGGCTACCTCGATGTGGTCCTGGAGGGACCCGGCCTTCCCCCGCATATCGCTGAACCACTGAAGGTGGCCCTGCGCAATTCCGAACGTCTACTGCAGCTGGTCGAGGACCTGCTCTTCACCTCCACCGCTGACAGCGCTCTGGCACCACAGACCGTCGACCTGGCCGGGCTCATCCGCGACAGCATCTGCTCCGCGGCACTGCATGCAGAGAGCAACAACGTCACGATCACCACCGTCGTCCCTCCCACCCTGCCGGTGGTCCTGGATCCGCTGCGGATCAGTCAGGTCCTGGACAACCTGCTCTCCAACGCCATCAAGTTCTCCCCCAACGGGGGACGCATCACCATCTGTGCCCGGCACACCGCCGGGCACATTCGACTGGAGGTCACCGACACCGGAATCGGCATGACTCCGCAGGACCTGCAAGAAGCATTCACCAAGTTCTTCCGCTCCGACAGCGTTATCAAGGCCGCCATCCCCGGGGCCGGCTTGGGACTGCCCATCACCAAGAACATCGTCGAAACCCACCACGGCACAATCACCCTGACCAGCAAGGCGGGCCACGGCACCACCGTCACCATCACTCTTCCTGCCAGGCAATAACCCGCCAGGCTCCCGGCTTCCCCCGCCGGGAGCCTTGTCCCGCGGTGGGATCTCGCATTAAAGAGCCGCAGGCGAAACCAGCACAAGGGCAGGCAGGAGTGGGCCGGACTGCATCCGACCCCGGATGGCCCCGCACGAAGCCAGCCCGGGGGCATGGGGCACAGACCGTGGAGCCGAGCAGGTTGGACAGGCGTCCAGGCTTTTCGGCGTCCTGCGTGTGGCGCTCCTCCACTCCAACCACGTCGGGCGGACCGTCGCGGGCCGTGCCACAAGCCGATCCACAAACGCGACACCCATTGAGACCTATTCAGCCAGATATGCGGGACAGGAATCCTTTACGCACTCGTGTTCAGATACGAAATACCCCACGCGCTTAATCCAGCATTGATGACGCTGGCGTCGCCGATGCTGGGTCCTGTGGAGAATCATTTGAGGCGCCGAGCCGATAGCCATCGTCCTCGGCGGTGAGCACCAGTCCGGGTCTACGGGGTCCCCACGTCGCTCAGAACCTGCCGCCCTCGGTGCTTCGCTGCCACCATTTTCCTGGGTTTGAGGGTCAGCCCAGAACGAGATGTTACGTTTGCTGACATAGTGAGTAGGAGAGAAGTTGGGCGATTGTGCCATCTGCCGTGGCGATGACATGGAGAGCAGCGAAGGCCGATTCCCCGTGTCCGATGACGCCACCGAACGGATCCAGAACCGGAAAGCTTAAGCACCGGGCATCACGCGACAGGGAGTTCTCGACAAACTGGGCTTGTTTGTCGGCAGCATGCTTCGCCTCCAGCGATGCCGCCGAAACGGCGTGTTGGGGGGTGTCGTAGGTTCTCGCTGCAGACCAAGGACCGTCACCGCCAAAAGGTTCCGAGTCCAGCCGTCAGCTGGACTCGGAACCTTTCAACGGTCCCAACGTTTGCTTACATCATCCTAGATTCTTGGCAGCAGCCGTTGGCAGGGACTGCGAGTCCTGGGTCTTTCGCAAGCTCGGCAGGGCCAAGGTGACCGCCGCATAGATCATTCCGGCCACCACGGTTGCCGGAATGGTTGCGGTCATGTACTCGAACCCGAGGCGCGGGACGAAGTGGACAGGGTCCAGCACCACCAGATAGGTGATGACGCCCGCGATTGCCCCGATAAAGCCGGCGGGGTTGAATCCGCCCATGTACCAGTAGGCGCTACCCGGGGTATCGGCGAAGAGTCCGCGGACATCCAGCCGCTGGCGTCGAATGAAGTAGTAGTCCGCGATCTGGACACCGCAAATGGGTCCCAGGGTGACCCCGGCGAATGCCAGGAAGGTACCGTAGTTGTCCATGAAGGGGCCCGCGAAGAACACCAGGATCACGGCAACGGGCACGATGGAAAGTGCCGTCGAGCCCTTCCAGCTAATCCGTTTGTCGATGGATGGAACCTGCTTGAGCGCCAGGGCGCATACGTAGATGCCGACCATGGTGGTGCCAATGTTCGCCAGGATGATGAAGCCCAGGGCGACGACGCCGAAGACCGGGCCACCCACCTGGATGAGGAACGCCGTGGGATTTCCCCCGGATTCCGGGATGGCCAGGCTGGCGAACAGCCCGATGATGATCACGACACACATGGTCACGCCCAAGCCAAGGACCACGGGAACGATTGAACCCTTCGTGGACCGGCTAAAGCGCGTCAAGCCGCCGACGTAGGGCCACCAGGCCACGGCCCCCGCAATCCCCAATTCGGTAACCAACGCGTAATTCAAGCGATCGCTCCCATTGGGTTCAAGCGGTTTCGCCGCGAATATCGTGTCGAGCCCGACGTTCGAGATGAGCACGCCCATGATCACGACGGAAAGAAGGATGACACTGATGGCGATCACCGGTCCGACGTTGCGCAGCGTGTCCGGTCCCTTCCGCAACAAGACGTAGACGACCAGACAGCCGATGAGTCCGAACACGATCTGGCCCGCGGCGCGCCCGGATTCGGGCAGGAACCCCATGGTGACCATGGCCTCGGTCGCGGCGCTGCCCAGGAAGATGGTCAGGACCGCGTTCCAGCCGGCCATGATCAGCAGGACCAGTGCCAAGGTGAAGTACGAACCACGGACACCGAATTGTGGCCTCGTCGAACGAACCGCTTCGATTCCGTACCGGGATGATGCCGGGACCGCCGCCAGCATCATGATGAACAGGCCCAACAATGTTCCGGCCGTAATGGCGATACTGCCGCGTGCGGCGGGAAGCCAGTAGGCAACGTATCCGCCGGTGATGAAGCACCACGTCGCGACGGCGGCGGAGGCCGAATTCCCGAAGAGCGCCATAGGTCCCCAAGTTTTTTGCCCGGGCAGCAGCGGCAGTGAGCCCTCAATGATGGAGGAGTTTGTCTGTTGGTTACTCATTTCATAAACACCCAACCCACAAACAGGAGCACGAGCGGGAGCACGAGGGTGAGGGCGGCAAGCTTGGTGAAGCCTTTGCGGTCCAACGGATCGCCTTGGTTTTCCGGCTGTTCAAGCGCGCGGAGCCGGGTTTCCAGCTGCGGGTCAATCATTGTCGGGTCCTTTCAGCGAAAAGCATTCCCCGTGCTCGGTAGTTTCGCCGTCGGGGTTCGGTCCCCACACACCGAGCATGCGCGCGTAGACGGGAGCCCAGTAGCGGCCTGTTTGGCCGGCCGGCACACAGATCGTGTCGCCTGCCAGGAGAACGTGTTCTTCGCCTGCGCACTCGACGTGAAGTTCGCCCTCGATGACGAATGCGTATTCGTCGTGCGGGTGGGTATCCGCCCAGCCGGCACCCTCAAGTTCCCATTCGGCCAACAGCCCGCCGGTCCAACCACCCTCAGCCGGTGGCGGGGTGATCCACCGGGAACGGACGCCCGGCCAATCTTCTGCGACCGCCGGTATTTCCTGCCGGCGAATAACTGCGGCCGTCTTGACGACCATCTGCTGCTTCGTCATCGTGATGATTCCCTTCGTGGCTCTTGCGCGTGTTGTTCAAGGATGAGTCCGGCCTGTTGGCTGCCGGAGTGAAGTGCACCGTCGATCCATCCCGGCCATTGGCCGGCAATATCCGAGCCGGCGAAATATATGCGTCCGTGCGGTTCGGTGAAAGCGTCGGCGTGCCCCTCGGCCAGCCAGCCCGGGCCCCAGACGCTCCAGGACCCGTCGGAGTATGGGTCTTCGTCCCAATCGTGGGCGTCGCATGAAAGCACCACGGCGCCGGGGGCAAAATGCCGGAGGGCGGCCTGGACCGATGCGGGGTCTGTGGCGTCAAGCTCAGCCTTGTCGTAGCCGAAACCCACGACAAGGCTGCTGCCGTCATCGAGCTGGTACTCGTTGCTGAGCCACTGGATCGGCCCGCCCCACCCCACCGCAAAGAGCCCCTCGGGCACACCATTGACGCGGGCCCAGACCTTGATCGATTTACACGGGTGGCCCGTTGCCGCCGCCGCTGCCATGGCCTCGGGCATGACCGGTTCAAAGTGCATTCGAGGCAAGGTGTTCAGCGGAACGGCGCATACCACCCGGCGGGCGGTGTGCGTTCCGGCGCTGGATTCGACGCGAACGCCTTCCCCGTTCTGCACCATGGACGTGACGGGGCTTGAAAAGAGGATCTCCGAGCCCGCGTCGGCGGCCATGGCCTCGGCCAGCTGGACCGATCCGTGGGTGAACTTTTGTGCCAATCCGTCATAGAGTGCGCTCACCCGGTTGCCGAACTCTGCCAGCATCCGCACGTAGTGCGCCACTGATACCTTTTCGGGAGAGCATCCTCCGTACATGGCGGCCCAGGCGTAGACGAATTCCCGCGACGCAGCTGGCAATTGCCGCACGGGTTCCCAGTCGGACACCGCAACGTCAAGGTCCGCGTAGTCGGTTTCCGGCTGCAGGGCACCGCCTGGCATGCTTTCCATGGCCCGGTGCATGCTGGCCATGAAGTGCTCGATGGCGCCAAGCTCCTCCCCCGGGATTGGCGCGTGTTCGCGGCGTTCCCCGCCGGTGCACCAGAGGAATGTCTTCGGGTCGGGTTGGTCCGTGACGCCCACCCCGTAGCGGGCTATTTCTTGTGACAGGGTTGTCATGGCCTCGGTCGAGAACCAGGTTCCGCCGTATTCGATCGCCTTTTTGCTGCCGGGATAGTTCTTGAACCAGGTCCGCCCGCCGAGCCGGTCGCGTGCCTCGAGGACAAGGACGCGCTCACCTGCCTTGGACAGGTCCCGGGCGGCCGCGAGGCCCGCAAACCCCGCCCCGATGACGATGACATCGTAGTCGTGCTGCATTGCCCTTGCCCCCTAGTCGATCCGTGCCATGATGTGTTTGACCACGGTGTAGTCCTCGATCGCATACGTCGAGAGGTCCTTGCCGTAGCCAGACATCTTGTACCCTCCGTGCGGCATCTCATCCGCAGTGGTCAGGTGGTCGTTGAGCCAGACAGCGCCGAATTGCAGCCGACGCGACATGCGCAAACTCCGACCGAGGTTTTCGGTCCACACGGAGGCCGAGAGGCCGTAGTCGACCCCGTTGGCCATCGCCAGGGCCTGGTCCTCGTCGGTGAAGCGTTGCACGGTGATCACCGGGCCGAAAACCTCGCTGCGCACCACCTCGGAGTCGGCACCGACATTGCCCAGGATGGTCGGATCGACAAAATATCCGCTTCCGCTGCGGGCTGATCCGCCGGTGATGATTTCCGCACCGGCATCCACCGCACGGTCGATGAATCCATGCACCCGCTCGCGCTGCAGCGCCGAAATCACCGGCCCCAGATCGGTCGGTTCGCCGGTAAAGGGCCCGCCGACCCTCAGGGATTCGACAGCCGGAACCAGCGCGGCCAAGACATCGTCGTAGACCGAGTCGTGGACCAGGATGCGGCAGGCAGCGGTGCAGTCCTGTCCCGCATTCCAGAAGCTGGCCACCTTCAGCCGCTCGGCCAACCTGTCGATGTTGGCGTCCTTGAAGACGATCACCGGTGCCTTGCCACCCAGCTCCAAGTGGGTGCGCTTGACCCGGTCCGCGGCAGCGCGCAACACCCGCTGGCCGGTGCCGACACTTCCGGTGACACAGACCATGTCCACGTCCTGGTGCGTGCTCAGCGCCTCCCCGGTTCCCCCGTCGCCCGCAACCACATTGAGCACGCCGGGCGGAAGAATGTCGGCGGCGAGTTCGGCCAGGCGCAGGGTGGAAAGCGGCGTCAGCTCGCTGGGCTTGAGCACGACGGTGTTCCCGGCGGCAAGCGCCGGACCGATCTTCCAGGCGGCCATCACCAACGGGTAGTTCCACGGGGTGATCTGCCCAATGACACCGACCGGATCCCGCCGGATGAAGGAGGTGCGCCCGCGGACGTACTCCCGGGCGGCCTTGCCCTCGAGCACGCGGGCTGCGCCCCCGAAGAACCGCAGCTGGTCTGCCGCGCCGGCGACCTCGTCGAACGCGACCTGGCGTGGCTTTCCCGTGTTGCGTGCTTCGAGGTCGCCGAGTTCGCGCTGGTTCTCGATGAGCTTGTCGGCCAGCGCGTTGAGGTATTCGTCGCGCTCCAGCGGGGTGGTGTCCGTCCAAGAGTCGAAGGCGCTGCGGGCCGAACGCACCGCATCGTCGACCATGGTGCCGTCCGCGACGGGCACCTCCGCGATGACCTCGCCCGTGGATGGGTCCATGGCGGCTCGGGAGGTGGCCTTGTCATTGGCTCGGGATTGGCCATCGATAACGGCGGCTGCCGTGGTGATCGTCATGATGCTCCTTGGTGCAGATGTGGAAAAAGACTAGATACCGTATTCCGGTTACGTGTACTCGATGACGGTTCGTGCCGGCGAACCGCTGCCCAACGCGACGAATGCGTCGTTGATTTGATCCAGGCGAAGCCGTTGCCCGATCAGGAGGTCAAGATCGAGGGAACCGTTGCGGTGCAGGTCCAGGATTCTGTTGAAGTCGATGCTTGGCCGGGAGGAACCGTAGTTGCTTCCGGTCAGTGTCAGTTCCCGGCCCGACATGGCCATCGGGTCAATGGAAATCTTGACCCCGGTGGGCACCTGCCCCACGACCACGGCGGTGCCGCCAGGTGCCAGCGAGGCGTAGGCCTGTTCAATGGTCAGTGCCCGGCCGATTGCCTCGTAGGAGAAATCGACGCCACCGCCACTGATTTCCTTGACGGCTTCGACGACGTCGGTCCGCGTGGCGTTGATGGTGTGGGTTGCTCCGGCACGACGTGCCAGTTCCAGTTTGTCGTCGGCGATATCCACCGCGATGATCATCTCCGGGCTCTGGAGTGCCGCACCCATGATGGTGGACAGCCCCACGCCCCCGGCGCCCATGACGGCAACCGAGGAACCGGGAGTGACCGGAACGGTGTTCACTGCCGCACCGACGCCGGTGGTTACCGCGCAGCCCACGAGGGCCGCAATCGCTGGGGGAACGTCGGTGCCGATGCGAATGGCGCCGCTTTCGGGGACCACCGCGTACTCAGCGAAGGATCCCACCGAAAGGTAGCTGTACACGGGCTCCTCCCCGCGGCTCAGTCTGGTGGTGCCATCCGGCAGGACATTGCGGTAGGCATTTTGTACGGCGTTGGTGCACAGTTGCGGGCGGCCGGCAACGCAGTATCGGCAGCGTCGGCACGACGGCGTCCACGACAGGGCCACATGGTCGCCCGGCTTCAGACCGGTAACCCCGGGTCCCGTCTCCACGACGATACCTGCTCCCTCGTGGCCCAGCACGAGGGGGGTTTGGGCACCCCATTCGCCGAGCACCACGTGGTAGTCGCTGTGGCAGACACCACTGGCGGTCAACTTCACCAGCACCTCCCCCGCCTTCGGGTCCGCGAGGGTGAGTTCCTCGATCTTAAGCGGGATGTCAGCTCCGTGGAATACGGCGGCCTGGATCTGCATGCTCATGCCTCCGTTCCGTGGGCTGCCGCTCCGGCGTGCCCGCCCAGGAATCCGCTGGTCCGCCCGTCCTTGAGTCCCATGACCTCGGAGTAGCGGGAGTACGGGTACCACCAATACTTCTGCTCGAGCTGGTAATCGAAACTCACATGGCTGGTTTCAAGGTAGGCTTCCAATCCCTCCTCGCCAAGTTCGCGGCCGAGGCCGCTGCGGCGCATCCCGCCAAATGGCCCGGCATCGTTGTCGACGAGCGGGTTGTTGATCCATACCTGGCCGAATGCCAGTTCCTTGGTTGCCCGCCAGGCCCGTTCCATGTTGGTGGTCAGGACGTTGGCTCCCAGGCCCATGTCGCTGTCGTTGGCCTTGGTGATGGCATCGTCGAAGGATTCGACTGGAATCAAGGGCATGATCGGGCCAAAGATTTCCCCGAGCTCGGTCACCTGCTCGTGGCTCAGTCCGATAAGCACGGTCGGCCGGTAGAAGATGCCGGGTCCTTCCGGCGCCCGGCCTCCGGCCAACACGGTTGCCCCCAGTGCACGGGCCTTCTCGATGTAGCTCTCGGTCTTGGTCAGCTGTGCTGGACTCCCCAGGGCACCGATGTCGGTGTTCGGGTCCATCGGATCCCCGACGATGAGTTCATCCGCGCGCTTGGCAAGCTTGGCGGAGAATTCCTCAAAGACGTTGCGCATCACGTAAATGCGCTCCGAGGAGGTACAAACCTGTCCGGCATTGGTGAACCCGGACCAGAGGGTGGCCTCCACTGCGTCGTCGATGTCCACATCATCACAGACAATGAGTGGGTCGTGCCCGGACAGTTCCAACGACAGACGCTTGATTTGACGGGCGGTCGAGCGAATGATGGCCTCGCCGGCAGCCGCAGAGCCAGTGAAGGCGACCATGTCCGTCTTGGGGTGCTCGACGAGATGAACACCGGTCGCGGTGCCGCCGGTGACGACCTGGACCACCCCGGGAGGGGTGTCCAGCATTTCCACCAGTCGCAAGACGGTTAGCGGAGCCTCGGCCGGCGGCTTGATGATGACCGCGTTGCCGGCTGCCAGTGCCGGCGCCAGCTTCCAGGACAACAGGAGCGCCGGGTAGTTCCACGGGGCGATGGCTGCGACGACACCGATGGGCCGCTTGATTACCAGGTTGGTCAGGGTCGCTTCCTGCGAGGGAACGATTCGCCCCCCGACGTTGCGTCCCATTTCGGCATAGTACTCGGTCGCTTCGGCGACCCAGCGGATCTCATCCATGTTCTCGGCCAGCGAGGAGCCACCTTCGCGGGTGAGCAGCTCGGCCAGTTCACGTTGGTTGGCGCGAACCTTGGCGGCGAACTCGAGCATGACCGAGGCACGGGCCAGGGCAGAGGTCTGGCCCCAGCCGCGCTGTGCCTTGACCGCTGCGACCACTGCACGTTCGACGTCCTCGTCGGTGGCCTCGGGCACGGTGTCGATGACATCGCCCGTGGCGGGGTTGATGACGTCGATTGTCTTGGAGTTCGATGAATCTGTGTTCACTCCGTCGATGATCATTTGCATCGGTTTCTCCGTATCTTGAGGGTCCGTGGCCGGAACATTCTCCGGCGCAACTCGTGGTGTCTTGGATCGACTCTAGAAATATGTGACCCGAGTCTCCATGGGCCTTTGTTCGCACCTAACCACTGGGACCAATCCCACATCAACAACGCGTTCGAGACTCTCATATCGCAGCAACCCGGCCTGTCGCAAGACAAAGCCAAGTAAGACGGGCATTAGAGGCCGATCCGTTCCCATCATTGAACCTTCAGAACGACTCAATGTTTGCCTAATGTTTGAATAGGGTTTTATAGGCCACTGGACCAACCCGCTCGTGCCAGCGCATTTCCCATTCCCGATGTTTGGGGAAAATTCACGTCGAGGCCGGCATAAACAATGCCCGGGTTCGACGTGACCAACCTTGGTCCAGTCGAACCCGGGCAAGACCTCCCCAGATAACTTGATTCGGAAGCGCTTCGCCAAACGTTCGCTAGTACCGAGAACGGGAGCGGTTGCTCATTCGTGCAACCCCGCGAGACGCGATCCGAAGCGTGCAATGAGCGAGGTTTCTGAGGACTGTCGCCCCTCCTCCCAGGCGTCGGCAAGCCCGAAGAGCCGGTACATTGCATGCACACCAACCCAACGGAGGGGTTCTGGTTCCCACAAACCAGAGTTGTGCTCGTTCCAGGGCAGGCGCGTGAGGGCAGAGTCGAGACCGGCAGCGCGATCGAGCAGCGTGCGGGCGGCAAGGTTGGTGGAGGTCACCCCGTGCCCTGCAAAACCGCGGGCAACGCCGATCCGGCTTGACTCGTCGAAGCTAATTCCGGCGCACCAGTCCCTCGTGACTCCGATGGAACCGCGCCAGGCATGCGCGACCGCAAAGTCATGGCCGGGGAAGAACTGTTCCAAACGCGCGAGCAGATTGCCGACCGTCCGCTTGTCAACCGCGCCGAGCCCGGGTGTGCCGGAGTTGAACGAATAGGGATTGCCGCGACCACCGATGGCAATGCGATTGTCGGCGGTTCTTTGTGCGTAAATGAAGGTATGCGCGGCATCGCTCAGGCATTCGAGCCCCGCCCAACCGATCTGTTCCCAAAAGGAGTCGGCCAGTGGCTCGGTCACGATCATGGATGAATTCACCGGAATGATCTCGCGCTTATTGAGCAGCCTGCCCGAATCCGCTTCGACGCAGCTCAGGATCGTCGTGGCCCGAACTTCACCACGACTGGTCTCCACCCGCCGCGCGTGAAGGACTGTTGCTTCGGTGTTCTCGAAGATGCGCACGCCCAGCTTCTCGACGACAGAAGCGAGGCCACGAGTCAGCTTTGCCGGTTCGATGCGTGCCGTCTGCGGGTAGTATAGACCGCCTTTTGCCCCGGAAATGTTGATTCTGGCCTTCACCTCTGCCTCGGTGAGCAGTTGGACCTCTGTCGGTTGGTATCCATATTTCAGGTGGCTTTGCCGTGTCCCCTGCAACCGGGTCAATGCCGCCTGGGTCGTAGCTACGGCCAGGTTGCCACCCTGGTGTTGGTCGGCTTCGATACCTTCGTGTTCGAGGACGCTCAACGTTTCGGTGATGGATTCAATCACCTCACGCTGGAACTCGGACACCGCCTGGCCACCAGCGGTGCGCGCATAGACCGCACGGTTCCCCGGAATCAGGGTGGAGAGCCACCCGCCATTTCGCCCGGAGGCCCCGTATCCGATCTCCTTGGCTTCAATCACCGCAATACGCAGTGAGGGATCGCGTTTGATGGCATAGTAGGCGGCCCACAGCCCCGTCATGCCACCGCCAACAATGGCCAGATCGAAGCTTTCGAGGGCGGGGTCCTCCTCGCGCGAGCGGTGCGCGACGTGCGTCGCCCCCGCCTTCATCCAGTGCGATACTTCCCCATTGATGTAAGCGGTCATCGGGCGATTCCGTTCGTAGCTGTTTCGTGGCGGTTCGGAAGAACTCCCCGAACCGTGTTCTTCCCACGACGTTAGAATGGAAGGATCGAAGATGCCATGGGGCTTAAACCGGGTCAGAGGCGTGGGACCCCTCCCAAAATACGGTTGGGTTGTGGCCGACTGCCAACCGCATGGCCTGTGTTCGGTTACTGACGCCGAGCTTGCGGTAAATAGCAGTGAGATGGTTTTGGAGCGTTTTCGTAGAGATCTGTAGAGCAGTCGCGAGTTCGCGGTTGGGTTGCCCCAAGGACAGCGCTCCCAGAATCTCGAATTCACGCACTGTTAAGGTACGCAGCCGACTATCCGATGTTGAGAAAGGCAAGACGGCCCGCACACTGCAAGTCCAGCCTGGATCGGTGGTGCGCTCCACGAAACCGCCAAGCCCGCGCACGGCCAGCCGGGCGTCGGTCGTCACCATTGAAAGCCTATCGAGAGCAGGCAAGGCTTCCCTGTCATCATGAATTCCAATGGTGAGGTTGCTACCTCGCTGGTCAAACACAACTTGCACCGCGGAATAAGCAGCAGCGGCCGCGGGCGCGAGCAGCGCGTGGATCACCTGATAGAGCCTGGTGGTCAATTCCAGCGGCAGTCGGGCGGGCCAGTTGTCAACGATGATTGCGATTTCCTTGGCGGTGGCTTCGGACAGCCTCGGCACCAACTGGTGGCGAACCGCAGGAAGCACATCCACGCCCGGTGACCCAGCGGCAGCGGTCCGTTCCGCCAAGCCGTCAAGTTGCGCCGCAATTTCGTCATGGCTCGAGAGATTAACCGGAGAACCCGTTGTCGCGGAATCCTTCAAGCGCTCAGCCGCGGCTTGGGCCCTGAAGGACGAGGCTTCCGTGCGCAGGGCGTCAACCAACTCAAGTCGTTCTGCATTTGAAGTTTCCGCGGCTTGGGCCGTCCAGTCATGGATAACGCGGTAGCGTTCCTCCCGCAGCTTTTGCAGGTCTCGCTTGAGCGAAACAGACTCCAAGACGGCCGAAGCTGTGGCGCCTATGATTTCCAGTGGCCGAAGCATTTCAGAATCAAAGTGCCTGACTTCCGAGGCAAATACCTCGAGAATCCCAAGCCTTCGCTGGCCGCGGATCAACGGGATACAGGCGTAGCCGCGCAGCCCCTCCTTTCGCACGATTTCTCGGGCAACGTCCGGGTGGGACTGAAGATCTGCGATGGCAAGCGGCTCCCGCAGTCCGTAGGATTGGCCGGCCAGCCCCTCATGTAGAGACCAAGTTTCAATGCCCCTTTTGTAGTCCTCGGACAGGCCTCGGCTGGCCGCCAATACGTACCGTTGCTGTGCCAAATCGGCAACGGACAAAGCTCCGCTCCCGACCTCGGCGATTTCCAGGGCGCAGTCCAGTGCCGTTTGCAATGCCAATGCCGAGTCGTCGGAGTGATTAATAACTAGCCCTAATCGCTGCAGACTGCGCTCAAGGGTCATTGAAGCCCGCTCCCTCTTCGAAGGATGCGTTCGTGGTTCGATCGTGGTGTCCCCGGTTGCCGACGTTCCATCGCTCGTGTGGAGCGTTCGTGCGGGGTGAGCTTCTGTCCTCGGCTCGGGCGCGGTCGACTGCAGTCGGAGTCGTTGCCCCACTGCTTCTTTTGCCAGCAATTCACCTGCCCGCTCAATTTCAACTGACGAATAAAGCCGGTAACCTGCATCTGATCTCCGCGGTGTCAGCAGCCCCTTGGACTCCCATGCCCGTAGTTTCCATTCAGTTGCACCGGTGCGCGCCGCTGCCGTACCGATGCTTACAACCCAATCGTCCACGCGAATCTCCTCAAGTCTCACTAAGGTTTATACAGCCTTATCACAAGGATGAATAGGCATTTTTCTAAACATGGAGCGAAGCCGTCATGTTTGGGTACAGAGGCCCTGCCAGTCGAGGGCGACGACTAGAAAAGGCTGTCCCCCCGTTCGGACGCGATCACGGTGAGCACGTCCTGCGGTTCCGGAACCTTGGCGGCACGTTGCAACGGCTCGCGCAGGACGGCGTCGCGCATGGGTGGGATGCGGTAAGAAGTTGTTCACCCGCCGAGGTCAGTTCGGTGTAGATTCCGCGGCGACCATCCGTGCACTGGATTCGGGTGAATAGGCCTCTGTCGTGGCGTGGGCCGGCACGTGGTTGCCCTGTTTGACTGCGCCACGACGCGCGGGCCAGTTGTTGCTTGTGCGGTGCTTATGGCAGCTCTATTGTTGACCGGCTGAAGGCCGGCGTCACAGCTGTCCAGGCCGCACCCTGCAAAATAATTGTAGGCGCAGCGTTTGATCACTGATGTGCAGGACGGCCAAAAGTTGCGCCCTGTCGGGCTTCATGGTCATGACGAAGAAGCTCGTGCGAGACTCCGGGGACGCCAACGAGACTGGAGAGTTTATCATCGTCACCTACACCGTATTGAGGTGGACTACTGCTAGTGGGCCGAATTTTCCGGCAGGCTGTATTACACCTCGATTTCAGGCACCCTTACCAGGCCTCGGAGCTGCCCCATAGGCCGACACCCGAGCACCAAAAATCTAAATATTGAAAAGGCTGAATATTCGAGGATTTAGACGGCCACCTGATTCTTATATACCCCGCCCGCCTTAATGCCCGGTGAAGGTGGCACAAACGCTACACTTGGGTCATGTCGCCGCACCTGGTCGGGTACGCCCGCGTTTCCACCAACCAACAGGATCTCGCCTCCCAGCAGGCAGGATTGAAATCCCTCGGCGTGCCCGAGGATTTGGTCTACGTCGACCACGGGCTCACCGGCCGGAATCGCGAACGCCCCGGACTGAACCAGGCTCTGGCCGCCTGCCGGGCCGGGGACACCCTGGTGGTCACCAAGCTCGACCGCCTCGCCCGCTCCCTGCCCGATGCCCGCGACATCGTCGAGGACCTCACCAAGCGCAACATCAAGCTCAGCCTTGGGGGAAACGTCCACGACCCCACCGACCCGGTCGGCCGACTCCTGTTCAACGTGCTGGCCATGGTCGCAGAATTCGAGTCCGACCTCATCCGCGCCCGCACCCGCGAAGGCATGCAAATCGCCAAGGCCAAGGGCAGGCTGCGCGGCAAGCAACCCAAGCTCTCCCCCGCCCAGGAAAAACACCTCGTCGCCCTCCACCACGGAGGGAAGCACACCAGCGCCGAAATCGCCGAACTCTTCGGGGTCGCCCGCAGCACGGTGTATAGGATCGTTAGTCGAACTTTGTGAAGCACTAACCCTATGATCGACGTGGAATTCTATATCTTCCATGATTTTTAAGGCAATCAATACTTTGCGTTTAATTTCTATCGAAGACGGAAGCATAGATATAAAAGCACGGTTTGCGATTGCAATCGGGTTGAGAATCCTAACCCTAAATTTGCGCAGACAGACTCGGAGTGATTTTTGTCTATGGTTGGAAAATGTCGGTGTCACATTACCGCCGAAACTATCGGCGTGTCAGCATCACGCGTTACCCGGTAAGCAGAATTGATTAGCAGGCTTCGGCCGCAATACGATCCTATAAACCTCTTGCAATAAACATGGATTAATTTGGATAGGAAGCAAGGACAATCATGCCGCGGAAGACAGACCGCATCCAGCTCTCTCTCATCTCCTGCACCAAATGCCGTAGTATGCGGGTCCTGACTCAGCCTTGCGCAGATTGTGGCGCCAAGCCCCGTCCGAATGAAGTAAATCCGGCGTTGGCTGCTCGGCGACAGGTTCGCCTCCAAATAGATGCCGCCGTTGCATCCATTGAAGAGGCGACACCAGCGCTGTTAAGTCACTCTGAGCTTCTGCAGCAGGGCCCTGCATTGGTTCTTAATCAGCTCAGCGAGGCATTGGAGGAATGGGATCACAGCATTCAACAAGTGATAGTTCCCCGGCCTAAAGCGAAGGAGATCGGCCAGCTGGCCCGGGTGATAATTCAGTTACGAGCACTTGAGAAGCAATTGAACGAGCTGTCTCCCCTGCGCCCCTACGTTTCTCAAGTAAAGCTATGGAGAGACATCGTTGCAGATCTAAACGCAATATCCGACTCAACCTTGGAAGCGCTGATCAGCCCGGACATCGCCTATATCCAAGAAACCCACAAATCCAACCAACAAAGGCTTGACCGTCTAACCGAGCGAATGGGCACAGCCACCTTGTATCAACAGGCAGCAGAGCTGCTCGAGCGAGGCGACAATTGGGAGAACGGCTTCGATAACCTGCTGGCGGCTCTCCAGCTCCGCTATCCCTCAAAAGGACTAATCGAGCTCGATAAGAGCGGTGCTCTAGCAGCAAGCGAGGTGACACCCGCGCCTATCGCCACCGGGCAGGGGATTCAATACCTGTCCCTCACCGTCCTCGCAGACGTCCACCTGGATCCGGAGAATTTCCGCCGAACCATCAAGGACACAACCCAACTGTTCGTCCAGAACGCTCACCGCCTCTCCCTTCTGATGACAAACGGTCAAGCGGTAGCGGATCTGGCTCGGGCCAAAGAGAACATCCTGGATGTCCACCTAAATCTTGAAGCCGTGCTCGGACGTCCACTAACCGATGAACAGACCCTTCGTCAGCTTATGAAGCTGTATCACACGCTGTACGAAGAAGGCGGGCTCCCGGTTTTTGCTTGGCTCCTGTTGGTGTCGGGCCAAAAAACGGCAGAGTATTCTTCCCTGCTTCTCAAAGGGGCAACAACGCTCGGTGATTCGGTCGCCAAACATGAAGATTTGTCAAAACTCTTCAGCGGAATTAACAAGGACCTTCGAACGGCTGCGAGTCACGGTCACAGCTATACGTTGACGGGGGAAGGCATTGCATTCAGGAACCTAAAGACGGCGAAAGGCGTCCTTCCTTTGGCAGACTTCGCCGACACCCTTTTTGCGTTCATCGAAAGTCTGTTGGCCATCTTGTGGGTCCTTGACAACCAATTAGATCTCGGCGGTGCAACTGGCCACAGGCAGGATGCCTTCGTCATGGGGCTTACGCCAACAAAATTGGCCCAAGTCGCTCTGGCCCCACTTGGTGTAGAGATATTGACCACGGAGATCTCCGATAACACATGGATCCTAGATGTCGGAGCGGCACCGCAATCACTAACTACTTTGGCGTCTGCCGTAGCCCTGAATGCTCTGCCAGGTGTCGAGAACATACTGGTTAGAAGGTATGTCCAGGACGCACAGCCAAGAGAAGTCCTTGTTCCTGTATCGTCAGCCAAGGGGCTGATGACTAAACATGAGCAAGGCTCGGTGGAAGACAAATATCTAAATGCTCTCCGTTTCCTCAACGAGATCCGAATCGACGGCAAATCAGCGCTAACGATAAACCACTTGAAGTTCGTCGCCGGGCGCATCGGGCTCGGGCTCGACGGAGACCGTGCAATCGGAAGAATCGCCGATCTCAGATGGCTGCTATCCCTACCGTCATCTGAGGCCGATCAAGAATTTGAACCAATAATGCGCAAGCTCATGCGAGCAATGCGCATTCCAAACGAACAACTCAACCCTAGATTGAAGACGACGTTGGAAAGTTGGGCCGAGCTACCGCCCGTCCAGTACGACTCGGTTTAGGGGGTTGAGACTGCTTGATCAACGATATGCGATTGGTCTTTCGGTACTTCAAGGAACTAATCGAGTCCGCTGAAATAGTATTTTAGGGATATCCAAGAAGTTATGTATCGTCGAACTGAAACGTTCGGAACCGTGCATGCCGGCCCTGTCGATTCGTCAGGGTCCGGGCAAAATATCCGTATCGCGCTCGAGTGCTGCAGTGATGGCGTCCGGGGACGGCAGGGTGGCCTTCTCGGCGACAGGAAGTGCTTCGTACGTGTATGACGTCACGGCAAGGGGCTGGGCGGAACCGTCCAGTGCGTAACGCACGGTGCGCTCGTTCTTGGACCCGCACGCCAGGATCCCGACGGTCGGGGCCTGCCTTGGCAGCCGGAGCATGTCATCAACCGCCGCCACGTAGAAGTTCAGCTGTCCCAGGTGCTCGGGCTTGAACTTGCCGGCCTTCAGTTCCACCACCACGTAGCAGTCCGAGGGCACGTGGTACAGCAGCAGGTCCACGAAGAAATCATCCCCGTCGACGTCGAGATGGTACTGGCGTCCCACGAAGGTGAATCCGGGTCCGAATTCGGCCAGGGTCTGGGAAAGGCGCAGCGTCATGGCCTCCTGCAGGGCGTGTTCCTGTGCTTCCTCGGTGAGCCCCAGGAAGTCCAGGACCAGGGGTCCTTGGCAACCTCCCGGGCCAGGTCGGTGCCTTCGCTGTGTGTGATCAGATAAAAGTAGGCCACTTCAGCAGCAAAAGTAGGCCATCTAAGCGGCCCAAAACAGGCCACTTCAGCAGCAAAACCAGGCCAGCACCATTGCATGGATTCTGGCAGCTGATGATCACCACCACCCAGAAGACAAGACGGCCCGCGCATGCGGAGCCCCGCACCGTTCAAGCCCGTGCAGGTCAGGAACGAAACGCGGGGGAAGGCAAAGAGACATGGGCCCGTCTTGCTTCGCGATAAATTCCATACCGGCACCGACCACATGATGTTTGCAGACAATCAACCGGGTGCCGGATAGGAAACAGAGAGAAGTGACGGTACCCATGTCCGTTCAAGAACGTATCAGGAAACTCGATTCCCAGGGAGTCTCCGGCCGGAAAATCGCCCAGCAGGTGGGTCTGTCCCGGGCCACGGTGGCCAAGTACCTGAAGATCGATGACTATTCGCCCAAGCCGCCGGCAGCCCGCAACAAGGCACGTTCGGTGCTGCTCGGCTTCGAAGAGACCATCATCGGATGGCTGGAGGAAGACAGAAACGCGCCACGCAAGCAACGGCATACCGCCCAACGGGTCTTCGACCGGCTCGTGGACGAAGAAGGCTACCAAGGCACGTATTCGCCGGTGCAGCGATTCGTGAAGAAGCACCGGCAATCCCAGCAGGGCACCGGGGACGGTTTCATGGAGCTGCTCTGGGACCCGGGAACGGTGCAGGTCGACTTCGGGCAGGCCGACGCGATCATTGCCGGGGAACGCCAGACGGTGCACGTGCTGGTGGTCTCGTTCCCGTTCTCGAACATGCGCTTCGCGCAGGCCTACCGCGGGGAAACGGCCGAATGCGTCTGCCACGGGCTGCGGACCATCTTCGAACAGGCAGGTGGGGCGCCGGGGCTGATGATCTTTGACAATGCCACCGGCATCGGACGGCGGATCCGCAGGAAGATCATCGAGACCAAGCTCTTCGGGGCCTTCAAGAACCACTACCGGTCCGAAGCCAGGTTCTGCAATCCCGATTCTGGCCACGAGAAGGGCAGCGTGGAAAACGCCGTGGGTTTCCTGCGCCGGAACATCATGGTCCCGATGCCCGTTGCGACATCGATGGAACAGCTGAACCAGCTGCTCACCGAGCGCGGCACCCGGTTCGCGGCGAAGCGGCATTGGAAGAAGCTTGCCACCAGCGAGGAATTGTTCACCGAGGACCGGGCCGCGCTGCTGGCGTTGCCCGGGGTCAGGTTTGACCCGGTGCAGTATGAGACGCGCAAGGCAAACAAGTATGGGCACGTGCAAATAGCGCAGAACACGTATGCGGCCGGTCCGCAGTTCGCCTCCCGGCAGGTCACGGTCGGCCTGCGGCATGAAACGGTCGAGCTGCTGGACGAGCAGGCGACCGTCATCCGGTCCTTCCCGCGGGTTTTCGGGCAGCATCCGGAAACAATCAGCGAACCGTCAACGGTGCTGGGGCTGTTGGCCCGCAAGCCCGGCGGCTGGGCGAACTCACCGATCCGCGCCGAATTCGCCGATCCGGTGCGGGACTGGATCGACACCGCCGAGGCCGTGGACCGGCGCCGCTTCTTCACCGCGCTGGAGGAAGCGTCCACCGCCACCGGGTTCATCACCGCGGTGGATGCCGCGGAGCTGCTGGTCGCCGACGGCGGCGACCCCTCGGGCCCGACGCTGGGCATGCTCGCGCGCCGGATCGCCCAGGGCACCGAATTCGAGGCGGGGATCGTGGACCTGGCCGTCTATGACCAGCTGTTTGCACCCGCGGCGGACGCGGGAGCCCCGCTGGGCAACGCGGTGCCGGTGGCATGAGCGCGATCGAGATCGAAGACCTGGTCGACGCCGGCCGGGCCGCGTCGTTGACCAGCAGCGTCATGGACGAGTTCGCCCGCAAGGGCACCCCGAAACAGCGCGAGTTCCTCTACGAGTTGCTCATGGCCGAGCAGGCCTCCCGCACCGAGTCGCGCAGGGCCAGGCTGCTGCGCGCCGCGAAACTGCCCGCGGTGAAGACGCTGGACGGGTATGACTTCACCGCCATCACCTTCCCCGCCGATTACGGGCGAGAGCAGCTGGTGGACCTGGATTTCCTGGACCACGCCCAGGACCTGATCCTGTTCGGGGACGTGGGCACCGGCAAGACGCACCTGGCGACCGCCCTGGCCGTGGCCGCGTGCCGGCGCGGCATTCCGGCGAAATTCTTCACCACCGCCGGGCTGGTGATGCAATTGCGGCGGGCCAAGGACGAGGGCCGGCTGGACAAGGAACTGGCCTCGATCGCCAAGAACCAGCTCCTCGTGGTCGACGAATTCGGGTATTTGCCGATCGACGACGAGGGAGCCCGGCTGTTGTTCCAGGTCATCGCCGATGGGTATGAAAAGCGCAGCCTGGTGCTGACGACGAACCTGGAGTTCAAGCGGTGGGGCATGGTCTTCGGCGACGAGAACATGGCCGCGGCGGTCATTGACCGGTTGGTGCACCACGGGCGGCTGCTGCAGTTCCGTGGCCAGTCCTACCGGGTGAAGAACGCGTTGATGAAATGAGGAACACGATGAGCGTTGAAGCAGCAGGCGGGCGATACCACCCGTTTGGAAGGACCCTGGCCGAGGACCTGGCGTTGCTCGCAGCCGGCGAGGAGACCGGTTGGTGGGACGAATCGGGGGCACCGGCCCCGTGGCCCCAGGACTTCCTGGACCCGGCCGGCGGCTGGGCGGACGCCCGGTTCGCCGGTGACCCGCCGTGGAGGGTGCCTCCCGCCGCGAACGACGGTCCTGCACCGTTCTGAGACCCCGGTAACCCGGCGCTGACCTGTGACTTAAAAATTCGCAGGTCGGTGCCGGGGAAGGCCGGAGCTGAAATGGCCTAAAACCGTGCCGAAGTGGCCTACTTTTGAACGCTTTAATGGCCTACTTAAACTTGACGAAACACACCTTCGCCCGGCAGCCGTGCCTCGAGGTTGTTCGGGGCCGCGCCGGTGCGGGTGTGCAGGGGGGGTGCGGATCTGGTGTTCCATCACGGCCACCGACCACCCATATGACGACTGTGTTGGTTGACGGACCCCAAGTAACGCTGCGTCACTTAGAACGGTCTGGTTGTAGCCTGAGATGGTCTTGCCGGAACCATAACCGGCAAACCTAGTATCGGGGGAAACATGGATTTTGGTAGTTTGCTGCGTGAAGAAGCGATGGGTGCCGTCATCGAACCGCGAGAGCTCCATGGGCAGTTGCCAAACAAAGCAGTGGGTTACGGCTACTTGCGAGATGTTCAGGCACAGGTCCTGACCGCTTGGCATGATAGGCGCAACGAACGTGACCTTGTCATGAAGGTGAATACGGGGGGCGGCAAAACCATTAACGGACTGGTTATGCTACAGAGCTACCTGAACGAGGGCCTCGGCCCGGCGCTATACGTTGCACCAGACAAGTATTTGGTAAAACAGGTACTAAAGGAAGCTCGTAAGTTAGGCATCGATACGGTAGACGATCCCGACGATTCGCGCTATCTGGCCGGCGAAGCCATTGCAGTGGTCAATGCCTACAAACTCTTTAACGGAAGGACTGTCTTTTCGGACGGAAGAACCGCGAGACCCCCGCTACCGATCGGGGTGGTTGTAATTGACGATGCGCATGCCGCTATTGCTACTACACGAAAGCAGCTCTCCCTCACAATAGATCGCGATAACGCGGCCTATCATGCCCTTCTGGACCTCTTCCGAGAAGACCTGAAGCAACAATCACCTGATGGCTTACTGGATCTGGTTGAAGACAGCAACGCTGCTCTCGTTAGAGTTCCTTTCTGGTCGTGGCGGACCAAGAAAGACCAAGCTAGGGACATTTTGAGGAGCGTGGCCTCTACTGCTGATGATCCTCTCTACTTTCAGTGGCCGGCTGTTCGCGAGGCTCTCCACTTGTGCCGGGCTGTCTTCACTAATAAGTCAGTCACCATCAATCCACCCTGCCCATTGGTCAAACACGTAAGCGCCTTCTCTCAAGCAAACCGGCGGATTTATCTAACGGCCACCCTTGCAGACGATAGCGTTTTGGTCACGGATTTTGGTGCCGATCCAAAGAGCATTGCAAACGCGATCGCCCCACTTACCGCCGGCGACATCGGCGAACGCATGATTTTAGCCCCACAAGAGATCAATCCGGGTATTTCAGAGGAACAAATACGCGACGAGATTGTGAAGCTAAGCAAGCGGCATAACACCGTTGTCCTAGTGCCGAGTGATTCCGCCATGGCACTCTGGCCGCAAGCAGACGTTTCGGCATCAGCGGATGAGATCGAAACGGTGGTAGATCAGTTAAAGGAAGGCAAGCATCTCGGGTTGGTTGTCTTTGCCAATAAATACGATGGGATAGATCTTCCGCAAGATGCCTGCAGAGTACTAGTTATTGATGGGCTGCCTGCGTCCTTTAGCGGCGAAGAACGGCTGGAATCTTTGCTAACCAGCTATGAAAACGGCGTGGATGGCCGTCAGGTGCAGCGCATCGAGCAGGGTATGGGCCGCGGGGTACGCAGCAACGAGGATCATTGTCTCATTTTTCTCATCGGCTCAAGGCTCGCCCAATTGACTGTCGATCCCAGGACTTCATCACGGTTCAGCCCGGCCACTCAGGCTCAGCTGAAACTATCGCGACAGGTAGCTCGCCAGATGGACAATCAGCCGCTTTCGAAAATCATAGAAACTGCGAATCAAGCCCTTGAGCGCGATCCGAATTGGGTAAAACTTGCGAAGCTTTCCCTCCGAGGAATCGGATCACAGGAAGGGCACATATCCGAGAGCGCATCCGCGCGCAGGGAGGCCTTCGACGCAGCCCTTCGAGGTGACATCAATACGGCCGTCCAGCGTCTCGAAGCCATTGCCAATGAAACGGCGACCTTCAAGACGAAAGGTTGGCTGCTTGAACAAGCAGCAGCATACCTAGATCAGATAGATCCGTCTCGAGCCCAATCCCTCTTGGCGGTTGCACACGCTAAGAATAATCATGTAACGCGTCCCCTATCCGGCGTGACATTTCGCAGACTGGCCTCGACAGGGATGCAGGCGGAACGAGCTGCACAAGCGTATTCCGGAAAGTTCGGCAATCCATCCGCATTGCGTCTTGGGTTCGAGGCAGTCCTCGCCGATTTGAAATTTGACCCTGAAGCGACTGAAGATTTCGAAGAGGCTCTATTCCAGTTAGGGATTCTTCTGGGACTTGGCTCCCAACGACCTGAACATGAGATGGGAGAGGGACCGGACAATTTACTCCAACTGGGGAACAACACCTACTGGATCGTTGAGGCTAAAAGTGGAGCGACCAGTACTGCTATTGGCAAACGCGACGCCGCGCAACTGGGCCAGGCAATGTTGTGGTTTAGTAGACGGTACGATCCCAGCGCCACCGCCGTGCCCGTGATGGTTCATCCGAGCCAGATGCTCTATGCGAATGCAACTGCGATCCCAGGAATGAAGATTCTCACGCCAAGAGGCCTAGGACAACTCGTCTCCGCTGTGCGCTCTTACAGCGAGGCACTAGCCTCGATCACCTGGACAAATGCAACCGACATCGAACGGCTACTCACAGGCCATAACCTAATAGCCGAAAACCTAGCGACCTATTTGGTAAGCCCTACCCAGAGGTGAGCGTTCCGGCGGAGATATCCGCTTTCGAAGCTCCGTCAGTTCGCCGCGTCGGCTTCGGGACTCCGGACGCCGCAGGGCGCTAGCTCGGCCGCCTGCTCCGGCGTAGGAGGGCACGTCCTCAGGAACCGCCGAAACATCACATACGTCCGCTCTTTCCTTGGTCTGAGGCATGTCCATTTCGCCTCATAGACCTCCGTAGGTAGGCCGGGAGCATGGCGAAAATGGAACCCTAAACAGACGGTTCCAAGTTCTTTTCCGATATCAGATTTGGGCATACCCCATGCAGGCACGTGTGGCTTGGCGCGCCATTCCTCGCGAAGCTACCCAAAACCCCAACCCCAGGGGGAAGCCCCAGCGGGCTGCTGAGGACACTCGAGGAGGCAAGGGGCGCGTTCTTGGACGGTGCCAGCTCCGGTTCCTGCCCCGTGTCCCGCAACGGGTGAGCGACGCCAACTTTGGCAAGAACGGAAAGGGGCGGGCCGGTGATGAATACGGATTCACCACCAGCCCGCCCATAGGGGGTTGTTTTATTTTTACTATGGTGGCCGTCTCAAGCTGTCCTACGGCCCGGTACTGCAGGTACTACCGGTGTTGCTGGTACTGCTGTGGTCGTCTCAAGCTGTCTGACGACCACACCCTCCGGGTACTGCTTTACTGATCTACTGCTGGTATTGCTGCGGCCGTCTCAAGCTGTCCGACGGCCAGGTACTGCTGTACTGCTGGCACTGCTTTGCTGCCGGGGTTGCTGGTCCTGCTACTGCTGCGGTCGTCTCAAGCTGTCCGACGACCACGCCCTCCGGCTACTGCTGTACTGCTGTACTGCTTTACTGCTGGCACTTCTGTACTGCCGGGGTTGCTGGTCCTGCTACTGCTGCGGTCGTCTCAAGCTGTCCGACGACCACGCCCTCCGGCTACTGCTGTACTGCTGTACTGCTTTACTGCTGGCACTTCTGTACTGCCGGGGTTGCTGGTCCTGCTGAACTGCTGCGGTCGTCTCAAGCTGTCCGACGACCACGCCCTCCGGCTACTGCTGTACTGCTGTGGTCGTCTCAAGCTGTCGAGGACCACGCCCTTTGGGTACTGCTGCTACTGCTGGTACTTCTCTACTGCGGTGGCCGTCTCAAGCTGTCCGACGGTCGGGTACTGCTGTGCGGGTTTCCCCCCAAGAGGGCAACTGCAGCTCCCTCAAGCTGGGGGGGTAATTCGTTCTTCTTCCCCGCATGCCAAGAAATATAGTAGTGCTTCGAGAGAAAATCAAATCCCCAGGTTTCCGGGGTTTTTGGAGGGGTTGGGCACCAAGCCAAGCGAGATCCCTGGCTTGCGGCATGCCCACTCGGGATGCCCTGGGGTGGCCTGGCTGTAGCGGTGTCCGGTGCCGATCGCCTGGGCGCCCTTGCCCACGAACTTTTGCCCACGGGAGACGGCCGCTTGGGCTCCCGGCCGGTTCTCCAGGAACCGGGTGGCACGATTGCCCAGATTGGATGCCCCTATGGCTACCTGCTCACCGGCGCTCCTCATCATTCGAGACAGGGGTCGGGCCTTGATCGTTGGATGCCCTGCCAGAGAGCGAGCTCGTGTCCCGATGGTTCAGTCATAACGTGAACGTAGGGACCCAGACCTGACCACAAGGAAGCCAAGTCAGGCAGGAGTCCATCCGGTGCGAGAGAAAAAACCGTGGAATAGTCATAAAAAATGATAATTATCGATCTCGATGATAGCGTTTAGAGAAACTCTGCATTCAAATCTTGGGGAAGACCTTTTATGCGTTTCATCAGCTGGACCATGGCAACACTCCTGATCACTTCGCTCTCCTTCGGCACCGTGCCAGCTACGGCTTCCCCGTCGTCCATGACTGCCGTCTCCTCGCTGGCACCTGCGGGAATCCCCGTCGCGAAGAAGACCCTACAGACGAGGATCACGGCCCAGCCACGGAGCACAACGGTCTACGTGGCAGACCGTCCGAAGTTCACCGCCAAGGCGACTGGATCATCCCTCAGGTACCAGTGGCAGTCCAAGCGCCCGGGCAGCAAATGGAAAAACGTCGCCGGAGCAGCAGCGCGCAAGGCGACCTACACAGCACCCGCGGCGAAGTCATCCCAGTCGAAGACAAAGTACCGAGTCGTGGTGACCGGGAAGCGCAGCAAGGTGACCTCATCAACCGCCACCCTGACGGTGAAGAAATGGCTCAAACCAAGAATCTCCAAGCTGTCAACGACCACGATCGGACGCTTGGAAAAGAGCACCATCACGTTGACGGGAACCAACCTTCACCGGATTAAGGTCGGGGACTTCGCGGGCGCATACTCGGCAAAAATCGTTTCCTCCAGTAGTACCAGCGCGAAGCTCGTGATTAACGGTGGCGGATCCGGATTCCTCTCCCTGCGCATTGAAAACCCCGCAGGCTCCCAAATGCTGCAGTTCAGGCAACATTGGCGCATGGCCCCGTCCGTCCGGAACCATGAAAGGGAAAAGGCAAACCGGCTGGATGCCACTTTCAAACCTTGGCCAGCGGCAGTAAACGCGACTGCCACCAAGCAACTCAAGATCATTCGCTCCACCGTATGGGAAAGCGAGATGGACGATGCAATGCGTCTCCTGGGACTCTCAGGGAAATATGCGTCGGCTCACCGGCTCTGGAAAGAAAAAGACCAACTCGCCAAGGACCTCATCGCCAACCAACACCGCTGGTGGAATGGCGCCCAGTGGAAAGACGCCTACGACCAGGCAACAAGCGCCCGCGACTACTACGCGGACGAAATGGCCTTCCAACTGAGACTAATCAGGATCTACACCTAACGGTTCAACGATGCTCCCGGCTTCTTGGAAAACCCTGGGGACCGAAGACGACGGCATGGATACAATTCTTTCCCGGTACTTTGGTACGCCAACGAACACATCTCCTCGCGGCTCCCCGAAGGATCCGGGAATCCTGTCAGGGACACTTGGTGCACGGCGGCACCGGGGTCAGTCCCTGCCCAGGCTGAGGTACCTGTAGACCGTGGCGCGGCTGGCACCCAGGATCTTGCCGATGTCGGCGGGCTTGATCCCCTGGGCCTTCAGCTCCCGGGCACGCTTGACCTTCCCGTGCTCCGCTGTGATTTCCCGCCGGCCCGCCGGCCGGCCATTGGCGGCGGCAGCCGCCATCCCGGCGCGGGTGCGTTCGGCCAGCTGGTCGCGCTCGAGCTGGGCAAAGGCCGACATCACCGTCAGCATGGCCGTGCCCATGGGACCGGTGGTGGAGATGCCCTCGGTGAGCGACCGGAAATGGATGTCGCGGGATTCCAGGTCGTCGATGAGTGCCAGGAGGTTGCGGGTGTTGCGTCCCAGCCTGTCCAGCTTCCACACCACCACCTCGTCCTGGCCTGGGCGCAAGTGGTCGAGCATCTTGTCCAGCTCGGGGCGGCTGGCCCGGGTGCCGCTGACTCCGTGGTCGGTGAAGACCCGCTCGCACCCGGCTTGCTTTAGGGCGTCCAGTTGCAGCTGGGCGTTCTGGTCCACCGTGCTGACGCGTGCATATCCGATACTGGCCACTTCCGGCTCCCAGGTCTCGTTAAAGGTTAAATTTCATCGTTACTGGGAAAGCATACGCGAGACACATTGTTGAGAATCCGAGTCCCTTGAAAATTCAACGGTTCAGGGGGCGCCGAAAACGCCGCACCCAAGAAAGGCCGAAGTCTCATCAAACGATCCTTTGACTGGACGTACACATCCCTTAAATCACGTAGCTCATCCATATGCGGAGTTCAGCGCTTGGTGGCGCCTTTCGGGGATCGCCGGTATGGCTAAACCGAACTTAAGTTGTCTTGCATCGCACGGGTTTCGAGACGGATAGGATTCAAGACACTAAATTGAATCGAAGGGATGAAGTAGTCCGTCCTCAGGCTGATCACACACCGGGCCGGCTCGCTGATGATTCGCTTTCCGCCATGCGCTTCTCTGTCCATTGAAGCGACATCCCGCAGGTATGGAAGCTTTGGGCCACTTAGAGGGAGGTCCCGCAGAATTTCAACGATCAGTTCTCCGTTTTAAGTTTCGTTTTTATGCCGAGTGCACCGATGAGTCCGATATGAAGAGATTGGAGTTTCGCAGCCCCGTTCTCGCTGGGGATAGCTTTACCGTGTTCTGCAATGAAGCTTGCTACATCTCGCTTGCCCGGAATGTGCAAATCCGGAATGGACTTGGCCCAGGCGTCTAGCTGCTTTGGGCGGGGCACCTTGCTGTGTTCGCTGAAAGAAGGCGGATTAGGGATAGTGGCAGTGGGGTTCCATTCACGCAGCAGCTGGGCGTATGCATTTTTATAGACTTCAGGTTCAAAGAGATGTTCGAGCATTAGCTCTCCTAGTTGCACTATTTTGTGTGGGGAGACGCCAGCTGCGATGAGTTTCTTCTTCAGCCTTACTCCGCCAGCATCATCGTCAACTAGAAATGCGACCCGCGCTCCTTCCAAGTCCAAGTCCTCGTAGTCTTCTGGAGAAGATTCAGACAGACCCGGGGCAACTTGATAGGGCAGCTCAATTAGGTCGGTTGCCGCACGGATTAGTGATGGCAGAACCAACATCTCGGATGCACCTTCGGCAAGTACCACATAACGAGCTGCCGCAAAGGCGGAAGCTCCCGCACCCATCGCAATCATCAGCGGGGTGTAGCCACTTGCGTTGCGCCAAAAACTGTTTTCGAGAGTGCTTTCTTGAGATCTTGTAGCGTGCGGGAGCACGGCGCGAACGTTGGTGCCAAGATCAGCAGGCAAGCAGGCAGGTGAGTGCGTCGTATAAATGATCTTCGCGACCTCTTGTTGTCGCGAAAATGACGCAACGAGGTCAGCTTGCGCATCTAAATGGAGGTGAGTCTCGGCTTCATCGATGAGTAGTATCGGTTTGATATCGTGTGTTCGCTGCTCAAGAAATGCCACTAGAGCTACGTACATCCGAAGCCCTGCGCTTCGCTCATGGATGGGCGTGACAATGTCGTCATCCTGGAGGATCTCAATGTAGATAGTGGAGCTTTCAAGGTTAAGCGCAACTGAGAGATTTGATTGTCGCCATGATGCATTGAATTTTCTCTGCAGCACCGCGTTTGCTCGTCTGATCCTCGTGCCGTGCGCCGCTCGATGATCGTCCTCAATCTCAGACAACAGTTCGGACAATGAAAGCTCGGCCATGTTCGCGAGGTTTTGGACCGACGCGGGCAGATCCCGCAGGGTGTCTTCACTCAGAGGGAATGTAGAAGGTAGCGTTCGATCACCTTCGGAGAAGAACAGGGCCACGGGAAGCATTTCTCCCAGCCTGCGTCGGACCTCTGAGCCGGGGTGGTCTGCGTCAACCCACTCGAGAAGCGTAGCGATTGCTTGCTGAGCGTCTGTTTCGGCCTGGAGGGCTTCTGCTGATTCCTGCAATTCCGCAAGTTGATCCCGCAGGCTAGGAACAACTTCGCGCAATTGGTCTGCGCTCACGGCTTCGATTAACTGTGTGGTCAAAGCGTCCAAACCCTCAAGCACCTGCGTTTTGCGTTTCGTCCAATCTTCAATCACTTCTGGTTCATCAGCAAGAGTCAGATCAAAGAAGGAGCTTCTCGTTACAGTTTGCTGGAAATGAGCAACTAAAGCTTCGACCTTGCTCCTCGATCGTTCAGGGAGTGGTTCGACCAGCATGTAACGAGTTGTGTCTCCGGCCCTCCGCGAAAGTTCCATTTTTCTCGGAAGTTCCTCAAGGTCCAGGTCCACGAAGGACTGCATTTCATGCTCTTCGAGCACATAGAGCCCTTTGACGACAATTGCGTCATCATTTGGCTTCGCGGTTCGGGACCGACGCCTAGTCGGAAGAATTGATGATGTGTCACTCAGGTAATGGAGTGCATCGAGTAGCGTCGATTTTCCCGCCTCATTTGGTCCGACGACAGCGACCACCCGTGGAGTTAGATCAATCGAACCCTCGGCAATTCTCCCGAATCCGTTGATGAATGCTTTGTTTAAGTGCACGATGGGCCCCTATTGTTTTGCACCGGCAGTCCTCCCGCGTCACGTTGGACAGAAGCAAGTACGTTTTATCGCCCGTTGAGGCAAAGCCAGTTGCATTTGAAGTATGTTGCCACAATAGTCGAAACGCTCGACACTATAATGCAGCTACTTCTTGGGTAAATGCGATCAACAACGCTAATATCGGCACGAGTGGCATTTCCCCTTTGTTGTGCTCGTAACCGCAAGGATACGAGGCGTCTCATCAACTAGACCACCACTGGCCGCCTGCCGAAATATTTGTGGAATCCTACGCGTCTGCTCGCGGGCAGCGATTCTCGTAACCATGTCTCGAAACCTTCTGGGTGAATCGCTGTATCCACCGTTACTTACGAGAGATATCGAAGCGGCCGACCGGGAAATTGACCGAATAGGCAGGCGTTTCGAAGCGGGGGCAGTCCACCGAGCGACAGCAGTAGGATCTTGTGGCCACCGGCTTCCAACGCGATGGCCACTACGTTGGTCACGGTGTATCTGGGACGCAAGCATCACGACCTTCAAGCCGTTCAAGCGCTGGACGCGCTATTCGATGGCGACACCCTTGGAGTCCTGATGTTGTCCAGACTCGGCAGATTCACCCAAAACATACTCGCCTTTGACCACGAACTCCGCGACCGAGGTGTGGCCTATGCGTCCTCGCCCTCGACAGTAGCGACGCCGACACCGCCGGCCTCCGTGAACTTCGCATCCATGGTTGGGTTCCCGCGAGTGAGGCGCTTAATCGTGAGGTCTTCGGCCTTGCTGTTCGCCAACCGGAGGTTGTTCTCGGAACCAAGAAGTGATTCCTTTACCTTGTGCAGGCGGTCGATCGATTTATCGATGTCGTCGATCGCTTCCTTGAATTTCCGGGAGGCGAGGTCGTAGTTCCTGGCGAACCCGGTCTTAAAGGTATCGAGCGCGTTCTCGAAATTGGTGATGTCGACATTCTGCTCCCGGACACGGGCGAGCTCGGCCTTGTATTCCAGGGAGTTCAGCGCCGCGTTCCGCAGCAGGGTAATGATCGGGATAAAGAGCTGGGGGCGCACGACGTACATCTTGGGGTACCGGTGGGACACATCGACTATTCCGCCGTTGTACAACTCGCTGTCGGACTCCAACAGCGAGACGAGAACCGCGTATTCGCAGCCTTTCTCGATTCGGTCCCTGTCGAGTTCCTTGAAGAAGTCCTCATTTTTCTTCTTGGTGGCTGTTTCGTCTCCTTCGTTTTTCATCTCGAACATCACCGAGATGAATTCCGTGCCGGACTCGTCCGCCTCCCGGAAAATGTAGTCACCCTTGCTCCCGCTTCGAGCGTCGTTGTCCTTCTCGAAGTAGGCCATGGGGAAGCCAGCGGAGCGGATGCGGTTGAATTCGATCTCGCAGTGTTGCTCAAGGCTCTCACCGACCAGTTTTGTGGAGAGTTTCGCCTTGAGGTCCTTGTAGTAGGCGATCATGTCGTCTTTCGACTTGATCTGAAGGGCATGCGTGTCCTTCATTGTTGACTCAAGCAGCTGCTGCTCGGTCTCCTTGGCCAAGAGATCCCGTGCGAAGTCGTCCCGTTGCTTCTCGAGCACACTCACGGCTTCCTTGACGGCGAGCTGCTTCGCGACGTCACGAGACTTCAGCTCTTCCTTCAGACGTCCGATCTCGGCAGCTTTTTCCGCGGTCTCTGCCTGAAGCTTGTTGGTGAGCGTCGCCTCCGCAAGTTCAATGGCTCCCTGCTTCTCTTTGCGCGCCTCTTCGAGTCGCTCCTGAAGCACCTTCTGTTCAGTTACTGTCGCGCCGAGATCATGGGCAAGGGTGTCTCGTTCCTTTTCAAGGGCACGTACAGCCTCGGTGACTGCGAGCTGCTGCGCGATATCGCGGGCTTTGAGCCCCTCCTTGAGGCGCTCGATCTCGGCGTTTTTCACTGCCGCGTCCTTCTCAAGAACCGCCGCTAGCTTCGTCTCGGCGAGTTCGACCGCATTTTTCTTTTCCGTCTCCATCAGCTCGATCCGTTCATGGAGGGCGTGCTCGAACTCGCTGTCATGCACCTGCTTCAAGATGTCGGCGTAGCCGGCCTCATCGATGGTGAACGCCTTGCGGCAACCGGGGCAGATGATCTCGTTCATGGGGACAACCTTTCAGTGAATTTGTGTGTCGTTTGGCGATTGAGGTACATACCCGGCAGCGTAGAGACCGCCCTTTTCCACACCGTAACGGACATTACGGGGCGAATTCATGATGTGTCTTAGGAACTTCGATTTACCTAGCAGGCTTCTGTTCGAGCCCGGACGCCCGCAAGTAGCCGACCGACTGACCCATGTTGTTCGACTGGCCCTACAGGTCTGGTTCCACCGGTTCTTTCCATTGGTATGTGGGGGGAGAACTTGTTGAACTCAGAGCATTTAAACGCTTCCGACCACAGTGAGAATGCCCAACGGGTACGCCTCGATGGACGCATAAAGGAACATTCATCAACGAACCGTCCTGAGCCAAGCCCCAAAGCGGACGCCCCTGCTGCGGTGTCGGATGCGGTGGAACGCCTCCGACACCGCAATGGTTTTCTACTGTGCTCGCGGCATGAGGTTGGTTAGCGTTTTTCCTCGACGGTCAGCGTCCACCCGTCGAAGCCTGCTGCCTTGACGTCCAGGAAGTAGCGTCCCGCGGCCTTGTGCAGCACGGTGTCTGCCGTTTCGGCCTTGTCCAGCATCAACAGCGGGATGCCGCCATCGGAGGCGATGTCAACGCCTTCCTTTTCCAGATACACGGCGCCCACTGCGAAGTCGCCGCCGCCGGTGAATTCATAGCTGATCCGGGCTTCAGCCCCGGTCAGTTCGAAGGTTTCGCTGGCCTTGTCGTTGCCGCCCTTCAGGGCAATGACCTTCGTCCATTTCTTCGCTTGCTCCGCAGGTGCCGCAGGAGCCGCAGGTTCCCCGGCCGGCTTCTCGGGTTGCGCCTGTTGCACCGGGGCAACGCTTCCAGCATCAGCTGCTCCCCCGCCGGCGTTGGGTCCCGTGACCGCCCCGATGACGACGACGAGTGCGGTGACGATCCATGCGACAGTCTTTCCCTTGTCGTATCCGGCCAGGAGTGCACCGGATTTGTCACGCTGCTTGCCGGCCAGCACCAGAATCAGGTCGATCAGCGCCCAGACGCCCAGGCCCCCGAGGGTCACCAGCTTCAGCAGGCCCGTGCCGATCTTGCCCAGGTAAAACCGATCGACCCCGAAGACGCCCAAAAAGAGTGCGAGGAGCCAGGTGGCCATGAAGGACTTGCTTGGGGCGGGTGCCAAGTGGTCCTGCATCGGCTGCTGGGGGTGGGTTTGGTAGGGATTGGTGGTGCTCATGGTGTCCTCCTTGCCGCTGTCGCGGCGTTGAAATGGTCTTGGGATGCGAAGGCAAAGGCGAGTACGTGCTGATCCTGGCGGGCCGGCACTGTGCCCCTACTTCTTTTGCCAGCTGCCGCAGTTTGAGGACTTGAAGTCCTGGCCCTTGGCAAGTTTCACCGTGGGCTTTCCGCCGCCGGGGATGTCGTTGTCGATGATGTCGCTTCCATTGGTTCCGGACCGATAGACACCCCAGTAGCAGCGTGAGCCCACAGCCTCCTTGGCCCGGTAGGTGCCCGGCTTGATGTCTTCCCCCACCGTCCAGGTCCCGTCGCTTATGGTGTTTGCGGCCGCTTCCGCTTCGGCCGTGCCGACGGCCTTCTCACGGGTTTCGATGGCTGCGTCGGCTTCCGCGACCTCTGTTTCTTTTTCACCCACGGCGCTTTCGCGTTCTGCCAGTGCGCTTTCGCGGTCCTCGATTTCGGACACGAGGGTGTCGTGCTTGGTTGTCAGTTCTTCCAGGGCGCCGCGGTACTTGTCCCGGTCGGCTCCGGCCACCTGGGCGTGGCTGACGGCTGTGGCGTATTCATCGCTGGTGGTCGGGTCGGCCAGGGCCAATCCGGTGAAAACACCGCCTGCGATCAATCCGGCCGCCAGGACGGCGGCAAGGACGGTCTTGCCGGACTTGCCAAGAGGTGGTTTTGGTTCTTGGGAAGTAGGTTCCACTGGCGTGTTCATGGCTGCTCCTGGGTTTCCACGATGATGTTCAGGCCGTTGTCCGGGTGGTAGTGCCAGCTGGCCGCATAGCCGGACCAGGTGGCGTCCTGCATGCCGTCGAGTGACCTGGTGCTGGCCATGCGCGATTTCACGCTTTCGGGCATTCCCAAGGTGTCCAACACGCACACAACATCCGCATACGGTGCCCCCATCGTGTCATTGCCCGCGGTCTCCAGCGTCACGCTGTTGCCCCCGTCCATGACGGTGACACCGAGGGTGTCAACCAACTCGCAGGCCTGCACGGCGTGGGTGATGCCCGCCGAGGGGGAATCGGCTGCGGGTGCGGAGCTGGCGGAAAAACCAATGCCCCACCCGAGGGCGAGCCCGACGGCCAGGCCGCCGGCTGCCATTAGCCACGCGCGGTTGTCCTTGGGCGCCTTGACCGGGGAGCCGGCGTGGGCGCCGGTGGCCCATGGTTCGGCGTCGGTTGCCGTTGGTTCCTGCATGTCGATTCCTCCTGGGAAGCTGCGGTGAAGTGTCGTGCAGGTGGGACCGCCCCAAGCGGTCCCACCTGCCCTAGCGCCGGGTCTCCCCCAAGCTCCGGGCATGTTCCCAAGCTATGGGGCAGTGGGGGAATGGCAGTAACAAAGTGCTGATAACCGGGGTTATCAGTGTCCGCCGTTCCACTGCATGCCGCTTCAAGTAGGGTGATCCCAAGGCCATGCACGAAAGGAGACGCCAGATGGAAAGACCGGGAACCACCCTCACGCTTTCCCTGGTGGACGTCTCGTTGCTGGCCCGGGTGCAACGCCCCGTGGTGTCGATGTGGCGCACGCGCAGCCGGAACACGGCAACACCGTTCCCCGACCCGGTGAAAACCTCCAACGTACAGGAGCTATTCGACGCGGACGAGGTGGTGTCGTGGCTCCGGCAAACGGGGCGGGGAAACAATCCCGACGCGGCCGAGGACGCGGCGGCGTTTGTGAGCAACGCCCGCGAGAATATCGAGGTCCTTTCCGCGTTGCTGGTCCTGCGTGCCCTGACCGGGCTGGATCTGGGCGGCATGGATCCGGAGGACGTCCTGGACCGTGCCGAGGAAATCGACCCCGACGACGACTGCTTCTTCAGGGAGATCGAGGCCAACCCGGCATCCCTGGTGCCGCTTCTGAGACTCGCGGATCGACTAAGCGAAGCCTCATATACCCCGCTGGCGGCCTTCGAAAAACTCATGGACGACCGATCCCGCACTGAGCGCGCCGAAACGGTGTTTGCGCCGGAAGCCATCGACTTGCTGGCGTCGGCGGCCGTGGCGCTCGGCCGCGAGACGAGGACGTTCGCCGACGCGACACCCGACGACGGTGAGGTGTTGTTGGCCATTGCCGACATGTTCGACGAGTCGGAGAATGTGGACCTCGGCCTGTCGCCGATCTTCCAGGCTTCGTCGCGCATGGCCTTGCGGCGGTTGCGGATCAACGTCTTCAGTCGCGAGAACCTCCGTCTTGAGGGTTTCGCAGCGTGCATCCCCGGGCTGGTCACCGTCGCGCACTTCCCCTTCCGGGACCAACCAGATCTCACCGACCAACAAATCCTGGCGGCCATCGACGATATTTCCCTGGAGATGGATTCCAGCCAGGCTGCGGTCATTCTTGCTCCCGCAAGGCTGCTCACCGATGCCCTGCCCTCCGGCTCGACGGCGCGCATCCGCGATTCGCTGCTGCGGTCCGGAAAGATCCGCGCGGCCGTTCGCCTCCCGGCAGGGTTGCTCGCTTCCAGGCCGCGCCAACCCATGGCGTTGTGGGTCATCGGCAAGGAACGGATCGAGGTGCCCATCGCCGAACGCTGGATGATGGTCGCCGATCTTTCCACCACGGGCCTTGACGAGACCGGCCACCACGATTTGGTGGCTGACCTACAGGCATCGATGCACAGCAGGGAAGCGATCCGAGCCCGCGCCTTCCGTTATGGCAGGCTCGTGCAGACCCGTCTGTTGTTGGCCGGCGACGGCATTCTCTGTAAAGCTCCACAGACCACGCGCTCGTCAACGGCAACCGGGTCCGATGCGGTGGCCCTCCTCGTGGTGGCCGAAAACGAGATCAAAGCCCTCAACGCGGATGCCGGCCCCAGTCGACTCAATATCGCCGTGGAACCAGGCGACGCCCTGGCGAAGCCGGCCGCAACCCTCGGTGACTTGCTGCACCGCAAGTATCTGGTATTGATCCCGGGGGTCCGCTTGGACGCCGCGGATTCCCGAGCCGGCGAGGGGTTCACGGTGCTGGGGCTGCCCGAACTGCGCGGCAGCAATACGCCCCGATACGTCGACAGGCTCGTGCTGGCCGCGGACTATCCGCGCGCGCAGCTCACCGAACCGGGGGATGTCATTTTCAGCGATGTCGGTGGAACAACGGCGTTGGTGGATCCGCAGGGTGCAAGCGTCGTCGAGTACCCGGCCCGCATCTTGCGCATCTCCAGGGCCAACCCGTCGGGACTCATCGCATCCGTGCTTGCTGCTGACATCCATGGTCGCCAGCGTGGTCCGTGGCGTCGGTGGCGTGTGAAACGATTCCCTGAAGAACAAGTTGAAAATACCAAGGCTGCCCTGGACGCGATCGCCGGTGAACGCCAATCGGCCCTTGCCCGCGTTGCCCGCCTGGATCGACTCGCCGTCCTTCTCACCGAAGGATCCGCGGTAGCCGCCCTGCGCATTGAAACATCACCCACCATGGAAGGAAGCAACTAGTGCCTCCGAAGAAAAAGGTTGAGACCACACCCTCAACCATGAAGGAACTCAAGGACACGCTCTGGAAGGCCGCGGACAAGCTGCGCGGTTCCATGGATGCTTCCCAATACAAGGACGTCATCCTGGGCCTGGTGTTCCTGAAGTACGTTTCAGATGCCTTCACCGAGCGCCGCACGCAGCTGCACGAAGAGCTCGCCGCCGACGGGATGAGCGAAGACCAGATCGCCCAGCTCATCGATGACACCGACGAGTACACGGGCCGCGGCGTCTTCTGGGTCCCGGCGAACGCCCGCTGGGAGTACCTGGCCCAGAACGCCAAGGGCCTGCCCGCCATCGACGGTGCGGCACCGAAGAACATTGGTGAGCTCATCGATGCCGCCATGGACGCCGTCATGGCCGCCAACCCGACGCTCGCGGCCACCCTGCCGCGCATCTTCAACCGGGACTCGGTTGACCAGCGCCGCCTCGGCGAACTGCTCGACCTGTTCAACACCGCCCGCTTCACCGGCCAAGGCGCAGGCCGGGCCCGCGACCTGCTCGGCGAGGTCTACGAGTACTTCCTAGAGAAGTTCGCCCGCGCCGAGGGCAAGCGCGGCGGCGAGTTCTATACCCCGGCCGGCGTCGTCCGGGTCCTCGTCGAGGTCCTCGAACCGACCAGCGGCCGCGTCTATGACCCGGCGTGCGGCTCGGGCGGCATGTTCGTCCAGACCGAAAAGTTCCTGGATGCGCACCACGCGGACCGCACCGCGATCTCCGTGTACGGGCAGGAACTCAACGAGCGCACCTGGCGCATGGCCAAGATGAACCTGGCCATCCACGGGCTCAACGCGAACCTGGCCGCGCGGTGGGGCGACACCTTCGCCCGCGACCAGCACCCGGACCTGCAAGCCGACTACGTCATGGCCAACCCGCCCTTCAACATCAAGGACTGGGCACGCAACGAGTCCGACCCGCGCTGGCGCTACGGCGTCCCCCCGGTGAGCAACGCGAACTACGCCTGGATCCAGCACATCATCTCCAAGCTCGCCCCCGGCGGCACCGCAGGCGTGGTCATGGCCAACGGATCGATGTCCTCGAACTCAGGCGGCGAGGGACAGATCCGCGCCCAACTGATCGAGGCCGACCTGGTCTCCTGCATGGTCGCCCTGCCCACCCAGCTCTTCCGCTCCACCGGCATCCCGGTATGCACCTGGTTCCTCGCCAAGGACAAAACCGCCGGCGTCCATGGCTCGGTGGACCGCACCGGACAGGTGCTCTTCATCGATGCACGGAACCTGGGCCACATGGTCGACCGCGCCGAACGCGCCCTGAGCGACAAGGACATCGCAAAGATCGCCGACACCTTCCACGCATGGCGCGGCAGCCCATCGGCAGAAGGCAAGGAATACGACGACGAGGCCGGCTTCTGCTATTCGGCAACCCTGGCAGAAATCAAGGACGCGGACTACGCACTCACCCCAGGTCGCTACGTGGGGGCCGCCGACATAGAAGACGACGGCGAACCGATCGAAGAGAAAATCGCACGGCTGAAGAACGACCTGTTTGAGCAGTTCGAGGAATCCGAGCGTCTCGCGGCCGTTGTGCGCGAGCAATTGGGGAGGGTTTCGTGATACGCGGAACACTTAGCGAAATTTGTAGCGCTGTTATTGACTGCAAAAACAGGACAGCGCCCGAAGATCCACAAGGGTCACATTTCGCGGTTGGAACACCAGCCATGCGCGGCAACATCATTGATTTGAACGAAGCCCGTCGCATCAATGATGCTACATTCGCGGAGTGGACCGCTCGCTTAGCACCAAAATCCGGAGATCTGCTCTTCGCGCGAGAAGCACCTGTTGGACCCGTGGTCGAGATTCCAGAAGGCGTCAGCATTGCCCCGGGCCAGCGGACGATGCTGCTTCGGGCGGATCCATCAAAAGCCAACAACAGGTTCCTGCGTTATTACCTCATATCGCCATTAGTTCAGGCCAGGCTCCATGCACTCGCCCATGGTTCAACTGTGCCGCACCTTCGATTGCCGATCATTCGAAACTTTGAGGTTGTGCTTCCGGAACTGAAAGAACAGCAGGCCATCGCCGAAGTTCTCGGTGCCCTCGACGACAAGATCACCGCCAACACCAAAATTGCACACACGATAGAAGCTCTCGGATCGGCCAAATTCACGCGCGTAGGGCTGGATGTCGAACCGTCCAACGAGGTAGTCCTGCTGGGGGATGTTTTCGACCTCAATCCTCGTCGAACTGTCGTATCCGCAAGCCCGACCGTTATCGATATGCAAGCGCTTCCAACGACTGCGCCTCTGGTTGAACGGTGGAATACAGGTTTACGCAAGGGTGGCGCGCGGTTTGCTAACGGTGACACGCTCATCGCCAGGATTACCCCCTGCCTTGAGAACCGGAAGACCGCATTCGTTGATTTCCTGAATGAGGGAGACGTAGGAATCGGTTCAACAGAGTTCATCGTCATGAGATCAAAGAAAGACCTGCCGCTCGGGTTGTCTTACTTCATGGCCGTTAGCGAACGATTCCGGGACTTTGCGATTCAAAACCTAGTGGGAACATCCGGGAGACAGCGGGTGTCAGCTGCCGATCTAGCTCGGCACACCTTGAGCCCAGTCGATCCCTTCACGCTCCGGACATTCGGCGAATGGGCCGATGTCAATCTCAATGTCTTGGGTTCGCTTCGCGGGGAAAACCGCACCTTGGCCGCGACACGCGACGCCCTTCTTCCCCAACTCATGTCAGGCAGGCTCCGTGTGAAGGAGGCCGAAGCAGTCGTGGCTGCGGCAATCTGACGGAGGTTTTGTTGCAGACACCCTCTTCAACATTGCCCGCCATTGGTCAATAAGCGATAGATTCAGGTCAGAAACTAGTTCTGGGGGACGTACAACCGATGACCATGCAAACGAGCTTCACCGAGGCCGACTGGGAGGAGCTTGCGCTCGAACAGCTCGGCGACGAAAACTGGCGCCCCCTCCACGGGGACGTGATCGCCCCGGGCACGGACGAGCGGGAGTCTTGGGATGAGCTCCTGATCCGTCCGCGTTTGCTCGCCGCGCTGCACCGACTGAACCCCGGAGTCCCGGGACAGTACCTGCAGCAGGCCCTGGCCGAGATCATCGCCCCCACATCCCAGGACGCGATCACCGAAAACCACCGCATCCACAAGATGCTCGTGGAGGGCCACCGGATCTCCTACCTGGATCCGGACGGGACCGAGCAAAACCCCACGCTGCGGATCATCGGCACCCAGGAGACCGACAACGACTGGCTCGCCGTCAACCAAGTCACCCTGGTTGCGGGCGACCACCACCGGCGATTCGACCTCGTCCTGTACTGCAACGGCATGCCCGTGAGCATCATGGAGCTGAAGAAGGCCGGGTCCAAGACCGCCGACGTCGCCGCCGCGCACGCCCAGCTGCAGACCTACCTGCGCGAGTTCCCGTTGGCCTTCCGCTTTTGCGTCTTCACCTTCGCCTCCGACGGGCTCGATGCCAAGTACGGGACACCGTTCACCCCGCTGAACCACTTCTCCCCCTGGAACGTGGACGACGACGGCGTGCCGGTATCTCCGGGGCACAGCATCGATGGCGAGGCGGTGCTGCCGATCGAGACCGCGATCGCCGGGCTTTACAACCCCACCCGTTTCCTGCAGCTGCTGCGCTCCTACACCGCGTTCGATGCCGGGGCCGAGGGCCTGCTCAAGCGCATCGCCAAGCCGCACCAGTACTTCGCCGTGACCAAGGCGGTGGGCTCCACCATCGATGCGGTGCGCACCAACGGCAAGGCCGGCGTCGTCTGGCACACCCAAGGCTCGGGCAAGTCCATGGAAATGGAGCTCTACACCGCTTCGGTCATGCGCCACCCCGCCCTGAAAAACCCCACCGTCGTGCTGATCACCGACCGCAACGAACTCGACGGGCAGCTCTACTCCGGCTTCGCCCGCTCCCAGCTGTTGCCCGACACGCCGAAGCAGATCCGCCGCCGTATCGAACTGCGCGCCGAGCTCTCCGGCCGGATCACCGGCGGCATCTACTTCACCACGCTGCAGAAGTTCGGCCGGACCAAGGACGAAAAGGACTCGGGCACCGAACACCCGCTGCTCAGCGACCGAAAAAACATCATCGTCATCGTCGACGAGGCCCACCGCAGCCACTATGACGACCTGGACGGCTACGCCCGGCACCTACGCGACGCCCTACCCAACGCCACCCTGATTGCGTTTACCGGCACCCCGATCTCCTTCGAGGACCGCAACACCCGCGACGTGTTCGGTGACTACATCGACGTCTACGACCTCTCGCGGGCCGTCGATGACGGGGCGACCGTGCCCGTGTACTTCGAACCGCGCCTGATCAAGGTGCAACTCGCCGACGACCGCACCCTGGAAGATCTGGATGCCGACGCCGACGAGGCCACCGCAGGGCTGGATGACACCGAACGTGCCCGGATCGAGCAGTCGGTCGCCGTGGTCAACGCGGTCTACGGTGCACCGGACCGCTTGGCGGAGCTGGCCAGGGACCTAGTCAAGCACTGGGAAAACCGCCGAGACACCGTGGCCCCGTTCATTGCCGACACCACCGGCGCACCCACGTTCGGCAAGGCCATGATCGTCGGCGGCACCCGGGAGATCTGCGCGAACCTCTACACGGCCATCGTCGCGTTGCGGCCGCAGTGGCACTCGGACGAGCTGGACAAGGGCAAGATCAAGGTCGTCTACTCGGGCACCGCGTCCGATGCCCCGCCGGTGGCCGACCACGTACGCCGGGACTCGGCGAACAACGCCATCAAGGAACGTCTCAAGGACCCCGGGGACGAGCTGGAGCTGGTGATCGTCAAGGACATGATGCTCACCGGCTTCGATGCCCCTCCCCTGCACACCCTGTACCTGGACCGCCCGTTGAAGGGCGCGTTGCTGATGCAGACGCTCGCCCGCGTGAACCGCACCTTCCGCGGCAAGTCCGACGGGCTGCTGGTCGCCTACGCACCGCTGGCCGAAAACCTGGCCAAGGCCCTGGCCGAATACACCGCCAGCGACCGGACGCAGAAGCCCGTCGGCAAGAACATCGACGAAGCCGTCGCCCTGGCCGTCGAGCTGGTCAACACGGCCCGCGAGCTGCTGGCAGGCTACGACTGGCGCGCGGTGCTGGGCAAGCCCGGGCCCAAGGCGTTCCTGAACGCCGTCACCGGGGCGGTGAATTACCTGCGCGCCCCCGAAACGCCGGGCAACGCCGCCTCCGAGGACGGCGCCCCGTCGCTGGCGGTACGCTACCGGCAGGTGGCCAGCCAGTTGGCCCGCGCCTGGGCCCTGTGCACGGGGTCTGGCAAGCTGGAGGAGCTGCGCCCGGAGATCCAGGTGTATGAGGAGATCCGGGTGTGGATGGGCAAGTTCGATGCCCAGGACCGGCAGTCCCGAGGCGAGCCCGTACCGGAGGAGATCCAGCGCATGCTCGGGCAGCTGATCGCCACCGCGACGGATGCCACCGGCGAGGTGCTGGACATCTACGAGGCCGCCGGCATGCCCAAACCTTCCCTCAGCGACCTCACCCCGGAGTTCATCGCCAAGACCCAGCAGGCACGGAACCCGCAACTGGCCATCGAGGCGCTGCGCAAGCTCATTGCCGACGAATCCGCGCGCACCACCAAGAACAACGTCATCCGGCAGCGGGCGTTTTCGGACCGCATCACCGAGCTCATGAACAAATACACCAACCAGCAGCTCACCTCCGCGGAGGTCATCGCGGAGCTGGTCGAGCTGGCCAAGGAAGTCGCCCAGGAGGCCAACCGCGGACAACAATTCACCCCGCCCCTGAACGAGGACGAGCTCGCGTTCTACGACGCTGTTGCATTGAACCAGTCCGCCCTCGAGGCACAAGGACCGGGCATGCTCGCCGAGATCGCCCGGCAGCTGGTCGCCGTGATGCGCCGGGATGTACGCACCGACTGGACGGTCCGCGAGGATGTCCGCGCCAAGCTGCGGTCATCGGTTAAACGCCTGTTGATTCTCAACGACTACCCGCCGGACAAGCAGCCCGAGGCCATCAAGCTGGTGATCGAGCAGATGGAAGCGATGGCCCAAAGGACTGCATAGAAAAACAATCCAAGCAGCAGCTCGGGGTGAACATGAAAACGTCTCGGCATCGGTATAGCTTGGGGCTTTTCAATCCTGCCGTCCCTCATCGATCGCTGCCCGGGAACTGATTGATTTTCGTTTCTTCGGGCCCCGCAGTCCTCAGCGGCCATGTGATTCGGCTAGATCGTGCTGCCGCGCGGTGCGCACTCCCCTAAGGGCCAGTGTCTTGGCTATGCCACTCTTTCCGCGGGGTTAGAGTGAACAAGGGAAACCACGTCCCCAGAGAATTTGGAGGAAAATTGCAGGCTGACACTTTGGCGCTAAAGTCCGTTCTGGGTCTTGAGCGCAGATACGTCATCCCCACGTTTCAGCGGGACTACGAGTGGACCCGCGACGGACAATGGCAACTCCTCCACGAAGACCTTCTCTCGGCCGCAGAAAGACTGCTGAAGGCCAGAGACCGGGCGGATGCCCTGGGAGAACCCAGGGCTCGCGCGGACCAGAAAGTCACCCCGCATTTCCTCGGCGCAATCGTTTGCGACCAATTGCCGTCTTCCACCGGTGGCGTGGATCAGCGGGCAGTGATCGACGGGCAGCAGCGACTGACAACCTTGCAGCTGCTGGCCCGCGGGATCCTCGATGTCCTCCTGGAAACCGGGTCCCCGCGTGCAGCGCAGGTACGTCGGTTGATCCAGAACCCCGCCGACGTAGCCATCGACCCCCTCGACCGGTTCAAGCTTTGGCCCAGGCGCAAGGACCGCGAGGTATGGCCCTCCGTTGTCGCAGATGAAGTCCCGGTCGCCACCGGTCACCCCTATTATGAGGCTCGGGCCTTCTTTGCCGAGCAGACCCGCATCGCAGTAAAGGCCGCACCCGAAACCGAACTGCTCGACGCGATCGTGGATGCATTCCTGGGTCTCTTCAAACTGGTCGTCATTGATCTGGAGGAAAACGACGAGGCGCAGGTAATCTTCGAAGTCCTCAACGGGCGGCAGACCCCGTTGTCGGCGGCTGATCTTGTCAAAAACCTGCTCTTCCTTCGCGGTGACTTGAGCGGCGAGGCCGAATTGGACCAGCTCTACGACCAATATTGGGCCCCGTTCGATGAACCCTGGTGGAAGACCACCGTGGGTACCGGACACGCCGCGCGAGGACGCCGCGACGTTCTGCTCTCCGCCTGGCTCACCGCCGTTTCCGGGGAAGAAGCCAGCGTCGGGCACCTCTATTCCCAGGTGCGCACCTACTTGACGGATCATCCAAGGGCTACGGAATCTGTTCTGAAAGAGCTCAACGAGTACGCAACCGCGTACCTCACCGTCTACCATCCCGAACAGGCCGAATCCCCGGTCTTGTCCCAGGCCTACTCGCGGATCGAGCGTATCCGTGTTCTCACCGCTGTGCCGCTGTTCCTGTGGCTCCGGACGTTGCCGGCAGAGGTCCTGACGCTTGCCGACCACGAATCCGCTGTTGCGGCCATCGAATCATGGGTGATGCGGCGCATGATCACCGGTGCAAACACCCGTGGATACGGAACATTCTTCGTCGAGGTGCTCAAGGCCGCACAGACCGCACGGGAAGCAGGAAACAGCGTCTCCCAAGCCGTGATCGACGCCCTCGGATCCGCCTCAACGGCTTTGGCGTGGCCGACCGATGAAGATGTTGCCGCTGCCTTCGCCACCAACAAGTTCTACAACTCATTCACTCAGGAAAGGATCCGCTTGGTCCTCGGGGCAATTGACAAGCAGCTCCAGACCGAGAATCCACGAACCGAGCCGGCCAATTTCGACTACGAACGGCTGCAGATCGAGCACATCATGCCGCAGTCCTGGCAGACACATTGGCCCCTCGGTGCACTTGATCCAGCACAACTGGAACTCGCCGCACAGCACCGCCGCTCAGCCGTTCATCGCATCGGCAACTTGACCCTCGTGACCTCTCGATTCAACCAGGGTGTTTCAAACTTCGGCTGGGACGCCAAGCGCCCCGAGTTCTCACTGCAATCCAGTCTCCAGCTCAACAAAGCTGTCAGCACTTCGGATCAATGGGATGAATCAACCATCCAACTCCGTTCCGAACAACTGGCGGACGCGGCCTGCCGTGTATGGGTGCGCTCTTTCAAGCCTGCATCCTCGGCCTGAGGGGAAGTTCCGGTTGATACGCCCGATCGCGCAGCCATATTGAACTTTGAGGGGAACTACGGCTTGCCGATTGCTATTCGTTCGTACGCCCGATGGATGCGTTTGAGGCACATGGCCAGGACCACGAGCAGATGGCTGCTGGCCGCGATGGCGATGGAAGACAAGATCCGCGCAATAGTTGCAGTGCCTTGTCCTACATCTAGGGCAGGATCGGCAATCCACCCGGCTGTGCCGCAAAGAACCAGGTAGAAGACGAGCAGTAGTCCCCAAAGGATTGCCCATAGGCAGTTGAACATGACTTCGTCGACCAGCGCTAAGTCATCTTTTGTAAGTAGTGGGTTATCCGGCAATGCGGTGCGGAGTTGAAAAAGGAACACCACGACCGCGAACAGGAGCCCGGAGACAATCGAAATCCCTGAGACTCCGTGGTCTACGCTGGTCATGCGAAATCCGAGAAACCAAGCTGCTATGCCCAGCGCTACAGGTATACCAATTTGTGTGACGTAGTCCCATCCCCAGATTTTTCCTGACCGTGCATTTCGCAGCGTGCGAAAGTGATCACTCGGAATGCGCCATAGAGAGGTTTTCCCCACGTTTCTCCTTGAGCTGCTTGCTCCACCGCGGATCCCATTCGACCTTGCCCGTGCGTCCCGCAATTTCGGCGAGCTGTTCCACGCATTTCGCTACGATTTCACTTGTTGAGAGTGGGTCCGAACCGTCCTCGTTCAGAACCAGACGGAAGCTAGGAGCGCCGCCGCCATCCAAAAGGAACTTCTTTTGTCGTTGTCCCTCAACGAGAGTGATGTATACGTCCTCGCGTTCCGTCGTCGCCTCAGTCGGAAGTCCCACCACCCGCTTGGCGGCATCTTTATCCCTAATGAGCTGGCCAATGAGATCTCGTGGGAAGAAACCGCGACGTGGGGGCCGAGCAACATGCGAAATTATGCCGACCTGGATGTCCGGCCCATCGGCGACGTCTACCGGGCGGCCCTCGACTCGTAGCTCGACTTCTTTTAGCTTGGCGTGTTCGGCCCACGCCTCACCTTCAGAGACAGTGTGGCAGTCCATCTTTATCAAGCCAAGGTTTTCGGTCGAGTGCTTGACGAACAGCTGGCGTATGCGAGATCCGCCAGATCCTCGGCGGGACCATTCCGACATCAGAAACGCAGAGCGGCCGCGTTCCGGAACGAGGAGCACTGTGCGGGTGATGCCGGTCGGAGCGTGACGAGAGGAAAGCTGGAATTCGGTACGTCCGGTTTCAGAATCCACCACCTCTCCCGACTCGCCGCTAGTTCCCACGGAGGTTTCTACTACAAGCACACGGCTGGCGTACTTGAAAACGTTGTTGACGGTAACCCACGTATGCGTACCCGGGTCTGCAGTATCTGACTCGGTCAGACCTGCCACCCATGTGTAAAACAATTCCAGTAGGTCATCTCCAAGGAGATCGGACGGAGCAAATTCCCTTCCTACTCCCTCACGTTTACCTTTTTCCCTAAACGTCAATTCGTGAATCGTAAGTACACGCCTTGCCACTATTCCCTGTCCGTTCTCAACATAGTTGTCAGTTTTCTCATTGAATCTGTCAGTCTACGGAATTCCTGGTCTGTCTCATCTAACCTGTCAGCCCGGTTCAAAGAAGCCAGTTACTGATAGTCCCGCATCCGTACGGCGACCCGGCCGTCTATCGGCAATCGACGCGCGGCATTACTTGCCGAGTTGCTCATACGGCACTGACAGAATGAATGAGACACCACGAGCCATTCTTGTCTCATCTAACCTGTCAGTTCCCATGTCGGCACTGACAGGTTAGATGAGACCGAACAATTCCCCCTTGAAAATGATTTTTCGGCCTTAGCCCCAAAACGCCAAGATACAGCACAGGGCGGACATCGGGTCCTTCGGCGACCATTCGGTAGTTTTTGGATTCTTAATCCCAGAGCCGGTCGTGGTGAACCGCCGATAACCGCACATACGTCCATCAGAAGGGCTTCCTGAAGGAAAAGCGCGGTGCTGTACGAAGACCAGCACCGCGCACTGAACACCCTCGATTAATGTTTCAAGAGGAATCGCTCATCCAAACCGCTCTCTTTCCGAGGACCGCGCACTGCCATCTCTTCAACCTCCTCGAGAACCCGTAATATATTGCCACCGGTCAGCGCCCTTAGATCACCCTCGGACCAACTACGTAGAGCTAGGGCTTCTAAGAGCGGTCGATAGCCGGCTACACCATCCATTCCCTGGGGAAGCTCTGCAATCCCATCGAAGTCCCCGCCTAAGCCCAGATGCTGGGGGCCAACGATATCTCGGGCATGTTCAAGGTGTCTGACTACGTCGTTGATCGTCGCGCTGGGGGGAGGATGGGAGGATTCCCAGCCTTTGAATTCCTGAGCCGCTGCAAGGTCTTCCTGTGGAGCGATATCGTGGAAGCCCACGGCCAGCCCCAGTTCAAGACGCTTCGCCTCTGCGCGGGCCTGATACTCCCGACATTCCTCTGAAACGAACGCCGGAACGAAGGTCGCCATGAGAACTCCGCCATTTGCGGGCAACCGCTCGAGCACGGCATCCGGAACGTTGCGTACATGAGCACAAACCGTCCGGCAGGACGAATGGGAGAAAATAATGGGAGACACAGTGCACTCTAAGGCGTCGACCATAGTCTGTTCGGCAACGTGGGAGAGGTCAACGATCATTCCGATCCTATTCATTTCGATGACCACTTCTTTGCCAAACGAGGTGAGTCCGTGCGCAACTTCAATGCCGGTCGCGGAACGGGCCCAAGAAGTATTGTCGTTATGAGTGAGAGTCATGTATTGAACCCCGAGATCTCGCATCATACGCAGCACACCTAGTGACCCGGCGATGCTGTGTCCCCCTTCCATGCCGATAAGTGAAGCGATCTTGCCTCTGCCTATGGTGTCCCGAACTTGCGCTGCGGTTCTAACGAGTTCAAAAACATCCGGATGGGCAGCTACGATCCTGTGCACACAGTCGATCTGCTCCAACGTGGCAACCACGGATTCGCCAGCGCTCAAGTTGGACGGCACGAACACTGACCAGAATTGCGCGCCCACGCCCCCGGCCTTCAACCGCGGGATATCGGTGTGTAGAAATGGTTGGTCCCCCGCCAGACCCGCTGCGCTGACGCTGTTACCAAACTTCTGGCGCAGCGCCCAAGGCAGATCGTTGTGTCCGTCGAAGATCGGTGAAGCGGATAAAACGCGATCAACGAGGGTGCCGCTCATACCGGCACCCGTGCTGCGTTGAGTTCCTCAACGGGTATCCATGATTCATCCAATCCGAAGGCTTGCGGCCCGAAGACGGCGAGAGCAGCGTCGGTGCGCATAATAGCCGGTGTCGCAATCCCAAAGACGGCCACCCGCTGGCCATAGCGCAGGGCTTCCGAGTTAATAGGTAGACCGAGATCCACATCGGTGACCGTGATGAGATCGGGGACGATAGCAACTACTTCACCGTTACGGTAGGCGATGACGTTCTCGTTGCAGAATCGAATCGTCATTTCCTCGCTACTGTCGAAGGACGTAATCTTCGCCTGTCCTTGGGTAAAACCGTCCTTTATAAAACGCTCGACATCAACGACCTTTCCCCGCATCAAAACCGTGCCGAATCCATAGATGGTGTCCTTGAGAAAAGCAGAAAGCTCCGCCAGTGGCTCCCTGTGGTTTTCCTTGGCTTGCCGGAGGGTTCTGCCGATGTTGAGGGCGAGAGTCAGTGTATTCGGTATCGCAGTGCGCTTAACGTCCGCTCCAGACATGGGGTATTCCGCGATGTATGCCGAGCCCCCCATCCGGATGGTAACCGCGCGAGCATAGGATTCCATACGCTGGTTGTCTGAGCCCGTGTCCACAATGCAACTGCGACCCGCCTCATCAGAAACGACCAGCGGGGATCCTGAAACACCGTAAACCCCGAAGGTCTCCATCTGAAGTTCCGGGAACGCGCGCCCCATTCCGTCTCCATCCACCACGGGAATGCCCGCGTGGGCAGCAACAACGAGCGGGATCATTGAATTCAGCCCTCCACACTCCATCGGGATCGTGGCATCGGCTGTCTTACCGAGATGCTTCTCCAGAACACGCAGGGAATTCAGGGCTTCCGTACCCGATGGGGTCTTCTCAACCACTACTGTGGGGGCACCCATCATAGCCGTGGAAATCACGAAGTCTTCGTCGTCCAGCTCTTGTGGGTCAATGATCTCGATGCGTTGCCCATTCCTAAGGCACTCTTCTACAAGAAGACGCCCGATTAGTGGATCACCCCCACCCCCTGTTCCGAGCACAGCGGCTCCGCGAGCGAGATCAGGCAAGTCTTGGGATTTAAGGAAGAAACTCATTCTGACTCCTAGTGTTATAAAAATTGGGGTTACCGAACGGTGGGAAGCTCGCCAACTGCCTTGACACGCAGCCGGGAAGCGTTTCCGGGCAAATAGGCAAGGGGCAATTCATCGATGTCAACAATCTCCACGGTGCTCGCTTCCGCACCGGCTGCCACCGCCTTGTTAATAGCTTCTTCCTTCGCCTGTTCCAAGACCTGGTCACGCTGGCCTGGGGCAATGGCGAAGATTCGATCGACCTCTCCACCCACTTGGGCTATCGCCGCGCCGATCGCATTAGCCACACCGGGATGATCTGGGCGTACGACTTCGCTAGCACAATCCATGACATCCGGAACAAGAAACGCTCCGCCCCCCACAGCCACAACGGGGACCAGCTCTGAGCTTGTGCGCATCCGGTCCACTGTCTCAGCGATTCTTCGGCCGATCTCAACCCTGGCCGCTTCAACAAGTCCACGGTCTAGATGCGCTACAAGGCTCGAGTCACCGATGTCAGCGACACCGGCGGCGACCATGATGTCCGTTGCGGTCAGCGTATCTCCGCCAAAGACAAGAGCTTCCTCCACTACCCGGTATCCCACGCTATCCGGGCCCACCGTGACATTGCCGTCAATGAATCGAATGCGGCTCCCTCCACCGATTCCCACTGAGAGGACATCTGGCATACGGAAGTTTGTTCGTATTCCTGCAACCTCAATCTCGGTGGCTGCTTCCCTTGGGAAGCCTGCTTGGAGAACACCCACATCCGTCGTTGTACCGCCTACATCCACCACTACGCAGTCCTTGAGGCCGGAGAGATGCGCAGCTCCGCGCATCGAGTTCGTGGGCCCCGAAGCAAAAGTGGCCACCGGATACTGACGAGCGGAGTCAAGATCCATGAGAGTCCCGTCATTCTGGCTCAGGAACAGAGGCGCATCGATACCTAGTGTCAAGAGCGAGTCATCGAGGGAAGCACACACACGCTGTGAAAGCTCACGCAAGGAAGCGTTGATGATGGTCGCATTTTCCCTCTCAAGCAGCCCGACACGTCCAATCTCGCTTGAAAGGCTGACAGGAAGTCCTGGAAACTCTGCTGCAATGATGCCCGCGGCCCTCTGCTCGAATTCAGGATTCACCGGAGAAAAAACCGATGATATGGCAAAACTACGGGCTCCCTTCGACTCGGCATCCCTCGCCGCAGCGAGCACTTCATTCGTATCGAAGGCAGAAATCTCACGGCCATCGAACTCGTGCCCTCCATGGCAAATGTAGGGCATTGCCTGCACCGCTTCACGTATCCTTTTTGGCCAGCCTACGAAGGGAGGCAATCCGGATGTGGCCGGCAATCCCAGTCTGATGGTTGCGGTGGGGGCGAGCCTATCGGCTTCAACGAGGGCATTGATGAATTGGGTAGTACCGATCATCACCGCGTCCACATCACCTGGCGCAAAGGGGAACTCCAATTGCAACTTGCGCACAGCTTCTGCAATTCCATGCGCTACGTCTTTGACAGTGGGGCTCTTGACGCCCGCCAGGACTTTCACTCCCTCCATTAGTACCGCATCGGTGTTCGTTCCACCTACGTCTATTCCGATTTTCATTTGGTCTCCTTGACTACGTTTTCCAGCAACGGTGGATCTTCATGTAATGGCGGTTGGGTTACGTTGTGTTCTGAGGTTCCCTTAATGAGGCCAAGCTTTCCGGCCAAAATGTAAAGGACAACTGAGGCTACGAGTGAGTTGACTGACGGAACTCCCCAAGGCAATACGACGGCGATAAGAACTGCCGCTGCCCACACCACCAATGTGCCGATGACCCAAGTCGGTTCCTTGCGCGGCAGGCTCGGAGCGGATCCGGAGAGTTCCGCGCGCCATTTTTTCACCACGTAATACTCCGCAGCCATAATTCCGGCTACAGGGGGGAACACGACACCAAGAACAATCAAGAAACCTACGAAATAGTCGAGAATGCCGGCCGCAGCTACAACACTGCCAAAAACTCCAACAACGACGGTGACAGTGCCTCTCCCGACACGCTTGTGGAAGACTGTCTCGATGAAATTCACAACCCCGAGTGAGGCCGAGTAAAGGTTCCAGTCGTTCATCTTGAGCGTGCCTGCCACGATAATGATCGTTCCGATGAATCCACTACTCGAGGTCACGATGGCGATGATGTCATTCGTTTTGAGGGCATGGGCGAGCAGAATCCCCGCTAAAGCTACAGTGAACTCTCCCAGGGTGACACCTATCAATGTTTGTTTGACGACGTCGGAAGCCTTCCGGTTAAATCGCGTCATGTCCGGGGTAATCACCATGCCAGCGATGAATCCGCCGGCAACCAATGTTGCACCCGCAGCTAGGCTAATTGTTGGCCCGGGGGGTTCCTCGTTGATGAGACGGGAAATATCGTGTCTTTGGAGTTCGGAGAACACCGACCACCCTGCGAGCAGGAGAAAGGCAGGAACGGTTATATACGCGGTCCATGCCATGCTCTTGAAGCCATAGACCACAATCACGGTGACGGCAAGACCGATGATTAACGACCAGGCCCATGCGGGAAGTGCGGGCATGAGGTCAACAAGACCGTTGGCTGCAACCCCGCTTTGCACGCCGAACCACCCAATGAGACTCAACGAAATGAGTAGGGCGATGAGACTGGCTCCGTACTTGCCGAAACCCGTCCACCGAGCAAGGACGGAGGTTGATAGCCCTTCTCGCTGACCGATGATACCCGTCATGATAGCGACGATCTCGAGAATCACCGATCCCAACAAGAGGGCAAGTAGGGCGTCCCAGAAGCTCATTCCAAACCCGATCGCTGCCCCTAGAAGGAACTGGGAAAGTGCCGAGACTTGCCCGAAACGTTGGAGAGCGACGGTCCCCCAGCCATAACGGGCATCTTTGGGCACCCTCTCGAGCGCGTAGTCGTCGTTCCCCGCGTCTTCTGTCACCATCTTTGCCATTGTGGCTCCTTGTTCGATGTGAATCGATGATTTGAACGGTCTTGTTCAAGTGCGCAAATCCGGATCGTTCAGAACTGAGACTATGATTAGGGTCACAAGGAGGCAATGTACATTCAGCCCATACTTTGCCAGTGCAGTAGTTATCTGGCATATCGCGGATATCTAACACCTAAAGGAGGGTCAGCAATATTCATGACATGGATATTCGGCGTTGAAGACTTGGAGGCTTTCGAATTCGGCGCGCGACTCTGCGCCTCGGGCGGGGCAGGCGATACATATGCGATGTCGCTCCTAACCCGTACGTTTCTCGAAAGATCAGAAGGCGTAACGATTGTGGAGGCCAACGAGCTGGTCCCAGGGGATGTAGTCGTTTCGGCCGGATTGGCAGGTTCCGTCATGGCCTTCGGGGAGAAACCTGGTCCAGCCGACGCGTTCTTTCGTGCCTTCGAAAGCGTCGCTGCCAATTTTCCCGGCTGTCGCCTGTTGGTATGCGCTTATGAAATGGCCGGAATCAACGCCTATGCTCCCATTCTTATTGGAGCTGCCCTCGGCCTTCCCATTGCCGATCTTGATGGGATGGGGCGAGCAGCTCCCGGCTTGGACCTGACTACCTTTGCCCTCGGGCAAGTCTCTATGAGCCCGTTTACCCTCGTAGACAGTTCACTACGTTCGGTACACTTTGACGGATTAGATCCCGCCGACGGCGAACGATCTCTGCGTTTGCTTATGGAAGTCTTCGGGGGTTGGTCCGCCTTTGCGGGATATGCAATGGACGCGGACCAAGCGTATGCCACCGGTATTCGCGGCAGCCTTGCCAGGGCTCTCACCCTAGGTCGCGAGTTCGAGCGATCTCGGATCAGTCCCGGTGCCCCCACTGGAGCCGTTCAACGCTTCTGCGCCGCTGCCCCCGGAGTGGATTATGCGGGACGCGGACGAGTTGTGCATGTCGGGTGGGAAGAGCCAACACACGCGGAACCAGCTGCCCATGCGCGTGGCACAATCCTCATTAGACTACAAGGCCACCATGAGAAATTTCTTCGAATCGAGGCACAGAACGAGTTTCTTCTTTTGATTGAAGATGGAATGGTGCGAGCAGCTGTTCCTGCGGGCATCTGTCTCATTGATACACACACCGGCAGACCCCTGCTAACCGAGAGCATCCTCCCCGGTTACAGCGTTGAAGTTGTAGTCCTCCAAGCACCATCAGAATGGCAATCCAGCGCAGGCTCCAGCATGCTTAACCCCGCTACATTCGGCTACCGGATACCCCTAGTGGAGTCTCCATGAGCACCAATGGTATGCCCTTGTCAGCTTTACTACGCTGCCCTTCATTGGGTTTCGGCCAGAATACGATGCCCACCATATCCGGCTATACGGTGAAAGATCATCGCTGTGTCTTTCTGTGCGTCAATGAACTTGACCAAGATGGACGCAACCACATAGAACGCATTGACCAAGAAAACAGCTTCAATTACCCCCGCGCCGCAGGGGGGGTATGTGTGAGCCCGGTTCTTCCCTCCTACGAGCTGGAGTTATTGCTCCCACTACTTAAGCGACACGGAGTCGGTGTTGTAATTTTTGTGCAAGACCGTAGGTTGTCCTGCGCTAAGGAGATACTGCTCGCTTCAACCTTGGCTCTAGCAGTGAAGCTGGGCATCACCATGGTGATGCTCGATAAAGCCTCATCGGTAACGGCAATCGCTGCTGCTCTGCATGCCTTTCTACACTCCGACTCCCTACGGCGTTCCGCAAACCTTTTGTCGCTCAACGAACGATTGGCCGCCCAGCAGGAACTCACACCAGAGCTCTGCCGGCAGGTACTCAGTGCTGACATCCACGCCGAAATCGCCGTCGTCGATTCTCTGGGGCTCGTCCTAGCCGGAACTCTGAACGGTCTTGCCCTTGGCCTTCTACGCGATGCCATCGGAGCTAGTTTGCTCAATCGAACCGATGACTCAATGGACGCCGTGCCTCTATACGCAGGACCTAATCCGCGTGTCCTTGCCGTCCCTGTGCCAGCAGTGAACCGTCGAAGTACTACAGATCTTTGGGTCGTAGCGGTATTTCCTGAATTAGCAGCTGACATCGAACTAACAGGGGCACGCGAACTTCTTTTGCTAAGCGCCGTCGCACTGTCCGGTTGGAATGCCCGTCGGCGGATAGAAGGAGACTTTTTCACTTCGGCGCGAGGGGCGATCCTCACGCAGTTGGCAACATCATCGCATCAAGTATCCGATCATTTGGCCTCCCAGGCACTCAGCGTAGGCTGGAACCTTTCGGCTTGGCATACAGTAATTAGCGCGCGGGTGACGAATCGCAACAGATCGATAGACTTCGGAATCCATCTGAAAGCTGCATTCGAAGCGCAAGGATATGAGGTCGAATCAAATCGCTTCGCCGAACATTGGCTTGTGTGGGAGTCGCGCAAATCGCAACCGAATAAAGAAGAATACGGACGGCTCATCGAGGCCGTTGAACGTACATGCGGAAACGAAAGCTCACGAGTCGTCTTCGGCATATCCCGTCCCCGATTTGGCCCGGAGGGTTTCGCGGACAGTCTCCTCGAAGCGGAGGTCTTTGTCCGGCAAGCGGGGACAACCCTCGGCCGGAAGGCTGTAGTTGACGCACGGGAATCCTCCTCTTCACAATTAATCCGTGTCGCTCTCGCGGATCCCGGGCTTCTTAGACTTGCTACCCGGTATCTTGAAGGCCTTGCGGAACCGCAGAATTCTCATCTGCGCGCAACGCTCACCCAATATCTCCGCTGCGAGTCACGTCTAGCGGAAACAGCTAGGGTGCTGCGACTGCATCGAAATACAGTGCTTCAGCGGCTCGAACGAATAGAGCGGCTATTCAGTCGCCCCCTAGCGGATCCCCACGTCAAATTCGCGTTGCGAATCGCTCTACAGGTGTTGGATCAACAAAATGAAGGAGAACGCACCTAACGACGCTTTTTGTTGTACTTGGCCGTCGAACGTATCAAGGGTCCCCGCCAGAATCAACATCGCCACTATCGAGTTGTCAGGTCTGGTCTTGGGACTCAGCATGCGTTGGACCTGCATGTTAGAGAACCCCTGAATCCGCGCCTTGGGCTGCCCGCGGCCAGCGCTCGACGAATGTAGCGATCAGAGGTAGGCGGCCCCGGCGGCCTTGCTCTCCGCCCCGAAGCGCACATTGGTGTCCGGCCACCCAAGGGTGGAATCAAGCTTGGACGGCGCGTACCAAATCACCACGATACCGGCTGAGGAAAGCGCTGAAATTGCAGCAGCCGAATAGACTACCGATCGTTAATGGTAGGTTCCGATCCCTCCTGATTGGGACCCACCATTTAATTCCGGCCGAGCTATACAGACCCCATTACCACATGTGCACAGCGCAAGAATAATCCTCCGGTCTTGCCCCGTACACAAGGTGGACAGCGTGAACCGTCTCGGACAACGTGCCGGTCTATTGCGACAGACATGATTTGCGGAAGAATTCGGTCCTAATCACCGATAATTGCACATACGTTTGGCGTGTCCGAATCCCGACCCCTGCGCGCTGCGCGGGTAACTTACGGGCGCATTCTTGCCTTCACAGGGGCTACGCACTCAACGCGCTTACCCGTGACACCCTGACCAACGCATCGCTATTCAACGTCTCGGGGAACGCATCGACGAGTGCCCCAAGGACCAATAGACACAGCCTCGGGCGGAGGCCAGTGCGTAACCCCAGCCGCAGCCGTGCAAGGACAGCCCAAAGAATCAATTTCCGGACGGGCGCCCTGCTCATCGGAGGGCTGCTCCCTTCCGCCAAGTCCACCTACGCGCTACATCAGGGCTTAGTGGCAGAGCCGTGGGAAATCAATATATCCGGGCATTTGCGTCGCTTGAATGCCAGTCTGTGAAGTATATTTCGGGAGCATACGCGAGTTCCATGAACTTCCCGCTGCCCAATAGGCCCAACTGTTAGAGTTGTTGTTCAGGTCACTTTCACACTCACTGGGGGAACAATGAAACGACGCATTTTCACGCCTATCTTGGCGCTCACAATGTCCGCCGGTCTCGTTTTAGCCGGCACCGCGCCCGGCACCGCGGCCACGGTCGCACCGGATACCTCTGTACAGGTCCTGGCAGCCAAGCCTGCACCGAACAAGGTCACGATCAGCAAGATCAAAACCACTAAGGTCAACAAGAAGACCAAGCGGGCCACGGTGAAGCCGTCGGTGAAGGCCACTGGCAAGGTCAAGGTCACCTCGTCGAAGATCACCGTCAAGCAGGGCAAGAAGACCGTTGCCAAGAACGTGTCTTCTGCCAAGCTCAAGGTTGGCAAGTATTCGGTCGCCACGACGGCCAAGTACAAGACCTGGACGAACAAGACGACCACCAAGAACGTCAAAAAGAAGGTGCTGGTGTCCGGGCCCAAGAAGCCTGCGAAGATGTCTTGCGTCGTCGATGGCTATGAGCACAATGGCGTCGGTCTCATCCCTGTGATTGTCCTTTACATTAGCTGCACGGGCGCTTTCCCGGGCGTCTATGAAACCCATGCAATTGATTCGTTGAGTCCGCTTGGTGACTGGAAGCCGACGAAACAAAACGGTGGCATCAGGTGGCATTACGATATCCCCAACGGTCCTGCACTGAAGTGGGAGGTCGGCACCAAGTTCACCACCAACGTGTACGCCGTGAAGAACATCTACAAGACGACGACTGTCAAGCAGAAGACCATCACCAAGGTGTGGTCGAAGGAGCAGACTAAGACATTGAAGCAGACGTTGACTGTGAAGAAGTAGTAGTAGGTCTTGTTTGAGGGCGCTGGCCGGGGAAACCTGGTGGGCGCCCTTTCTCATCGTCGGATCCATGTTTAGAACGTCTTGGCGAAGGCAGTGGCGCGTGAGATTCATTTGAGCCTTTCGCCGTCCCGTCCATGGAGCTGGGTCCATCAACCCAGTGATGCTGGCCAGGCTGTAGGATGCAGCAGCCACGTGGGGATGCTTCGGGTGTTGCACCCCGGAAACCAGGTAAATGCTTGCCTCTGCCTCCATAACGTCCAGGAGCACCCGTCAGGTTCACGGGTGCTCCCGGGCGGCACTTGGCAGGGGCTACTTCAGGGAGAATTTGAATCTGCCGCCGGTACTGTCAACATCGCAGTACCCCGGCTCGTCTGGCCACGCCAACATGCAGGCCCCGACCCCCGTGCGGTCTACGGCACCGGTGTGGATGGGTTCCTTGAGCATTCGCGTCAGGAAGGTCTTGGCTTCCTGGCAGGAGAGCCCGGAGTCGGCGAGTTCGTAGGTGTATTGGGCCCCGATGCATTGGCCGCTTGCTGAGGCCTCCGGCTTGGCCGGTGCTATGTCCTTGAGCTGCTTGAAGGAGAGCATCACCTTCTTCAGCTGCGAGTATTCCTCGGTCTTGGCATAGGCCTTGAAACGCTCTGCACCCCTCAATGAATTGGCGACGCCGGGAAGCTTGGTCTTGCTGGTCAGCTCTGTGCTGAATTCCCCGGAACCCCCGGTGTAAATGAGGCCCTCCAGCCGGTCTCCCCAGGTCTTGGCCCAGGCCGGTTCCAGGGCGGTGAGCATCATCTCGGCCTTCTCCGGCTGCCCCTCGTAGGAAAGGAAGGCGTAGTTGATGCCTGCGAACTTTCCTGAACCGGCCGTTTCGAAAATCGTGTTCCTGGCCATGTCCGCCAGGGGGACGATATCCCAGATATCTTCTCCACCGGTGCGGAGTTCCGCAAGTTCGCGATCGTCCGCTGCCACGATCTTGAAGCTTGCGGTGCTGTCCTCATGGACCTGTGCGGCAACATTGGCACGTTTCACCAGTTTCCAGTCCGAGGGCATCGTGACCTGGAAATGCCCGTTGGCGATCTTGTGCGTTTCCAACGTCACCTTGGCGGGGCTGGCCGAGGTGCCCTCTGTCGCCTCTGGAGCTGACGGGGTGCTCGAACCTGCCGTCACGGGCGAAGGCGTTGTCGAGGTCTCTGCCGTGGTTTGCGCCGGCGCCGGCGTTGCCGACTGGCTGCATCCGGAAAGCACCAGGGCCGCCGATATCGCGGCACCTGTCCACATGGTCATTTTTTGGTGTCTGTTGAGAGTCTTCACTGATATCCCCCAGGAAGTGGTGCGTCATGAAATCTCTGATGAGACCCCCATTTCACTGAGTCTATCCAATGGACTTACGTCAATGCCCCCATCCAGGCAAAACATTGCATCCCGCCGGCAGCGGGGGCCCCATAGCCCCTGAGAACCCATAGACGGATGTCCCTCGCGATGAAATAGGGGATGGATATCTTTTCCGCACCCTGGCTCTGCCCCAGCCTTTGCACTGTGCAACCCACCATCGCTTCCGGGTGTTCACAAGTCCCCGGCAGGCAGGCGTGGTTGACCCTAGGCCTACCTGCGGCGAAGCTACATCCCTTGGCGCGATGGACAGCCGCAGCAGCGTTTGGAATCTGAAGAACCGGCGCGTTCGGGGATCCGATACCTCTGCGGCCTACTACATCTGGGATCTCATCCACCTGGCGATCACCCTCAGGGCATCCTGCAGCCCGAGGGTCCGGCCAGTATCGACCATTCGAGCCTTTAAACGCTTTCAGGATTCCCCGCCCCCAGCGGATACTCCCGTACGAAGTCCTGGAACCAGCGGTCCTGGGCATCGTCGTTGTCCCGGTCCAGGGCCCCGAGCTGCCGCACCAGGGCGGCATGACGCGGTGTGCCCGGAGGTGCGGAGGCAATCTGCCGCTTCAGATCAAGGCGCAGCCCGTGGAGCTCTTGCTCCCGGGCCCGCGAGAGTTCTTCCATGCCCATGAGGCCATCCTCCACGCCCCGGCCCACTTCCGCAACGGCTTCGGGGCTCCCGCCGGCGGCGTGGCCCTCCCCCGTTCCCTGCCGCAGCCCGGCCAGCACGGTGCCCACACCAAGGAGGTCCGGCAGCTGCGCGGGCTCGGCGCGGCACCGGGCACCGCGGTGGCGGGCCAAGCCCGCCGGAGGATGGACAGGACCGTATTTAGTAGTAATAATAATAGTAATATTTTTACTACTTAGGATGTGGTGATGGTGGTCGACTCCCCCATGGATCGCGCGGCGGCGGCAATCGACGCAATGGAATCCGAAAACCTCAAGGTGACGGTCACCGCGGTGCGTTCACGCGCCGGGGTCTCCATGGAAGCCGCACGCTCCGCCGTGGAAGTCTGGCGCACGCAGCGTTCACACCCGGTGGTCGCGGTCACCGAGGCCGCGCAGCAGGCGTTTGCCCGGTTGTGGGCCGTGGCCGTGGCCGAGGCCGACGCCCGGCACACCGCACAGCTGGAGGCCGCCCAGGCCGCCCTCGAGGCGGCACGGACGGAGGCCGTGGAGGCCGGCGCCCTGGTCGACGCCGAGGCCCACCGCGTCCAGGAAGAAGCGGAGCGGGCCGATGTGGCGGAAGCCAGGGTTGCAGCGCTGGAAGCGGAGATCCGCTCCCTGCGCGAGGCGGAGGCGTCCGAACGTGCCACGGCACAGGATGCGATGAAGGCCGCGCAGGCCGAAACGGCCCAGGCACGCGAGGAAGTCGCGGAACTGCGCGGACGCCTGGCGGTGCTCACCGAGCAGGCGACCCGCTACTGGGACAACGCCCTGCCCGCGAACCCATCGGAAAAACAGGACAAGCCCAAACCCCAGCAGTAGGCCATGCCCTCCGCGGTGAGCCAGCGCTGCATGGACCTGCCTTCCTATCCTTTAGCGCCAATCCCTGGCCCAATAGTCCCCAAGACCTGGATCCAACGGGGATGGATCAGCTGGCGTACACAACCAGCAGCTCGTCCCAGTGGGTGGTGTAACGCGGTGACATCATCTCCCGGCGCATCGTCCATTCCGGGCCGGTCTTCATGCCCGCCAGGCCCAGACCGACCGCGTTCACCCCGTGGCGCTGCTTGATCCTCTGGATCAGCGGGCCGATGTCCTTGGCCTCGTGCCGGTTCACGAACGGCTCGAAGGTCTCTTGGGCGCCGGTGGGTCGGATATCGGTCACCACGATTCCGGCCCGGGCGTATTTCACCCCGTCCAGGATCTTGGGCAGCAGCGCCTTGGCCGCGCGCGTCAGCAGCAGCGGGTCCGCGGTCGGACCCGGAAGGGCTACGGTCACCGCAGGCTGGTGGTTGTCCGTGGTGTTGTAGTAACTGGTCATCGCCCAGGCAGTGAGCACCTTGGCCTGCCGCCGGTGCTTGTGCAGGCGCGCGGAGGCCTGTTGGGCGTAGATCCCCAGGACTTGCTCCATGCCGTGCGTGTCGGTGATGGGAGTGGAGAAGGAACGGCTGAAGATCAGCTGGCCCTTGATTTCGTGCTCCTCCTCCAGGGGGATGCAGGGGATTCCGCGCAGCTCCAGGATGGTGCGCATCATGACGATGGAGAAGCGGTTGCGCAGCATCACCGCGTCGGCATCACGGAGGTCTTTCATGGTCCGGATTCCCAGGCCCATCAGGCGCTTGGCCAGGCGAGGACCGATGCCCCAGATTTCCACCGTGGGCAGCCGGCCCAGGAGGTGTTCGCGGTCCTCCACGGTGACGGCATCCCACACGCAGACCCCGCCCAGGTTGCGGAATTTTTTGGCGCACTGGTTTGAAAGCTTGGCCAGGGTTTTCGTTTTGGCGATCCCCACACACACCGGCAGTCCCAGGTGGTCCATCACATCCTGCTTCATGCGCCGGGCCAGTGCCTGGAGTTCGGGCAGGGTCCCGCGGACTCCCAGGAAGGCCTCATCGATGCTGTAGACCTCGACCCAGGCCGAGTGCCGGCCTAGAAGCTGCATGACCCTCGCCGAGAGGTCCCCGTAGAGCTCGTAGTTGCTCGACTTGGCAACCAATCCGGTGGAAGTGGCCGTGGGCGCGAGTTTGAACCAGGGGGCGCCCATTTCCACGCCCAAGGCCTTGGCCTCGTCGGACCGGGCGACGGCGCAGCCGTCGTTGTTGGACAGCACGATCACCGGCCGGCCGACCAGTCTCGGGTCAAAGGCCCGTTCGCAGCTGACGTAGAAGCTGTTCACGTCCACGTGGGCGATGTACTCCTCCGCGGAGGGCTCCCGTGGAGGGCAAAGGGTCAGGCCAGGAGCTGGTGCAGACATGTTTCGGCAACTCCCCACACGGTGAGGGACGCCAGCTCCCCCACCACCAGATCCGGATACTGAGGGTTCTCCGCCTGCAGGACCACGCCCCGCGGGGTCAGGCGCAGTCGCTTGACGGTCATTTCCCCGTCCAGGACCGCCACCACGATCGAGCCGTCCACCGGCTTTCGGGCGCGGTTGACGATCAGCTCGTCCCCGTCCGAGATGCCGGCACCCTCCATGGAACAGCCCGAGACCCGCACGATGAAAGTGCTCGTGGTGTCGTGGATCAAATGCTCGCTGAGGTTGATCGTGCCGTCGAAGTAGTCCTGGGCCGGCGAGGGATACCCCGCCGCGACCGCGGTTTGGGCCACCAGCAGCGGGACCGAAGTGCCGCCCACTTCGACAGAACGTATGTACTGAATAGTCACTTTACGACCTAAGTTTATGGAACAAGTATTCACCTCAAGGATACGTCCGCCACCCACAGTTTGATCCGTTCCGCTCCTGTGGGGTGAACCCGGGGGCATGATCGATGCCCACGAACGGCCGGAATCCGGCCGCAGGCAAATCCCTGTCAAAGCCGAAAACCACGGGGCCGCATATGCACAGGTACCGGCGAATCGCGCAGAGGGCCAGCGGTTGCGATCCACCCGCCGGCCAGGGCAGGAAATAGCCGCGGCCTCCCGGCCTTATGGCCGGAAGGCCGCGGTTAGTACCTCATGCGAGAAACGCCGGTTGCCTCTCGGCAGGCATGTGGGCGCTGTCCGCCATCAACGCCCTTGGCTTGCAGCTGTCCGGGAACGGCAGCACTCCATCTGCCTGAGCCGTGACCCGGCGGGGTGCAGGCAGGGCGGTCCGGCCTCGTTGCTGCTAGTTTCGGCCTGCTTCATTCTGCATGCGTTCAACGGCCGGCCAGACGATCTTGTTGAGCATGTACTGGATGCTGCGCTCCTCACGAGCACACAGGTCCTTGAGCCTTTGGTGATCCTCGGGAGTCATCTTGAAATTGAATCCGACCGTTGCCCGCGATGCCGCGGACGCCTGCGCCGGCGGGGCTTGCTGCTGCTCCGGAACGGTGGCAGCCTCGTGGCCGAACCGGTTGATCCTTTTCTCCAGCTCACAACGGGGTGGAGCGCACCGAAAATCTCTTGGCCAAGGGTAAGGAGCGCCGTTGTCCGGACAATTTTGTCAACCGCTAGATGGGTTAGTTTTACGATGACCCAGCGAACGAGATCATGTCGATGGGTATGGAAGCGGTCTTCACCCGCAGGCAAGGAGGCCTAGCTGGAGTCGGCAATGGCTGGTCTGAGCCGGAGATGCGGAACTTCGTTCGGGGAATGATTGCCGGCGTTTCGGGCACTCCCAAGGTCGCAAGTCGCGATTGGGGGTAGCTAGTCGAGCTTGATAGGTCGTCCGGCTCGTACCGCACCGGGCCGGACGGTGAAGGGCTCTCCCCCGTTGTAGGTCTGTTCCATATGATCGTTGAGTGCGTCGATGGCTGCGGCCGCGTATTCGGACATGGTCTGGTAACCAGTCAGGTGTCTGGTCGCATCGAATGTCGCGCGCAGCCGAGTATATTGCTCGGGCGTTTGAAAAATACCAGTCTTCTTTTTCTTGGTGAGGTCCTCCGCTGGAGCCGGAGGCGAAGGGGCTTGAGCCTGTTGCGCAGCGAACGTCTGATAGATCGTTGCCGGTTGCACGTAGGCCGGGCTCTGCGCCAACGGGGCGGGCGGGTTTACCTGGGGCGGCTGAGCAGTCTCGGGTTCCTTCGCTTCTGGCTCGGCGGCGACAGCGGGTGGTTCTTGGATCGGGGGATCCTGCTTTGGCGGAAATTTTCCGTCGGTGGAGACTATCTCAGCGATCACACTGGTTCGGTTTGCTTTCTTGAGCCCACGCAAGATGTTGCCGGCTGCAGCGCCTCGGTCCCCGCGTTGCGCATCCTGAGTCATGGGGCTGTCCTCTCCATGATGTTTTCCGCTAGACGTTTCAGGGATGCCAGTTCGACCGTGCTTGAAGATCCAAAGGTCTTCAATGGCACATAGCCTGCCTGGGATTTAGCGTAGATTTCTCGGTCGAAAAGGGAGGGCTCAAGAACGAACCCATCGTAGTCCTGGCGCATTTGCATAATCCAGCGGTCTTGGTCCAGGCGGTTCTTCTTCTTTTTGTTGACCACGATGCCAACGACGTCTAGGTTTTCGTTCAAGCTTTCTTGAACCTCAGCGATGGTGGTCACAATTTCTGTCAACCCTTCAACGGACCCCACGCGGGGCTCACTGATCATCAAGGCATGGGTGGCTGCAGTGAGTGCATTGACTGTGAGCAGCCCAAGAGAAGGCGGGCAGTCGATGAGTACGATGTCGTACTGATCGGCAACACCGCGTAAGGCAGTTCGCAAACGACCTTCGCGGGCCATCATGGAGTCTCGTTCGCGGGATGCCAGGTTTCTTTCAGAGGCGATAAGGTCAAGCGAGGGGTGCTCCCCCTGCCATGCATCACCAGCAGGCATAACTGCATCCGCAGCTACGCCTGGGAGAATCCTATGCTTCTGCTCTTCGTCGCCATACAGGACATCGTTGAGGGTGAATTCCGGGTCAACGATTCCCAGGGTGGACGTGGTGTTTCGCTGGGGGTCTGCGTCGATAACAAGAACCTTGAGCAACAAGTCCCTTGAGAGAACCTCGGCGAGGCCAGTGACGAGGGTCGTCTTGCCGACGCCACCTTTCTGGTTACATACAGCGATAATCCGGGCTGCCATGGGGCTACTATTTCTCCAAAGGTCGGGCTTCGGTGAATGCAGCCGATAGATGGGTGCCAAAATAGCCCCTATCGTCCGGCTACGACGGGAAGTCTTCACCAGCCACAATATGCCTTACTCCCCCACTCTTTGGTGTGTTGATGCTTCGACACGCCGGAAACTGTTTCAGCCTTTGCGGTGGCCGTTTATGGAAGAAATGGAACCATTGGTGCCGTAAGCTCCAATGGTTCCATTTTTGGTAAAATTTCGACGGCGCAAAAGGTTCCATTAGTTCCAAGCGACCGGCCCCATTGGCAGGCAGGGGACTTATGTTTTCACAAATTCTTGGAACCTATGGAACCAATATTTACATTACTTCCATAGGTTCCGTTTGTGAACGTGGTTCACTTTTCGCACCAAGGGTTCCATTGGGGTCGACCGTTTGTGTGGGCCCACCTTCGCCAGAAGGCGCCCCAACGCCGCAGTGGGGCGCTTGCTGGTGCTGAGTTCTCGACAAGGCACTTAGGCGGCCGGGTGGGCTGTCTGCCGATTAGCGATTGAAGGGCAGCGCTGCGGATTCAAAGTGACGGAACCAATGGTTCCATTACTTCTAATATTGTCCATGGCATCTTGGGAACCTTTTACTGCTGGCACTCACGGATCCACTATTTCCAATGTCAACCTGCCTATTGCCACGACATTTATAGTTCTAATGGTTACATTAAGGTCAAATGGTAGTATTGGCACCATTAATAGCGATGGAACCATTTGAACCATAGGTTCCAAAGATCTTTCGAGTAACCGGCCGGCAGAGCACGGCGAGTTGTATGTTTTCACCAACGCACAGGAAATCCTTCTCCCCAGGGGCAGGAGCCGGGTTAACAACATCAGCATGCTCCGGGTGACGCGACGGAGAGCCGACTCTTGAAATATTGGTAGAAATGGATCCATTCATTCCGCTGTGGCGGGGAAAGGCGTTGCTGTGATGCGGCGGATCATTCGTTCCTGCGTCGTCCTGATTTGGTGTCGACGGTTCTCCCTATTGATTGAGCGCGGGGGATCGGTATCCCCATACCGCCGTATATGGAACTATTTATGACAATGGTTCCATCAGCCTCACACCCGCGGAGGAGCGTCCACGATTTCCCTTCTATTCCATAGTGCGGCGGGCTCTCATGGCTGAATTTTTGGCACCTATGGAACCATTGCTTCCATAGGTGCCAATAGTTCCCGGGCGTTTGATGCGAGGGGAATTTGGGACTACCGAGTCAAAAGTGTCGCTGTGCATGCCGGCTCATGATCGGGAACTAATGGAACCATTGTTTCCATAGGTGTGACGAGTGTTTCCAGATGTTTGGTGCGAGGGGAGTGGTTGCACGACCGGACCAAACGTGGCTGGTAAATATCGGCGTAGGCCCTCGTGTGGCATGCAACCTAATGGAACCATTTCTGCCATTGAGTCCGAATGGCCCCAGAACTGGAACCTAAGAGGCTCTGCGGAGCATCATATCCGAAAGAGTCCACTCATCCGGTGGGCCCTCGAATTCTTCCCATGGATAATCGTCCCCGGGGGAGAGTAGTAGCAGCGGTCCTGCCTGGCGCTGAGCGAGCCACTGACGCCAGGCGGTGCGCTCAGCGCGGTGCTTATGGATTTGGTCGGCAACGAAATCAACGACCCCGAGCATTTCGGCCAATGCAGCGAGTGAGGTGCTTGCCACGGCCTCCCATCCGCTTGCGCATCGTCTGACGAGGTTCCATGCCGCCAGAATTTCTAGTGCTTCATGTACCGTCGACCGGCTCATCCTTGTTTCGGCAATTATGTCTTTGACAGGAGCAGGGGAGTGCTCGATTGCCTCGTAAACAAAGGCAGCAGGCATCCCCAAGAGGCGGAAGGCAGGCCGCATTGCATGTACTTTGCCCTTGCGCCAGGAAATCTCGTTCGCACCTACTTCGATGTGGCGCGGGATAACCAGAGTGTATTGGTCAGCGTTCACACCAATTGCCTCGGCAGTGTGGGCAATCAAGGGGTCAGGTTCAGCTCTTAGGGCCCGGAGATGGGCTGCAACGGTCGTAGGCTCGACCCCTGATGCGACCGCCAGCGACCTTACGCCGAATTCCACTATTCGGCTCTCTGTCTTGTGGGCCGCTTCGCCTATGGCTCGTAGAATCATGCGGCGAGCAAGTCCGGCTTTACTTGCGCCATACCTGGGTTCGGCAATCCTTAGTGCAGTGCGCCAGGATCTGATGAACTGATGTTCGGCTGCAGCACTGCTGATATCAGCCCTGTAACTACCCCCCTGTGTGGGGGGCGGGCTTGTGTTGGTTTTCTGGACACTCTTCTTCCCTCGAGATTGCGCCATGAATCTTTGGGCGGAAATCCAGTCTCGGTGAAGGGCCTTTGACCTGTTGGCGGGGGAGTAGCGGGCGTAGAACTGGGCAAGGCCTGGCCATGTGCCATCCTTGGTTCGACGATCGATGTCTGTGCTGGTCATCCCTGCAGCGGCAGCCGCCAGCACAACAGCCTGACGGGCTTCCGATGGGCTGTTGTAGCGTGCGGAGTCATAGATTCCCTGGCTAGCGAGGACGGTCATGGTTCGTGACATTCTGGACCCGGGAGTCGACATGGAATTTACGAGGACTGCTTCGTCCTGTGTTTCCGCCTCCATCGATTGGATCTCGGGTTCAAGATCCTTGATCAGGGTTTGGACAGCCGCCTCATCCGCGGGAGATTCGAATACGGACCGGGCCATCCAAACGCTCATCTCCAGCTTCTGATATCCGCCGGATTTGTGGGAGCTGCCAGGTACACGGATGCATCCGTGTCGGAGGTTTTGGTGCGGGGTTGGGTCTAGGCTTTTGTGCCGGAGCGACAGCGCAGTGACCACGTTGCGGGATGTGTGAAAAGGCATCGGGGTACTCAACGGCACGTAGACGTGGCGCCCCCCGTTCGGGGAGTAATCCTGGATCCACTTGAGGCCATGGTCGTGCAGCCACTGGGTGAGCGCTCGAACATCGGCGTCTACTGCTTCTTGTCCACCTTTGGAGGTGTCGAAGTCTAGGCAGAGAGTGCGGCAGGATCCATCGACTCCGTGAATGATGACGGCTGCCGGCTGGCTGGGACGATCCCGCGTCAGATCGCGTTCGTACCGCTGAGGATAGTTGCGGCCGGAGTCGCGGGAAACGCGTACCCGTGCTTGGCCGCTGATGCGATGAGAGAACTCGGCCCACAGAGCGTCGGGATCTGTGGAGAACTCGAAAGACGGCTGATTTGAGACACGCCAGTGTTTTTGGGCGCCCTCGTATGGCACGCCCGATGGGGCCTGTTGTAAGATGGGGGTAATCCTTTCGGATGGCACGACTGAGGCGGAGCTCAGATAGTCGGGAAACCGTTACTGAACCGCTTCAGATGTCTAGGGGATCAAATTGAATACCGTGTAGTCACCGAGTCCTTTCTTCTACTGAGATTTGATTCGTTTGCGTCCTTTGGGGCTAAGCGGATGCCAGTCCGCTGATCTCCAAGAACCAAGGTTCTTTTTGACGCTCCATCCAAGTTCTTCGTTCGTCCCGGCAAAAGAGGTACGAAGAACCTAATCTTCGGAAGGCCCGCGAAAGCGGGCCTTTCTGCATTTACGCGGTTTTCTGCAGGCGCGATCCATGCAAGTCAACGTCACGAACAGCCTGGGCTATCAAAGCTTCGACGTATTCGCTCACAGACAGGTTGCTGGAGCGAGCCGCTGCATCTAGCTTTGCGCGGCACTCCACAGACACCCTCGTGGCAACGAAGCTGCGTTCGCCCTTACTTCGCTGTCCGCCTCCACGATTCCCAGTTGCACTCATCTGCTCGTCCTCTGCTTGTGTCCCATTCCGGCCTGCTGCCTGAATGATTCGGTCAACGGTGACTAGCGGTCGGTGAGTCTGGTAGGCCCGATGGCTTCCCTGTTTCACTTTCCAGCTACACATGAAATTACCACCGTGTGACTCCGGTTTCTTGGACCTGTTTCAGTTTGCGCGTGGCTTCTGAGGCCGTGCTGCTCAGGAAGAAATAGAAACAATGGAACCATTGGCTCTTTCGGTGTGCTGACGGGCAGATATGGCTGTTTTGGGGCCAAGAACTTATGGGGCAATTGGCAATATTGGTACAAATGGTTCCAATAAACGGGCTAGATAATTTTTCCGTTTGGGCGTGTCGCCACTGGGGGAGTGGTCGGAAAGTGCTTCATCTTTCGCCGCATACACCGAAAGGTGCGATCCGTATATGCCGCGCAACTGCACCGGATCCGACGACACCAATGACGCCGAGAACCTCAATCCAGATGAGGCCGCGGCCAAAGTGACGCCCACCGACCAGCGAAAGTGCGGGTCAGTCCGTTGGCCTAGAGATCCTCGCAGTCGCGGCAGATCGTCACGTCCGCCCGCACCTTGGCGGCTTGGCTGCGGTGCCGGACGCTGAAGCATTCCCCGCACACGAACTCGTCGGTGCCTTGCGGGACCACCTCGACAACCAGTTCGTCCAGGACGATGGCCCCGGGAAGCTCCTGTCCCTCGAAGAAATCGGATTCCTCGAGGTCGACCTGGACGCTCTTGGCGTTGGGGGCATCCATCTTCTGGACGTCCTTGAGGATGCGCTCCGATGCCTCGGCAACATCCGGGCGTGCTTCGTCGTAATCCTGGGCCATGGCGGTCCTGCTTTCTGGTGGTGCTATTTACTGCCGAAAGTGTAGGTCCGGGGGAGCGGCTAATCCAATTGGCGAGGGATCGCACTTGTTTGTGTAACCGCCCGGTGACACAATTGATATATGGAGTTGCTCGAGCTGAACACGGCCACACTCGGAGGCGCGATGCGCGCCCGGCGGGAATCGCTCGGATACAGCCAACAGGCCCTGGCCGAGTCCATCGGAACGTCCCGAAAGTTCATCGTGGAGCTGGAAGCAGGCAAGGAGCATGCGTCCCTGACGTTGGCATTGAGGGCCCTTGCCGCATTGGGCTTTGATGGGCCAGCCCTGAGGGCCGAGGCAGTTCCCACGACACGGTTCCAGGAAGCGTTCGAGACCATCCTGTCCGAGGGGGATTACGAGTTCTCGCTGAGGATCCTGGGGGAGTACGCGACGGCCTCTCTGGAGGCCGGCCGGGCGCTCATGTCCACGGCTCCCCAGATCCGCGACAAGGACTACATGACGGCACTGGGAGCCATCACCCGTTGGCTGGCCCGCAAGACCCGGACGCCGGTCCCCGGATGGGCCCAGCGCGCCAAACCCTCCATCCACCCTGTCTTTCTGGCCGAGAAGCTTCATCCGGTCGGGGACCGGATGAAGGAACTCATCAGAGGCGAGACACCTCCGGAAATGGCGGAGCTGAACGTCTGGATCCGGGAACGCGACTTGGCGACACAGTGAATGCGCCGGAATTCAGCACCGAACGCATCGTCGAGCTGCTCGATCAGCTGGAACGGCGGCTTGCGGCCCGCGGCGTGGCACTGGATATCCAGATCGTCGGCGGTGCGGCCTTGCTGTTGCACGGGCTGCTGGATCGTTCCACGGAAGACATTGATGCCAGGTACGCAAGTGCCGCCGCGGTCGAGGAGGTCGCCCGACAGATGGCCGATGAATACGGACTGCCGGTAGGCTGGCTCAATTCGAAGGCCGCCGCGTTCCTGCCGGATGAGGCCGCATGGGTCGCCGGGAAGGAAGGAACCTCCGCCGCGATACGGCTTGCCGATCTACCCACGCTCGCGGCCATGAAGCTTGCCGCCGAACGGCAAAAAGACATCGAGGACCTGGGGCGGATTGCCAATGCGCTGGGCATCACCGACCCCGCGGATCTTGTGCGGATCGCCTATGAGAAATACGGCGAGGATTCCGTTCCGCTTTCTGCATCCCGGGAAAACTACGAGATTGTGGCCGAAGAAGCCATTGCCGCGGCCGTAGCCTTGAAACGACGTTGACCGGCCTTCGCGGATGGGCAGTGCGATCTTCATCATTTCGCCTGGTCAATCCACCATTAGGAAACGCCGACAATCTACATTGTGTTATTAAATATCAAATTTTTAGCCTATTTTAAATAAAATAAAATCCACTTGACGTAATCTATATTATCGGTAAAAAAATGCGTGTTCAGGGGAGTGGTGAACCAATGGCCGAAACAAGGGAACTGTCCCCGGCCTTGGGGATTGCCTGCACGGCGGTTGCCGCCAATCCGGGCCCACGTCACGGTGGATTTTCCGCGAAGCCATCGATGCAGGCGCCTCCCGGCATTCCATGCAGACGACTCGTGAAAATGACGCTGTCTAACCTGAAGTTACGTTGAACAGAACGCCAGGATCCCCGGATTGTCGGGGATCCTGGCGTTTTCGGTTCCGGGTTTCTGGCTACTTTCTGTGGTTTCGGATGTGGTGGTCGATCAGATCCATGGCGCGCTGTTGGCGGGGCGTGGGCAGGGAGAGCAGTTCGAAGGTCTTCTCAGTGCCCGGGATGCTGGTGGTGTTCCGCGCGCGGGTTCCCAGGTGGGCGAGCAGGTCCTGGTAGCTGGWGGCGGTGGTCCCGTCGTCGAGTTTCCGGGTGCTGGCCTTGCGCGCCGCGGTGGCCGAGCGTGCCACCTTGGCGACCGGTTCCTCGGGGACGGGTCGGTTCTCGTCGGTGAACGTCAGCGGTGCGAGGGCGGTGCGCAGGTGCCAGGTCAGGTGGGCGGCGAGCATGCAGAGGAACACGTGGGCGCGGGTCCGGTTTTCGGTGTAGTGGCGGATGGGGCGGATGCCCAGGTCCCGGGTTTTGAGGGTCTTGAAGATCTTCTCCACGTTGGCCAGGGACTTGTAGGTCCGCACCGCTTCGGGGGCGTCCAGGGCGGTTTCCGGGACGTTGGTGCGGATGACATAGATGCCGTCCAGGTCTGCCTCGCGTTTGATGGATTTTTCGTTGCGTTCGTAGGTGAACGCGGTGTCTTCGATGGTGATGTCGAAGTGCTTTTGCATGTTGTATTTGCCCACGATCTTGCCGACCTTCACCCCGATCGTCCCGGCGCCCTTGACTCGGCCGGCGGCCGCGGACTTCTTGATGGCTTCAAGCAATTCCTCGGTGGCCTCGAGCAGGCTGGTGCGCTTGTGGGCGCGCTTGGCGGCCAGGGCAGGGTTGCGGCAGGCGATCAGCCGTTCGCCCGGGTATTTCGGGTGGCTGATTTCGGCGAGGTTCAGCTGGTCGAACAGGCTCATCTGCAAGGGGCCTTTGTCCCCGGCGAGCTGCTGGATGTCGGTGTTGCGCAGCGCGGTGACCCAGGAGAAGTCGGTGTCTTTTTTGAGGTCTTCGACCCGGGCGTTGGTGATCATGCCACGGTCCCCGACCATGACCAGGTTCCGGACGCCGGAGAGGTCCTGGATTTCCGAGGCGATCCGGGTGAATGCGGCGGGGTCGGCGGTGTTGCCGGGGAAGACGCGCACCGCGATGGGCAACCCGGCGCGGGTGGCGAGCATGCCGTATTCGATCTGTTCGCAGCCGCGTTTCCTGTCGCGTGAGTACCCGAACCTTGCCAGGGGGTTGTGGGTTCCGGTGACCCAGGAGGAGGACAGGTCAAAGAGGGCCAAGCCCTCGGGGTTGTGTTCGGGTCCGAGGTGGGTGCGGGCGAGCTGCTTTTCGATGCGGGGCTGCTGTTCCAGGAGCCAGTCCATGGCGGCGTAGAGCTCATCGGAGCTGACCGGGCCGAGGTCGGTGCCCAGGGTGGTGTCGGCGAACCAGTTCAGGGTGGCGAGCTTGGAGGTCGGCTTGCAGATGCGGGCGGCGAGCAGGGCCATGATGAGGTCGCGGTTCCGGGAGGCGGGACCCAGGAGGGATTCGAAGCGCAGGCCGCGGGCCATGGCGTGGATCGCGTCGATGTGTCCGTGGGGCAGGGTGCGCAGGATCTGCATCCGGGTCTCGGCGTCCACCATTCTCTTGCCGTTCAGGGACGCCTTCAGGTCCAGGATGGCGCGTTCGGGCAGGTAGGAGATGTTGCCCAGGGTCTCGTGCTTGACCTTGCCGCCTTCGCGGTAGGTCCGGCGCACCAGGGCGGACCGGTATTCGACCTCCACGCCGGCCTTGTTGACCCTGCGGGAGGTATTGATGGCTACATGCATGGCCTTGGTGCCTTGTTCCATGACAACAAATTACATCTTATGCGTGGAGATTGGAAGGCTTTTCATGAATATTTTAGTGGCTACATTTTTCGGCCCAAAATGGGGATTTGCCCCGGAACCTTGCGGTTCCGAGGCAAATCCCTGACGTAACTTCAGTCTAACCGTCGGATTTTGGGGACGGGGCGTTGCAGCGATCACGAGAACTCAAGCGACCTTGACCTGCTCCGGGTTAAACCCCGCACGCCGGGCAGTACCCGGATGAGTATCGAATTCCGAGCCGGCCGTCAGCCGGCCAGCATTCCACTGACCAGTGCCCGCCAGGTAATCGGTCCCACAATGCCATCCACCACCAACTCCAGCGCCGACTGGAAGCCGCGCACAGCCCCGTCCGTCTTGGGCCCGAAAATGCCGTCGATCTTCAGTCCCTTGTTCGGATCACTCGAGAGATTGCGGAACTGGAATTCCTCCTGCACCCCCTTGACGGCATCTCCGGTGCTTCCCTGCCGGACGGTGACCACTACCACCGGCCATGTCTTGGGGCCCACGATCCCGTCCACATACAGTCCCTTGCTGCTCTGGAACGCCCGGACGGCGGCGTCGGTGATGGGACCGAAGTCTCCATCCACCAGCAGCGGGTGCCCGTGTTGGCGCAGCAGCCACTGCAGGGTCCGCACCGGATGGGCGGTATCCCCTTTTCGGGTGCTCGGCCATGGGCTGATGGTCTGTGTCGGTGTTGTCATGGCTGGGCCTCTCTTCCTCCGGTGCCCGGGACGGGCAGCTGATTCACGCCACGCTAGACCAGCGGCGGGCCAGGGTCAACGTCTTAACAGTTGGGCTGCGCATCCGATAAAAAGATCGATCCGACTTGCCCGGGGATGAACCAGTGAATGACTGAAAATACTCCGGAACAACGGAAAGGCCAGTGGCTGGATTGCCCCCTCAGCATGCGCCGGGGGGGACTTGTGTGCCTTCGGGCAGGTGAACAGTGTCGAAATACCCCGGATCCGGGGGGATCCGCTGATCCACACCTTCGGCCCGTCGACATCCCCCTCGGGCAGATATCGCAGGTAGCCCTTGATCAGCAGCACACCACCGATGCCCAGGAAGCGACTTGAACCGATGTCCACGACAATGAGACAACACCAGAAACACGCGCCGCCACACGGCTATTCCTATCTGAGGCACGACGAATCGGACAGATCTGGCCACAGCCCCGGATTGCAGGACCATGAGTCCGCCGCGTCCCAATTGCCGGTCAGCTACCTGCTGGGCACCGGTGTGGCGCCGATGTATCCTCTTCTTCCTTTTGGAATGGGTTCCCGCGAACCAGCTACTTCTGTCTGTTCGGCCCGGGACGGAGAGCCAAATGCTTCAAGACTACTGCCATGGAAACCACTCGCGGAAAGGCTCCCTTCCCGTATCGCGGCAAGGGCATGCCATCGGCTAGATTAGAGGAAAAAGCTCCTCGAGGGGAAGCAATTGTGATCCTGACTAAGACCGATGTCGTGCACTGGCTCGACTCGGTCGCGCCCGGCATCGGTCTGACGGTGCTATCCAGGCAAGCCGGCTTTTCGCGGATCCGCATCATCCAGCAACTGGCCGGTGACCGGGTCCAAGCCGTGACGATCATCAAGGTCGCCCGTGCCCTGGACCTCAACCCCCTCGAGCAGCTGCGCTCCTTCAAGGGCCACGAAGATCTCGAACCGTCCCGCCCGGACCGGCGCGAGGTCGGTGCCTTCATCCAGTGGGAGCACCTGCTGCGCGCCAGTGCCGCGCTCGAACTCGGCGAACCGGTCAGCGAGTCCTCGCTGGGTCCCACCCATTTCGGGGAGACCAGCCGGCAATGGATCGACAGCATCGACCCGGACGGCGGGCTGCGCAAGCACCTGCAGGCAGCCGGCCCGATCAGCAACCCCGGGCTCTCGAAAATGCTCAATGGCCCGTTGCGGTTGGACCTGGCGCTGCTCGCTGCGCAGTACGCTGATGTTCCGAGGGTTTCGGCGTTCACGGCAGCCCACCTGCTGACCCCTGCGGAGGCGGGATGGGTGGCCGATGAACGTGTGCAGTGGCTCCAGGGGTTGGGGAAGGTCGAACGCCTCCAACTCGTGGAGACACGAATCCATGCCGCCATCGTGCGGGAACAACGGACGCAGGACTTTATCAACCACCTGGGGTGATAAACATGGGTGACCTGGTCGCCGGCATTCTGGCCGTGGTGTTCAGTATCCTGGCCGTCATCAGGGCCCCTGGCGCGCTGCGCGAGGCGGCCAGGGTGCGGATGTGGCTGGCCCACGTGGTGATGGCCCTGGTGCTGTGGCTGAGCGTCGCCGTTGTCTACCTCTCGGTCGATGCGCTGCTGGGCGGCAGGAACATCGCCAACCTTCTGTCGCACGTCGGCTTCTTGGTGATCTTCTGGCTCGGCGGGGCCGAGGTCGCGTTGGGTCTGGGGCGCCGCGACTTGCACCGGCTGCTTCACGGCACCGTCGGGGCGATGGTCCTGGGCGCGGGAGCGGCGGCCATGACGGCCACCTTCATCGCCGCCGCTCCGGCATACTCGGCCATGGGGTTGAATCCCTTCCGGGACGATCCCCTGATCGTGCTGTACAAGGTCTTGAGCTACCTCTACCCCGGGTTTGTCGCTGCCGTGCTGGCAAGGCCGATGCTCCGTGCCTCCGTGGAAAGTCCCGGCTTGCTGGGATCGGCAAAGCGGTTCATGGCGATCGGGTTCATGCTGGTGCCCCTGGTCCCCGTGGCCCATCTGGGTGAGCTACTCGATCCCGGCTATGCGATGGTTGTTGACCTGGTCTTGTATCCGGCGATCATCCTGGTCGCCACGGGCGTCACGCTGGCCTTTGTCGCCCGCCGGCAAATCCACGGGGATGTCTCACCGGAGCACCGGCAGCAAGCCGAGCATCCCGACTAGCGCGCCAATGACGGCACCGGCGAAGACCTGGCTGCTGGTGTGATGGCTCAACTGGACCCGGGCCCAGCTGGTGGTCGCGACCATGGCCACCGCCAGGTAGGGCCCGTAGGGTTGCTCGGCGAAGGCATGGAGGAAGACGAAGGCGGCCACGGCCACGTGGATGGAAATCTTCCACGCCAGCGTAATGGCACCGGTGACCAGCAGCCCGGCCAGGATCAATAGGACCTCGCGGATCATGACCGGCTCGGCCTGCATTGCCACCAGCAACACCAGGCCGGCCAGGATGGAGGCCAGCGCGACCAGCAACAGCGGCCAGCGTTGTTCGCGCCGGGTCACATGGACATCTGTGACCCGGCCCCTGCCCCGCGCCCACACCAGGACGGCCCACGGAATCAGCGTGGTGAAGGTGGTGGCCAACAACGCCTGCCCCCAAGAAACCTCGGGAAACCGCAGCGGGGCCAGGGCCAGCAGGATGGTAACCAGGACGGTGGGGGCCAGGACATGGGACACCAGTCGTGGCAGCAGGTGTGTCGTCGGTGGTGGCACGATCCGGGCTCTTCCTGTTGGCAGGTAAAGGTTGCGCCGCCGCTGGTGTGTAGCCGGCTGGGATGAAGCCAGGGCGGGTTCCCCCATTCTCGCCGAAATCTTGGGCTCGAGGGCCTCTTCCCTCAGTACGGTTTCAGCCGTGCCGGGGGTATTCCTCATAGGTGTAGTCGCTGATCTTCCACCCCCGCGGAGTGTTGGCCATGGCGAGGCTGTAGAGACGGACCGAGGCACCGGGGGTGGTGTTCCCTGCCGCATCCATCCAGTCCCAGGTGACCTCGAAGGCCAGAAGTCCTGGCTGGAGGGAATCGGTTCCTTCCACGTCGATGACCTGCGGCACGGACACGCTGCGTGGGTGGGCGAACCATTCCCCGCCGGCGCCGTTGCGCTCCGGGGCGGTGATCGTGGCGGCCAGGTCCCGGGTGAAATAGGCGCGCGCCCGCAGATCCGCCTCCGTCTGGGTGGCGTCCGTTTCGGTGTGCCAGGTCGTCATGATTTCCAGGGCCTCGAGGGCGGCCTGCCGCTGGGCCGGAACCTGCAGCCCGGTTGGAGAGGCGCCGTGAGTCGGCATCGGGGTTCCGGGTGGCTGTCGTGCTGCCGGTGGCGGGTCCGGCTCTCGTGCACAGCCTGCCAGGAAGGCAAGGGTCGTGGCGCTAAGCAGTGCGCGGCGGGTGAGGTTCACAAGATGCCCTTTTCAACGAGTATCGGGGTCGGGTCAATGGTGTCGGCGTGGATCATCTGCCGGTCGTTCGATTCGGGCTTGATCACCTGGAAATGCAAGTGTGCCGCCGTCGAGTTCCCGGTGTTCCCCTCGATCCCCAGCCCCGTTCCGGCCTCGATCTCCTGCTGCGGGTGCACGAGCATGGAGCCGAGGGCGAAGTGGTGGAAGTCGAAGATGTAGCCGGGCTCCAGCAGGCAGCGGGCCATGATGCGCGACCCGTAGCCTCCGGCCAGCTCCTGGACGAGGGTGATGCGCAGCGCGGTGGGCGCAACCACCATCGCTCCCCGGCCCGTGGCCCTTCCGCGGCCGGTGGAGAAATCCAGGCCGAAGTGGAAGGTGGTCCACGGATTGCAGGCCGCCCCGGCCGGGCAGGGCCGGGGCCCGTATCCGCTGGTGAGCCGGCTGTGCGGCAGCGGGTGGACCCATGCTCCCTTCCCGGGCCGCAACTCCAGGGGCCCGGTGCCGGCGCACTCGGCGCTGTAGACGCGCTGGGCAAGGTCAAGGATCTTGGCCACGTAGCTTTGGGTTTCCCGGAATGGCGGGATCCCCGCATACTTGAGCACCGTGCCCGGGCCGGCGTTGTAGGCGGCGAACACCAAACGCTGCGGGTCCTGCCCCGTGATCCCCGCGATTCTCCCGCGCAGGTCGTGCAGGTAACGGCCCTGGGCCCGGATGCCGGCGACGGGGTCAAAGGGATCGGCCCCGTTGCCGTACTGGTCCCAGGTGCCGGGCATGAACTGGGCCAGCCCGCGGGCGCCGGCGGCACTGACCGCCTCGGGGTTCCAGCCGGATTCGGCCTCGATCTGTGCGGCGAGGAACTGGGCCGGGATCCCCGCCACCCGCGCCGCGGCCTCCAGGGCGGGCACCCACTCTTGGCGCGGCACGGCTTGGGCTCGCAAGCCCTGGCCCGTGGGGGTGCACCCGGGACCCACGGTCCCCGGAGACTGGTCATGGTGTGGTCCCGGGCCCAGGAAGAGGGGGATGGCCAGGCCGCCGAGGACCAGTCCCGCTCCCCCGCCGATGAGTGTTCTGCGATTGATCATTTGCGTCCACGTGCCTCCGCCAAAAAGTTTCATCTCTTTGACCTAGAGACTATCCCTAGGCCTGGTGATACTCTAGGGCCACGAGGCATAAGGAGGGCATCATGGCCGTGGAACCTGACTGGCCGGGAACGGCTCGACGACGCACTGCGGCCGTGGCCGCACTCACACCCCTCGCCGAACCACCCGAAAAACCTCCCGACGAGGACAACCACTTCTCAGACCAGCAATCCCCACCCTCCAGTCCTCCCCCGGCCACTGCACCCGCCGGCTTGGTCCGGGGACGCAGGAGCGCCGCGGTCCTGAAGGACGAGAACGTGGACCAGCAACTGCCGGCCGGCGACGGATGGCAACGCTGGGCCAGAACCCTCACCGCGGGACTCTGGAAACCCGCCGCCGGCAAGGACGAGCTTGAACGGCGCAACGACATCTCCACGATCCAACGGGTCTTCCCCCGGCCCATGACCGTGTTTGTCGTCCAGCCCCTGGGAGGGGCCGGCAAAACGATGCTCAGCGTGGGGATCGGCTCCACCTTCGGGATCCACAGCACCCTGGACACCCTGGTGTGGGACAACAACGAAACCATGGGGTCCCTGGGCATCAGGACCAACTCCAACGGATCGCGCACCACCGTCTGCGACCTGCTTCAGGAGCTGCCCAACCTCCAAGCGGAGCACACCCGCAAGGGCGACCTGTCCTTCTACACGCGGCACCAGGGCAACAACCGCTTCGCGGCATTGATCTCCGATGAGGATCCCGAGCGGATGAAAATGATCGGGAACACCGAATTCAACGCCATCCGCACCGTGGTGGAACGGTTCTACAACATCGTCGTCGTGGATTCGGGCAACAACACCCGCGCCGCCAACTGGCTCGCCTGCCTCGATGAGACCGACCAACTGGTGATCCCGGTGACCCTGAAGCAAAACTCGGTGGCCTCCATGCTGCGGATGATCGAGCAACTCGAATCCATGAGCGACATGGACAGGACCCCCCGCTATGAGGAACTGTGCCGGCGCGCGGTCATCGTGATCACCCCCGGATCCCAGCGCACCCAAGCTGACCCGAAGGAACAGCAGCGCCTGCGTGACCTTGTTGCCGAGGCGATCGGGGACCGCGGCCACCTTGTGGACATCCCCTTTGACCCGGCTCTGGACACCGGGGCCATCATCGACTGGCAACTGGTCAGCGACGACACCCGCAGGGCCTTTGAACGGGTCTGTGCACGCATCGCCGACGGGCTTTACGCCTGGGCGCTGGATGAGAAGAAGAACCCGGCTTTGAAAGGAACACGAAGCTGATGAACCCCCACCCACACCTCACGGATTTCCTGCTTCAAGGCCCCTTGGCGGCGGGCCCGAACCCGCTGGACGGGGTCACCCCCAACCTGGAACTGCTGGGCGTGAGGTTCTCCAACATGGTCACCCTGGTCCTGGGTGCCATCTGGGCCCTGGGCCTGGCAGTCATCGCAGCGGCTTTCCTCTGGAACCTGACCAAGTGGGGACTGGCCGGGCAACGCGGCAACATCGATGACGTCGAAGACGGGTCCGCCGGCGCCAAGCGTTCCGCGATCGCGTTCTTCGGCACGGCGATCGCCGGCATCATCCTCGGCGCACTCCTGGCTGTGGCGGGGATGCTGTAGCCATGACCAGGAAGCGGGCCCTGGTGATCACCATCTTGGTGCTGCTGGCCGCCTCCGTCGTCACGGCGAGCATCATGCTGTCCGGGAAACGTGACAACACACCAAACCCGGGGGCCTCCCTGGGAACCAATCCCGAGGGGTTCGAGATCTCCCCGGTGGCCGCCGGCGAGGGCGGCACTGCGCTGGGCCCCGACGGAGTGACACCCATCGGTTATCCCCCGACATGCGAGGGCGCCTACGCCGCAGCCATCAACTACCGCAAGACGCTTCAAACGACAGATTCAAATTGGCCAAGAGTCCGCGAAACGCTGCTTCTAATTTCAGCCGATCCAGAGGCAGTCGAATCAAGGATCGAAATCACGGATGAACTTGTGGAGCAGTATRGCAAGGGGAACTTTGTTTCTGCTGACATAAAGTCTCTCGGGATATTCAAGCCCTTGGAATGCGAGAAAGGCAAGTCAGCTCGGCTAATTGTGTCCGACGTGAGCACGCTTCATTATCCAGAGAGCGATCCATCCGTCATGGTTCAGGCCGCTCCTGTTGAGGTCGTATGGCAGAACGGAGATTGGAAAATTGCTTCGAACCCCAGCCTCGAATCAACAGAACTCCTCAGTCTCGAACTGCAGACCGATACGGCTCCTGCCATGATTCCAGAGATCATCAACGCACTGTTCACGGCCGACGATGGACAGACAGTCAGTCGTGAAGGATGGATGGTGGTGAACAATGCAACACGCTAGGTTCATCCAAGTCGTGGTTTTGGTGTTCTCCGCCGTCTTTGCGCTTCAGCTGGCGTCGGCACCCATTGCCCTGGCTGCCGACGAGGTTCCTGCAAGCATGACTCCGGATCAATGGAAGAGATTCCAAAAACTGGAACCGGCGCAGAAGCTGGAAATCCGGGACGCCATCATCAGCGGAAACGCCAAGGAACGGTGCGGCGACTTCCTGTTCTATAGCCTGCTTGGCAAGGGTGCTGCCTGCGAAGATCTGGTCAGACGGGCTTCCGTTCATGTGTGGCCGACGGCCGAACACGCGCTCGGAATGGCGTTCATACCTATGGGCATCTGCAAAGCACTGAGAAGGGAAGGTGCCTCAGTTCTAGCCACGCATAGGTGCGTGTCAAAGAATCTAGTTGCCGCCTTTAAGATCGCCGCGGGCCCCTTGGTAAAAATTGCTCTCCAGCAGACACCGGGCGGTCGCCTGGTCCTCGGGCTTACCGAGGGAGGAATCACCGTGGTGAAGTTCATCGCCGATCCGAAGTCGGAGCTTGAAAGCATGGCCAACACGGCCAAGGCCGAAAGCGTGAACTCCACCCAGAAGGTTCTCGAGCAAATAACCACCGTCTCGTCCTTTGATGCCGGGGACGCAGGATTCCGGAGCATGTGGGCGACCTTCGCCGGTGTCGGGCTTGTGCTCATGGGCCTGATGATCTTCGCCCTCCACCATTCCTACAGCCGCGGGGAAATGTCCGACGATACCTACCAAAACGCCCTCATGTACTACGCACCGGGAGGGGCGATCCTGGCCATTTGGGGGCCACCCTTGATGCACCAACTCGGCATTTGGTCTTCCGGCCTCGCTGCGGGGACGGGAGTCTTCGCCGGTTCCCAGGTCACCGACTTCATTGCCGTCATCGCGCGCTTTGGCGCCCTGGAAGCCACAGATTGGTTCGGACCCCTGATCGCACTGCTCTTCTTCGGGCTGTTGCTGATTGGTTCGTGGGGCGTATTGATCTACCTGGCCATGGTCCCCTTCCTGCAGGCCTCCGCCGCGCTGGCCCTGGCGTTGCTGGTGGGCATGTTCATCCACCCCCGCACCAGGCCCTATGCCCTCAAGATCGGCACCACCGTGCTGGGGCTGATGTTCCTCAAACCCGTCTTGTACCTGCTCCTGGGTGGCATCTTTTGGATCCTCGCGCACCAGGAAGCCCTCACCGCCGGAGCAGATAGCGTCCTGTCTACCGCGGTCAGCCTCGCGGTGACGGCCATGGTGTTGATCGCCGTATTGTTTGCCCCGGCCGCGATCTTTAGGCTGATGCCCGCGATGCCGGCCGGTGATTTCCAGTTTGGCGGAGGTCCCAACGTGGCCGGAGCCGCGCTGGCCGCAGGTGCCGGTGCCGCGGTGTCGCGCTCCATCTCTTCCAAGCGCGGCGGAGCCGCATCCTCCGGCCGACAGGGAAGCGGGGGATCTTGGGGTCCCCGAACGGGCGCGGCACGTTCCGGTGATCCCGGAGGCGGACCCGGCTCCGGAGGGCCCCCACCGGTCCCACCGCCCCAGCCGGGCCCCGGGCCTGCACCCCGGCCCGGGCAACTCGCGCAGGCCGGCGGAAGCCACAGCACCAATGGCAACGCCGGCAGGGCCAATAGCTCCCCCGCTCCCCAGGGACCTCGGCACCAGGGAAATAGTGGGGGCCCCGACGACACGACGGCTCCGCAGCACCCGAAGAAACCAGCGGGTGAGACACCGGCACCTTCACCCACTTCACCGGTGGTCGGTCCCGGAACCACCCCTGCCGGGGACGCATCCCCGGGCGGACCGCCGGCCGGACCGCCAAACCAACGCGGCGGCGCCGCCCCGGGCACCAAGATACGGTCGGTCGGCAGCACCTTGGGCGGCGCGGTCGGCTCCGTGGCCCGCGCCTCGGTGACCCCCTTACAGGCCGGCGCCGTTGGAGCCTTGCATGCCGGGCGGGAAGGCGCCCGACGCGCACGCGAGGCCTCCGATGCCATGATTCCCAAGAATTGGGGGGAATAGCCATGTCCCGAAGTGTCATCCTCGGCGGGGAAATCCGCGCGCGCGACGCCGGAGGACGAACCGTCTACGAATGGGCCCTCGCACTGACCAGCTTGCTGCTCGCTCTGGTCATTGGCTTCTCCGGAGGGGACAACCTCGGAACATTCTTCCTCGCCATTCTGGTGGGTGTCGCCGGGGTGGCGGTGAGTTCGCCGGCTTCCATCTGGGGCGGACGCAGCCCCGCCGGACTGCTGGTTGAACGTTTCTATTCCTTCTACCGTCGCCGCACCGGACGAAACGTCTTTGACCCCGAGACACCAGGCACCGGAACGCAGCCGGGAGCGATACCGGCCAGGGCCAAAAAGGGAATCCAGGATAACGCCCCTGTGATGGTAGGGGACGTGCGGATCACCGAGGTTCCCTTTTCGGCCCGGGACCGCGCCACGATATTCCGCCAGCAAGCCGGAGGCACCTCCTACTACACGATCATTCTGGAGGTCCAGGGCGCGGCCAGCGGGGTCCAGGAGGAAGACTTCGAGGACGCATCCCATATTGGGTGGGGGCAGGTGTTGGCGCGTTGCGCCCGGCGCACCTCCCCGGTCAGCCACGTCCAGTCTTTCGCCCGCTCCGTGCCCTCCGACATCACCGACCACACCCAATGGCTGGCCGCCTACATCTCCCCCGACGCGAACGACGAGGTACTGCGCTCCTACCAAGACCTCTGCCTGGAAGCCGACGCACGGGCCGAGCAACACCGCTCCTATGTGGTGCTCAGATTCAATTCCTCCGTGATCCTGAGCCGTATGGGCACGGCCCACGGCGGCGGCCTCGAGGGCACCTACCGGGCCATCGTCAACGAGGCACGGGCCATCATGGAACTGGCGGTCTCCCTGAACGCCATCACCGCCTTCCGCCCGCTGGACCATTCCCTGGTCGCGTCCCTCTTCGCCCACTGCCAAGACCCCTACACCTACGCCATCGACGACTACGCGGCCGCCCCCATTGAGAAGGTGTGGCAGTGCCTTGATGCCAACGCGTCCAGGCACGGGGTGCAGGTCAACGGGAAAGGGTTCACCAGGGTCGGCTATATCCCGCGCGACGGGTTCGAGGTTGGCGAACTTCCGGTCCAGGCGCTGAAGCACTTGGTCTCGGGGATCTATCCTCCGGTGATCCACTCGGTGTCGTGGATCAACGCGCTGGAGGACAGCCAGCAAGCGCGCGTCAAGGCACGCCGGCACCGGACGAGGGACTATGCGAAAAAGCGGGAACGGGCCAAGAAGGGCACGATCTCTGATGGCACGGACGAGGTGATGCTCGGTGCTTCCGAGCAGCGGGCCCTGGACTTGATGCCCGGCCAGGGACATCACGGGGCGTCATGGGCCGCGTACCTGAGCTATACGGTGGAGCGCGAGGACCAGCTGGAGTCGGTCGCCACGCATTTGGAAGCGGCCGCCTCAAATGCCGGGGTGCGGCACATCGAATGGCTGGATCTCAAACAGGATCTGGCCCTGGCCGTCGTCCTTCCCCTGGGACGGGGAATCCGGACATGAGCCTGACCCAGAACAAACGGACGAGCAAAAAGCACCAGGACCACGCGATTTCCAAAGTCAGGGGAGCGCGGCGCCGCAGTCGACGAAACAGCCAGGCACGAGATACCACCGAGCAAATGCCGACGCCCCAACAGGGCAGCCTGCCATCCAAGGCAACAGACAGTGGCGCGGCGGCCAAGGGCCGTGACCGACGCGGCAAGAAACCCCGACCCCCGGAACCCCAGAGTGCCTCCCATGGGGACAACAGTCTGCGGTGGCACGCCCACCGACGACTGTCCACCGGCTCCAAGCTCGGACTCTACGACCCGGCCCCTCCCGGTGCCCCGTCCTCCACCCGGCAAATGGAAGCCAGCCTGCTGGCCGTTGCCGCTCCCCCCACCAACCACAAGGGACTGATCTTCGGCCTCGACACCAGCACCGGCTGGATCATCAGCCACGACCCCTTCTTCGCCTACGGACACACCGTCCAAAACCCCAACGTCTGCTACATCGGGGATCTCGGATCCGGGAAAAGCTCCGCCATGAAAACCTGGGGACTGCTCCGTCCCCTGATCCTGGGCCGCGACATCGTCGTCCTGGACAAGAAACTCCAGAAAAACACCCTCGAAGGGGAATACGCTCCCCTGTGCCGGCACCTGGGCCGCGAACCGATCATCTTCAGGATCGGCGGCGGTGGATCCTGCATCAACATCCTGGACCCCCGGATCGGGACCGGGGACCAAGACGAGCGCAACACCGGGTCCCCGGCCGGGCAATCCATGTTGCTGCGGGCAGTCACCGAGGAAGCCCTCGGCCGCTCCTTGTCCCCCTTTGAAGGAAAGGCGTTGCGCACCGCCCACCGCCGTGCGCTACACACCGCCACCGACCACGGATACGTGGCGACCATCAGCCACGTCTTGGACGCCCTGCTGCACCCGGACGAACAGGACGCAGCCGAGGTTGAGGTCCCGCGCGCCGAACTGCGCGGTTGGGGCCTGGAGATTGCCTTCGAACTCGAACGGCTGATCAGCGACGACCTCGCCGGGCTCATCGACGGGGAAACCTCCCCCGACGTCCAACTCGGCGAGGGCCTGACGGTGTTCGACGTGTCCAACCTTCCCGAATCGGGCCCCGCGCTGGCCATCGTGATGACGCTGGTGAACACCTGGCTGGCGAACATGCTGCACCGCCGCACCCAAAACAGGCCCACGCACCTTTTGGTCGAGGAGGCCTGGCACTTGGTGCGCGGCACCGTCGCCGAGGTGATTGCCCGGAACCTCAAGCTCTCCCGCGCCCTGGGCCTGTCCAGCCACTTCGCGTTCCACCACATCAGCGATGTTCCCGAAGGCTCCACGGCCCAAGCCATCATCAAGGAATGCGACACCATCTTCATTTACCAGCAGAAAAAACCGGCCGACGCCCGGGCGGTCCTGGACATGTATGACTTGCCGGCCTCCAGCTACCTAGACATCCTGAAGATGCCCACCGGGAGCTGCCTGCTGAAAATCGGCAGTGAGGTGCCCATCAGGGCCAGGCACCTGCGCAGCCCCAGCGAGGTCACGCTCACCGACACCGACGCAGCAATGAAGCAGATGCAACATGCCCGCATCTAATCCACGGGGCACCGCGATGGGCCCGCTGCTGATACTGGCCCTGCTTCTCACGGTCCCCTATGCGGCGCTGAACCTGGGCGAGGCACTCACGCCCACGGGATCGGCCATCACCTGGAACGCCCGAGACCTCGGTGCGGGCCTCGCGCAAGGCCAAGTTCAGTGGCCCGTCGCCTCCACCTTCATCGCCGTCGGATTGTTCATCGCCCTGGTCCTGATGGCGGCGCTCCTCGTTGAAGGCACCAAAAACCTGCGAACCCGCAAGGACGGACCGGGTCCCTCCCCCGCCACCCTGCGCGCGCTGTCCCTGCGTCGCGCCGCCAGGTATGCGCGCAAGGCCCTGCGGGTCCCTGCCGGAACCAAGGACAAGGACCTCGTGGTGTCCATGGCAGCCACACCCCAGGGGAGGAAGCCGCTGTATATGCAGTTCGAGGATTCCTGCTGGACCTACGCCCCTGCCCGCGCCGGCAAGACCCTCACCATCGTCGCCCCCGGCATCCTCTCGGCGCCGGGCCCGGTGCTGGCAACTTCCACCAAGGTAGATGTCCTCACCCACACCGCTATCCCCCGGCTGGAGGCCGGCCAGGTGCTCGCCTTCGACCTGGAACAAATCACCGGCTGGCCCCACCAGGTCCTGTGGAACCCGGTGCACGGATGCCAGGACGAAAACGAGGCCCTGGCCCGCGGCAAGGCCTGGGCCCGGGCCACCTCCCGAGGCAACGTGAAAAACGGGGACTGGTTCGCCGACCAGGCCGCCGCCGTCCTGGGACGACTCCTGCACGCCGCGGCCTTGGAGGGCAAGGACCTGCGCGATGTCATGCGTTGGGCCTCGGACTTTACCGACGCCGAGCCGGTGGAGATCCTGCGTCGCAACGGAGCCCCGGAATCCTTTGTGGCCCGGCTGGTGGACCTGCGCTCCTCGCGTGCCGGGGAGGCGGTGGACGGCATCAAGATGACCCTCCAGGGACTCTTTGAACCCCTGGCTTCCAGCCGGGTGCTCTCACTGTTGGTTCCCGGGGAGCGGACAGCCTTCGACGCCCAGGAATTCCTGGCCGGACGCAACACCCTGTATGTGATCGCCGACGGGGACGCCTCCCCGCTGGCGCCATTGGTGACGATGTTCACCGACTTCGTGTTCCGTGCTGCCAAGGGTTTGTCCCAGCAGCGGGCCGGGGGCCGGCTGTGGCCGGTGTTCACCATGTTCCTGGACGAGGCCCCCAATGTCGCGGCCATCCGCGACATGCCGGCGGTGCTCTCCGAATCCGGCGGACGCGGCATCCGAGTGCTGGGCTTTTCGCAGTCCTTTGCCCAGAACGAGGCCCGGTGGGGAACCGACGCGGCCAGGGCCATCCAGGAGACCGCCAACGTCATCATCCTGATGCCCGGGCTCAAGCGGGAGGCGTTGAGGGACTATGCGGCGGAAATGGGCACCAGGCACCGGCAGCGGAGCAGCCACTCCACCGGCCGCAACGGCGGATCCACGACCACCAGCTTCGAAGAGGTGCAGGTGATGAAGGCCGAGGAGATCAAGCACCTGCGCGTCGGGGAGGCGTTGGTGGTGTATCGGAACCTGCCGCCCTTCGTGGGGCGGATGCACCCGTTGTGGGAACGCAAGGACTGGAAGGAACTCGAGGAACAAAGCCGGCAGGCGGAATTGATGTGCGGGAAGCTCTTCGCCGATGGGGAACCCGGGGCGGGGGCGCATGGCCATGGGCACGGAGGATTCATCGGAAGGATCGGGGAACGGCTCGCCCGCCGCGGAACCTGAGGGCACGATCGAAGAAGTCGTCCTGGAGCACGACGCCAAGATCGAGTATCTCCATGCGATGATGCAGGACCAGCAGAAGACGCTCGCCGCGCTGGTCAAGCACCTGGAGAGACCGAGCAGCTCCCCCGATCAACAAGACTCCGCCCCGTGGAACCTGAAGGACGGGTCCGAAAAGCAGCGGGGCAAGATCCTCGGCCAGCTCTACGACTGGATCGGTTGGTACAACGACACCTACCCCGGGGTGGAGGAACACGTGATCCCGCCATGCTGGTTCCGCCACCGCGCCGTCGTCCAGGAATTGGTTGCCGTGTTCGTGGCGTGGCAGGCAGCATACTGCGGCCTGGAGGAACCCGACGACGCCCCGGCATATTGGCACGAACGGATCCTTCACCCCACGATCGCACGGCTATCGAGCGACAAGGCCGCCGGGTGGGGCAATTGCCTGGGCACCCACCGGGAACCGCATCCACCGGACACCGGCGGCGCCGATCGTGAGGCGTTCCAGGCCTGGCTTGCCACCCAGGGCGGCACGTGAGTTTCTCTCCCGGTGTCGTGGACTACCCAAGATGCTGCCAAGGTGCGGCCTGGTGACCGGGCAACACGTGGAAACCGGCCAATGTCATCACCAGAAGGTGCTGATCGATGTAGCTTCTATGTAGATTTTAATAGGCTTCATGGGTAGAATGAAGGTACGTGAACCACCAAGGGAGGCCAACCATGTCCATCGACGCAGTCGTGGGATCCGCAGCGGTCCGCACCAATGAACTCGGCATCCGGGAAATCGTACGCCGGCTCAACGCCGGACTGGGACCGACCCTGGTCGCCGGACTGGCCGGCAGCAAGGACCGCCGAATCTCCCACAAATGGGCCAAGGAAGACGGCCCGGAACCCAACCAGGCGGCAGTCCGACGCCTCATGGCAGCAATCCGCCTGTGGACCGAGCTGTCCGAGGCACACGGGGAACACGTGGCACGGTTGTGGTTCATCGGCTCGAACCCCTGGCTGGATGAGGACTCCCCCGTGGAGGCCATCATGGAAGACAGGTACAAGGAGACCCGGGCAGCGGCCAACGCCATGCTCACCGGAGGATTCTCGGGTTGAGCACGCGCATCTGCCAAAAGACCGGCCTTGCCCTCCTTGAAGGTCCGGTCGCCGGGTACCGCATTGCCAACGCCACCTACGGGGCCCTGAACCCCGAGAAACGCCACGACGATGGCCTGCGGGATGACTGGAGTCGCTGGGACACCCCGGGGCGCACCGTTTACATTGCCGGCACCCTCGACACGGCCTTTCGCGAATGCCTGGCCTGGGCGCGCATGGTTCCCAGCCACCAGAAAAAGCTGGGCCGGCTCGCAACGCTCTGGGACATGGACCCCGACGAGGTCATGCGCGAGGTCCAGGCTGATTTCGAGAAGCTCGGCCACATGCAGCCAGGGCACCTCCCGTTCTCGTGGAGAGATTCACGCCTGATCCATCGCATCACGGTTCCCCAATCCGCCGGGCCATGGGTCGACATGGAACACCAAGCCACGCTGGACGCTCTGTCCTTGGGACCGTCGTCCGGGGTCAAGGCCTTCACCGGGCGCGAGGAAATCGACAGGTCCGCCACCTACTCCAATGATCGCGACGTGACCACGCGCATCGCACAGTGGCTTCGCAGCGTGGTGCTGGATGACGGCACCGAACTCGCGGGCGTCCGCTTCAGGTCCAGGGTCGGCAACGGCATCTGCTGGGCCTACTGGATGAGACGGACCGACCTGGGACTGGCTGAAGTTGCACACGCGGACGCGGGAAGAGATATCCGCAACCGGGAGCCATCCATGGTCGCCGTCACGAATGCGTGGGGAATCCGCTCCTGGTAGAAGCACCCCCGGGGCCACCCGCACACGGAGGCACCGGACGTGCTGTTTCCGCTGCCTCAGCCCAGCCGTGGCCCCTCGGACTCCGGGCCGGCTCCCGGGCCGTCGTGCCGCCGGACTCCGCGGGCCTTCCGCGCCTGTGAATCCTGGAGCCGGGCCAGCCGCTCCCGCAAGGTGCGCGGCCCGCCCTCTTCGTCACCGGGCTGCGCCGCCGCGGGCACGGCTTCCTTCCCCGCGTCCTGCTCCGCGAACGGCACAGCGCCCGGTTGCCGCTTCTCGGTGCGGCGGCGGCGCAGTTCGGCAATCGCTTCCTCGGCTGCCGTGGGTGCGGTGCCGGGGGCCTCCAGCTCGGCCTCGAGGCGATCCGCGGTCCGCTCCCCCAAGTTCAACGGCGCTCTGGTGGTGAGGCTGCTGTGTTTGTGCAGCGAGGTCGCCCGGGCCTTGAGGTCCAGGGCGATCGCGTTGTTGCGGTGTTCCTTGGGGACCAGGCGCGGTTCGCTGTCGGGGATGTTGTAGGTGTGTCGGTAGGCGGCGATTTCGGCCGCGAGGTCGCACCAGTCCCGGTGTCGGTCGCTGCGCCGGGGCACCGGTCCCAGATCGGTGAGCCAGGCCGGCGGGTTTTGGGCCAGTTCGGCGCCCACCCGGGTGAATTCGCGTTTCACCACGGCCCGGTATTGCTGGATTTGCGCGGCCCATGCGGCGGGGGTTTCGGGCTTCCAGAGGTGCTCGGTGGGGGCGAACCATTCGGGCAGGTCCTTCGGTGTTTCGTGTTCGCGCTGGTCCATGAGGGAGCGCACTTCCAGTTCGCCGTTGATCCGCTCCAGGACAGTGTCGGCGCCGCGGATGCGGCCGGTGCGTTCACGTTCAAAGGTCTCGGCCCGGTGCACAGCCTCGGGCATGGTGCCCCGCAGCGCTTGTTCCTGGCGCAGGGAATCCAATTCCCACGTGAGCTCCTGGGTCCTGTTCTCCGGGTTGGAAGGGATCTGCCGGTCCCGTTCATCCTCGGCCCGGGTGATCCGCGCGATGAGTTCGTCGTCTCCCAGATGCCCGTAAAGGCGGTGCCGCCAGGGTTTGAGCCCCGCGGTCTGCCTGCCAACAGGTTCATCCAGGATGCTGCGGCGGCGCTCCAGGGCGAGAACCCGCAGGTGCTCGAGGTGCTCGGTGGAAACCTCTTTGAGGGGGCGGCGGGCTTCGGCGAGGACATGTTCGCGGCTTTCCATGAGTCGTTCAACCCTCCACGCCATGACGGCTGAGCGGTCATGTGCTGATTCGATTTGGCCCACCTCCAGGGCATCTTGGATGAGCCGGGGCATGTCCAGCCCGCGGTCCTCGGCGACCCCCAGGTGGTGGGCCACGGCGTCCCACGCCGTGGAGCGGAAGTACGGCTCGGCTTTCCGGGATCCGGCCTGGTCCGCAAAGAGGGTGCGCAGGCGTTGTTCCCGGGCTTGGTCGACGAGGTCGCGGTGGATGGCACCCAGGTGTTCGATGCTGCGGGACCGGGCTCGTTCGGCCGTGGAGGTGTCGTGGGCGCTGAGGTTCCCCGCGGTGTTCGCGGCGATCCGCGCCAACACGTCTGGGGCTTGTTCTCCGGCTTCCAGGGCCACGTAGACCTTGTTGCCGTAGCGTCCGCGGCTGGTGGCCACATACGCCTGTGCCCGGTCCAGACCGGCGGACAGCAAGGCATGGGAACTGTCGTAGGTCATGCCCTGGGCCCGGTGGATAGTCGAGGCGTATCCCAGCTCCACTTGGGTCCGAACGTATTCGGGGGGCAGGGTGGTTGTGCCGTGGTGGTCGCGGTGCTGTACATCCAGCGCCCCGTCGTCCCGGATGCCGGTGACCGTCCAGACGTCGTTGTTTTTCACGAAGTCGTGCCCGCGGTTCACGATCAGGCGGCGGTCATTGCGCCGGGTTACCACCACGTCGCCCACATGGGCCCGTGCCCCGTTTTGCAGGTCGGTGCTGGTGCCAGCATTCAGTTCACCGAGCTGGAGTCGGTAGGCCTGCGCCCGGTCGTTCAGAGCGCCGACAAGGGCGTTGCTGGGGGCGATCATCAGCGTGCGGTGCCCGGCATTTTGGTCTTTTTGCCATCCGGCAAACACGTGGTGTTCCATCAATTCCGTGTCACCGGCCATGATCCGTTGGTTCTCCCAGTAGAACGCCCACGGGTCATCGGTCCCGAGCAACGGTGCTTGGCGCAGGGTCAGGCTGGCGGCGGCTTCCTCCTCGTTCGGTGTCCCGTCAAGGTGGCGGAAGCGGTGCACGGTTTCCAGGCGCACGGCCGGCTCATATTGGTCGATCAGCCGCAGGGCCCCGCCGCAGCCGATGGCGCCGAGTTGGCGGTCATCGCCGATGGCCCGGATCAGGGCCCCGTGCTCGGCGGCCAGGATCACGGCCCGGGCGAAGAGCCCGGTGCCGACCATGCCCGCCTCATCGAGCAGGAGCATGTCTCCTGGTTTGAGGGGGACAAAGTGTTCGGAGGGTTCATTGGCGCCCAGGACGAAGGCATCCAGCGTCATCGCCTCGGTGCCGACCTCGCGTCCCAGCAGGGCGGCCGCAGCTGCGGTCGGGGCCACGGCCAGGACCCTGCCACCGGCAGTCCTGGTGGTGTCCACGACCAGGCGCATGGCCATGGTCTTCCCGGTGCCGGCCGGACCGATGCCGATCCTCAGCAGCCGGTCACTGCAGGTGAATTCTTCGGCCAGCGTCCGTTGCCCCTCATCGAGCCGACCCTCGATCTGGCCGAGGACGCGGGTGAAATGATCGTGGGTGGCCACGGGGATGACGCTTTGTTGGGCGGCTGCCAGCAGCTCGTTTTCGGCCGCCAGGACGGCGTGGGAGGTGTAGAGCTTGCGCTTGGCTTTCTGGTATTTGTGCACCGCGGTCATGGCCCCGGCCACCGGCGCAGGGATCGGAAGATCCGGGGTCAGGCACAAACATTGGTGCTCCAGGACGGTGTTTGTGAGGGCGAATACGAGGGTGTCGGGCAGTCTCCGGGATCCGGCGAGGGAGCCGAGTTGGCGGGTAGCCTCGGCCTGGACGTGGTGCTCTCCCCAAACGGCGCGTTCGGATTCGAGCCGCTGCACCACACTTACGGCGAGGTCCTGCAGGGTCTTCTCTGAGAGGCTAAATAATGTCTGGTGGGCGCGGAGTCCCAGATGGCGTCGTGCCCGTTGGGCCTGCTTGAGTGCGGCTTCCCCGACCGGAAGGCGCAGCCCGATGCCGAACTTCAACTGCCAGCCCTCCACCAGCTCGGCCAGCGGTTTCCCGTGTTTCTTGTCCGCCCGGGTGGTGAGGGTGGCCTGCTGGCTCAGGTGGATCATTTGCTTGCGGTTCGGCTCGTAGCCATGCTCGGACCGGAACCTGTCCGCCAGTAATCCGAGTGCCGATTGGATCTGTCCGCGGCGGGAGGATGCCGCCTCGATGGCCGCCATGTCGATGCCGGCGATCTCCGTGACCGGGCGTTTCCCGGGCACCGGGCGCATCGTGGTGGCCACGCCCAGGGATTCGCAGACGTTCTCCATGACCCGGCGGTTGTAGTGTTCGCTGGCGGCCACGTTGAACTGGTACAGCAGCGCCCCATCCAGGGTCCCCCATTTCTCATCGGTGCCCAACACCTTGTTGGAGACCACCACATGCTCGTGGAGCTGCGGGTCCCCGTCGCGGGAGTCGTAGTGGCGGAAGCGGGTGTAGATCAGGCCGCCGGCGACGTCCTGCTGCCGCACCCCGTTCTTCCCCCGCCGGGTATAGACGGCGGTGTCCTCAAGGTAGGCCATGGTCGATTCCACGGCGTCCAGGTGCGCCCGCTCGATGGCCAGGCGCACTCTGTCGCCTCCCACGCCCCACAGGTAGGACACGGATTTGGGTGGGGAGAAGACCAAGTCGAAACCTGCGACGGCCTGCGCCGCGGGACGCATGTGCTGGGCAACAAACCGACCGAGTTCTTCCGTGGAGGCGGGGTTGCGGCCGTGCAGTTCCCGGAAGTATTGGGCGCCCACCTTGGCCCGCAGGCGCCGGCGTTCATCCACATCCGGGGCACGGTGCTGCAGACGTTCGAAGTCTCCCAGCACGGTCGTGATGCGTTTGTGGAGAATGTTTTCCTTTTGGGAGAAGCGCTTGTAGCGTTGCCCCAGGTCCTTTCCGAACGGTTCCCCGGTCAGCTCGCTGGTCTCCCCAAAGCGGGGGTGCAGGCCTTCGCCGTAGAGGAGTTGCATCTGCGCCTCGGTGACCATTCCTGAGATTTCGAGGTGCTCTGCCCCGCGCCCGCCCCACTGCCCCGGCGGGTAGCCGGAGAGGTGGTAATACTCCCCCAACTCGCGGTCTTTGGTGCGTAGTTCATCACCGCTGGCGACTTCCCGGGTGTAGTAGGTATAGCCGTCGCCCGCACTGAGTTTGTGCACGGTCATCACACCCCCAGTGTGAACCTGGGGACCTCATTTATCAAGGATGCATGAGGTGTGACAAAGCATGGTGGTTTGACGAGTCCGACGAAGGAGCAGAAGCCTCGGCGAACCAGTAGCGATGCCGTTCATCCGAGGTACGAGAAACAGTGAACGGCATCGTGCCGGGCTCTGGCCATCAACGGTGTTGATGCGGTTGTGCACACGAGAAGGCGCGGTGGGTAACACGCTTTTCGTTATCCACGGTGGCTTCGACTGTGTGCAACCGAGGCACGGAGGCACGGATTTTCCACAATTCCCCGGTGGTTATCCACGCATGGAGGGTGTGACGGCACGGTGGACGGGAATGCAGGTCGGGATGCCGGTGCCAGTCTTGCCAGCCGGTCCGGTTCGCAGGAGCCAAGCCCGGAATATTCGGGACCGGCAGCCCCTGGTCCTAGGTGGTTGGCGGGGCTATCCTGTGGTGACCGTTAGGTTTCGATGGAGGGGCAGCTGTGGCCAGGGAACGGAAATCGGCGGCGGCGCTGGCCGCCCGGGAAAAGGCGCGGACCAAGGCGTTGGAGATGACCCAGCGCCACGAGCTCCTGCTCGAAAAGGCGGCCGAATACTTCGTGCTGGAGGACCAATCCGCAGCACGGATGGCATCGGCACAGGAGCAGGCGCGGCAGATTCTGGACCAGGCCAAACAGGCGCTGGAGGCCGATCACATCGAGCGCGGACGCATCGTGGTGGCGATGCTGTCCACCGGGGAATCCCGGGCGTTGGTGGCCCAACGGTTGGGGGTGTCCGCCGGGGAGCTGCGGGTGCTGCTGGAGGCAGCCAACACCACGACAGAACGACCACGGTAGGCCCCGGTGCCGGGCGGTGTGTGGGAGGGATTTGGGTGGTTGGTTCAGAACAGGGTGGGGTCTTCGACGTGCGCGCCGGTATTGATCGCATGGATGCGTTGGGCATCCCATCCGTGGGCCAGGAGGTCTTCGCGCAGGGCGCGGGAGCGTGCGGCCATGGCCGCACGCGGCAGTCCCCGGAAGCGCAGCCCGGACCCGTTGGCGGCGCGGAGTTTGCGTTGCCGATCGACCATGTTGGACTGCCGGTCGCCCATCCCCAGGTGCCTGGGATTCACACACAGGGGGACGTCGCATTCGTGCATCAGCTCGGGCAGCTGTGCGTGGGCCAGTCCCAGGTCCAGGGCGAGGCTGTATCGGTGCGGGCGCACCGAGGCACCGTCCAGGTGGAAGCGGCCGTAGCCGTCATCGGCAATGGCGCCGACCCAGATCCAGCAATGTTCCGGGCGTGGGCCGCGGATGACCTTGGACCAAAAGCGGTGCTCCGCGTTCCCCTTCACCCCGGTCTCTGTCGTCTCCCTCATGGTCTCGGTCATCCGGTCCCGTGTTCCGTGCGGCCGCCACAGGTGACGGTCCCGCAACGCGATGATTTGCGGCGAGCCCGTCGGGGAAGCGTGCGGGAACCCTTGAATGGGTTGCATCGGCGGGCGGTGAGCTTCCGTCTGCGGGTTTCACGGTCCTCTGGCATCAGGCCACCTGGCGTGAGAGCTTGTTGGTGCACCACAGCAGGAACATTGCGGGCAGGATCCAGCCGGCCGCCGCCAGGTACTCGTGATTCCAGAATCGGCCCAGGGCGGTGAGCAGAAGGATGATTCCGAGCACCGTGCAGAGCATCCGGGCAAGGGCCAGGACACTCTGGATTGGATGGACCGCGAGCTGCAGAAGCAGCGCGAGGCACAGGATCCCTGCGGCTAGAAGGAGGATCATTGTCTGCTCCCCCGTGTGCCTGCGGCGCGATGGCCTCAGGTGCTTGGGCCGTCGCGGTGGGGTTGGTGCTGTCCGCCGGAAATCGTCATGGTGCCTCCGCCTCGGGCCAGGGACACCGGTGGTGTCCCGTTGGTGCGAAGCTACCGGAGGCCACCGACATTTTGGAAACGAGCACTGCCCACGTTCGCCATCTTCCGGGACCGGATCCCGGCATCAGGCAAACAGCATGAATTGCGCTCTCCCGGGGAAGCATGTTCCCACAGACCGATAGGCGGCGGCCCCGCCGTTCCCCGGTCTGGCCGGTGTTTGCTTCGGTTCGTGCCGGCTATGGCCGTTGCGTGGGTGGGCGTGGAGGTTGCTTGTCCCGGGGTTCGGCCGGGGATTCCCGTGGGCGGTCTGCCGCCGGTGGTGTGCGGCGGACGCAGCGGTGCATGAATCCGAGCACAAGTTCCCGCTGGGTCTTGCCGTTCAGGGCTGCGTAGGCCTTGAACTCTCGGGCGAGGTCCTCGGGGACATCGAAGTTCAACCGCTTTTGCGGGGTTCCGTCCGCAGCGGGTTTGGAGCTCATCCCGCCATCTCCTGTTGGGTGAGCGTGATGGCCCGGGCGATGTTGGTCGGGTCGAGCCCCGACCAGTGGAACTGGTCATCCACGACGATGATCGGTGCCTGGGAATAGCCGAGTTCCTCGGTGACGTATTCCAGGGCGGCCGGTTCTTGGGTGAGGTCGACTTCGGTGAAGTCCACGTGTGCCTCGGTGAATTTTTCGGTCGTCTTGCGGCATCCGAAGCATCCCGGCTTTGTGTAGATGGTGATGGCCATTGCCCTCTCCTCCCGCCCTTTCGCTATGCCATAATTCTACCCTCATTTGAGGGTCAAAACCATTGTTTTACCGCGTCTTTTCAGGGTTTTTGTACGCTGTGCATACGGTAGAAGTTGGCTTGGGAAGCGGTCTTTGGGAACGTGATTGGGGCGCCGTGAAGGTACCGCCGACCACGGCGCGGGGCAGGCCATGTCTAGGGAATGCGGCACCCGGGGATGTGTCGTCCATGCCGATTTTGATGCTCTCGCAAGGTCTCTTGCGGTGGTGTTCCGTTGGATGCGACGCAGCAATCCGGGCATGTCGGGCCTTCGGGCTCGAGACCGCTGTCCTTCCCGGGCAGGCCTGCGCAGCCGATGATTCGCCGGCAGCGGCATAATTCTGCTGTCCTCGGCCCTGCGGTGTTGGTGGGCGGAGCGGCGTGGGTTCGCCCGTGCCTGCGGGGTTCGGCGCGTAGCGCCTGGGTGCGGCGGCCGGGGGAGCTTGCGGAGGAGGCCGCCGCCGAAAATGGTGAGCCCGGGAAGATACTTGGCCGGAGCGGTTCCGCGCGGTCGACTGGTACAGCACGAACGCCGACACATTGGAGTGGTCCGGCGGGCGTTTTTTCGTGGACACAAGGAGCGGGACGGGGCGAGGTTGTTGTTCTCGCTCCATCCCGCTGCGGGTGTCGGGCCGTGGGTGGTCTCCTTTTCGACGGTTTAGTGCTTGATGGTTGCCGAATCGGGCATTTGGCCGCTGGCAATCAGTCGGGTCAGCAGCTTGGTGAGGCGGTGCCCGGGATTGGTGGTGCGGGCGAGGTCCAGGAAGGCCATGGCTTCGCTGCCCTTCCCGTCGATCCAGCGCGTCCAGCCCAGCCCGGCCAGCAGGTCGGTGCGGTGCTCCGGGGGGATGTATTCGAGGGCGGTGTAGATGGCATCGGCTCCGTTCCTGAAGTGCTCCCAGCTATCCGGGGGGATCTCTCCCATAAGCGCGGCACTCATGGTTTCCAAATCCAGTGTGGCAACAGCCAGCGAGGCGAAGACCAAATCACGCAGTCCCTTGTTCGCGCAGGTCCCGGCCAGCCAGGCCGCCTGTGATGGGGTGACGGTTCCGGTGTCCCGGTACCCGGTGGTGATTCCGACCAGGGTGTAGAGCACCTTGATGCGGGTGGGGTGGTCCTGCTCATCGAGCGGGCGGGCTTCTTCCGTGAAGCGCTGAACCTGTGCCGCCGCATCCTTGGTGGTGCAGGGCGGGATGTCGGCGGCAAGCTTCGGGTTGCCCTCGGTGCCAAGCATGAGCGCCAGCGCCGCGTTCGAGGTGGCGACCATGTCGAAGGGAACCGTGTCCTGGTTCCGGTGTTCGTAGTCGGTGAGGTATCCGCCGCGGATCAGCAGGGCGTGGTGGATGGGGCGGCCGGTCCGGGCCAGGACGCTGCTCAGGGCCCGGTATTGGGCCGGGGTCATCGCCCGGTCATTTTCGAAGCTGAGCAGCAGCACCCCGGTGACGCCCTTGAGGCGGTCGACGTAGTTGGTAACCTGGGCGGCCCAGAAATCGGCGGGGGCTTCGGGGTGCGCGTCGAGGCGCAGGGTGGCTGCCACGGTGTGGTTTTCCAGCAGCATCAGCACCACCGAGGAGGTGGGGGTGAAGCCGAGGGAGTGGATGGCCACCGCGACGGTGTCGGCGTTGGTGGTGGCGGTGATCTTGTCCATGATCTTGTCCTCGTTCCAAGGTTTCGGGGGCCGCGGTGCCAGCTGCGCGCTTTGGGTCTTCCCCCATGTTTTTTGTTTGCTGGCGCAATGAAATGAGCAGGGCCGGGGCCAGGCACAGCAACCCGCAGGGCGGGGGCGGGAAAAGTTTGTGGCCGAAATAAGCGACGCAGGAGCGCGGCCAGAAAGTTTTCCCACCGCCGGCCCGGAGCGACGCAGGAGCGTAGTGGCTTGTGTGCTTGGACCCGGCCCATATACTCCGAAGGTCAGCAAACAAAAAAGAAAAAGCGGCCGCTAGGCCGCAGCCTGATTCGCCGGAGGCGCATCAGGCCAAGAGTCGGCCGCGGAGCGGACGTCCGGTTTCTTGGGTGCGAGCGAGCGAGTACCCAAGACGCCCTGAAACGTTTGACGGGCGATTAACTCGTGGTCCACCGTGCTCGGCTCCTGGCAATCCCGGCTCCCATCCAGGGCACAACAGGAAAACCCCGCGGCAGCACATCTTGGGGGTGGGTGCGGATGCGGGGGTTTCTCAACCCGTCCGTTGGCCTTTAGGGATGGCAGTTCCGAACGGTCCTCTCACGCTAGCGCGAGAGGACCGGATGCAAAACCTCGACTCTCGACCTGTCAGGTAGCGGAAAATGGCCGCGGGTGATCGCGTCGACTTCGCAGGACCCAGCACCGGCACCCAGGAAGTATCGCCCACCGAGAATCTGGGAGAGGTAACCAGTCTGGATGGCAAGTGCTGCGGGATGCTGCCGTGGAAGGATTTGCGCCATCGGCGCGAAACGCATTCGCTCTGTTTCCCGGGCACACGCCGCGATGACCAGCTCGAGATTGGGGAAGTTTTCCCAGACTTGGGGCGCATGCTCTCCGATCATGAAGTCACGGAAGCCTGCCCGATCGGCTTCTCGGGCCATCATGACCGAGTAGTTGAAAGTATCCCTGTCGCTATGTGTTGACCGGTGCGTTGTTTGACGATGTCCGCGTCACCGGGAACGACGATGAAGCGGCCATAAAAATGCCCTGCCGAGGGTTTTCGGCAAGGCATTCATGGTCTTGCTGACGGCGTGCTCGTCATCAGTGCCGGGGTCCTATTCGCTGTTGTCGGTGATCGCCGATTGCGCCGCGGCTGCCGTGGAGGTGCGGCTCCCAGGATTGCAGACGTCCCCGCGCTTGTCCTATAGACCACCCCGGAAGGACGCACCACCAAAGAGGTCCACAGGTGCATCAAACTGCACCTCTCCAAAAAGGTCTACCGAACCCTGAACGCCGGCCATGCGTCCCACTTAACAGATATAGAAGGGCCACACCCTGCCGCGCAACTGGATATGCACTCAGATCCGGGGGTAGGGGCTGAGATTTCACAGTTCCAAAAGGTCCCCTCGAACCTGCCGGATGACCCATGCACCATCTCCTTGCCGGTATTCCATGCCCAACAAAGTATCCATCGGTGCACGAGCCGCAATCAAGCCGCAGCCGGCGGCCACACCGGAATTACGGGTCCGAGCCCAGGATTTCGGCCATAGTCCGCCGGGCGGCACGTCCCTCCGGGATGGGCAGCAGCGGGTAGAGATGGACCATGCCCGGGGCTTGGTGGAATATGGTGTGCACCCCGGCCGCTTGGGCCTTGGAAACCAGGAGTTCACAATCCGGATGGGTGATGTCGCGGGTGCCGACAAAAACAGTCAGCGGACCAAGCCCGTCCATGTTTCCGAACAAGGGGCTCACGATCGGCTCGTCCAGCCTCAACCCATCGCGCCACAAATCCGCGGCAGCCCGCAGGCCCGGGCGGACCAACCACTTGTCGTTTGGTTCGAGGGCGTCGATGGCCGGATTGCTGAGGCTCAGATCAAGGGCCGGGCAGATGAGTACCGTATGGGCCAGAACAGCCTGAAGGTCTCGCAGCAGCAAGGCGGCGGATAATGCGATTTGGCCGCCGGCCGAATCCCCAAGAACCGAAACGTTTCCAGCCCCGTAGGTGGCGGCCAGGCGCCGGAGCAGATCGACAACCTGCGGAACCACGGTCCCGGCGGTGCCTTGCGGGGCCAAAGGGTAGATGGGAACCAGGACCCGGGACCCGGTGTCTGCCGCCAGTTTGAGGACCAGTTGCCACTGAAGCGGGGATATTTGGTTGATCCATGTACCCCCGTGGAGGTAGACGATCCGGCGTTCGGTGGACCCCGCACTCCTTGCCACCTCGTAGAGGGGCCACCCGCCGTCCTGCTCCACCCCGATCTCCAGCCCGCGGGGCAACAAGCGAGGTGGCCCATAAGCGCGGGGGCGCAACCGGCGCGCTGCCACGAGGTCCGCCGTGGCCTGCGCGCTGGCAAACCGATTCCGGTATCCGAATGCCGTGAAAAGCGGCGGCATCATCCTGCTGGCCAGACTGGGCACGGAACACTCCTGGGGTGAGACGATGTTGGCGGTCCGCCTCGCCGGTCAGCCCACCTGCCGGCAGCGCGGGGAAAACGCCGACGGATTCCTGCTTCGCTCTATACTGCCTTTTGAGCCTTAATGCCTGGTTTCCTACTGGGGTGCCGGATTCGCCTCGTCCTCGATATCCGCCTTCACACCTGGCTCCAGCTCCTGGTCGGTATCGCCTTCCCGCCGGTCCTCCAACACCACCAGCCGTTCGCTGTCCTGCCCGGTTTCGGGTTCGGGTTCATCCATAACCCTGGCATCATCGGGGCTCATGAGCTCTTCGGCCAGTGCCTGGGCATCGGCCCGGTCCAGTGGTTCGAAAACTGCACCCATGATCGTTCTCCTTGGCCCTCGGATTCCCATGCTTGGTGGGATACCACCATAGGACCTGAACGGTCCGGGCTCAAGGAGTTCCTTGCGGTGCAACGAACCCGGCTCAAGGGTTCTTGCGGTGTCCGGCACGATGGCCGCAGAGCGCTTTGCGCAAGGATTCGTTTTCCGCCTCCAGATCCAGGACCAGCCCGATGCCCGCAAGGTTCAGGCCCATGGCTAGAAGTTCGGCGATCCGGCGCAGCCTTGCCACATCCTCATCGCTGTAAACCGGGTGCCGCCTTCGGTTCGCCCCGGTTCCAGCAAGCCCTTGCGTTCATACATCCGCAGGCTTTGCTGGCTCATCCCCACCAGCTCCGCGGCCACCGAAATCGCATAAACGCCCCGGGCCCTGTCCCGGGAAGCCATCACAACCTGCCTTCCAAATTCCCCTCAAATCCTTCTTGCGCCATCTCCTGGCCTGTGTTATAAAAATTCTACCTCCATCGATTCAGGCATCGAGGGGGTGGCAACAACCCGAGATGGCTCCAAAAAACACTGAGAAGGAGTGCGATAGCCATGTTGATGCGTACAGACCCGTTCCGCGACCTCGACCGGCTTGCCGAGCAGGTTTTCGGGACCCCAACCCGGCCGGCGACCATGGCCATGGATGCCTGGCGCGACGGGGACACGTTCGAGGTGGAATTCGATTTGCCCGGCGTCAACCCTGAGACGATCGATCTGGATATCGAACGCAACGTCGTGACCATCAAAGCCGAACGCCCGGCCCTGGACAAGGACCTGGACATGCTGGCCTCCGAGCGGCCCCGCGGCGTATTCAGCCGCCAGCTTGTCTTGGGCGAAAACCTCGACACCGAACACATCGAGGCCGGCTACGACGCCGGGGTGCTGAGCCTGCACATCCCGGTGGCCGAGAAGGCCAAACCGCGCAAGATTGAAATCACGTCCACAAACTCCGATCGCCAGGCGCTTGACGCCTAGACGACCGGACAGCGGGAGTTTGTCTCTGGCAGCTCCCGCAACGCCGGAAGCGTCCGGCGGCCGCCAACCTATTGGGAAACGGGCGTGAGCCGTTACGGCCCGCCACTGCGCCCGAAGGCGCAAGCAAGGGCGGCCCCCACGGAAACGTTTTCGGCACCGTTGGTCCCGGACCCTGGCGCCCGGGACCAACGGACTACACCAAGGACCACCCAGGACGGTGCCCGGCAAGACCGGGTACGGGGACGGACGTGTGGGGAGGAAAAGGACAATGGTCGGTGAGCGGTGTTGGGTCAGCAGTGTTTGGGCCGGTGGTGTGCGATGAGCGATATTCCGGATCTTTATTCCGTCTTGGGGTTGGATCCCCACGCCACGGACTCGGATATTGCCCATGCCTATCGGGTCCTGCTGCGCCGCCACCACCCCGATACCCGCCCGTCATCGGCCTCGGCCGAGGAAATGCATCACCACGAGGCGCGGCTGCAACAGGCCATGGACGCCCACGCGGTGCTGGCCGATCCGACCCGGCGGGCCCATTACGACCGCGAACGCCACTGGCACCCAGCTCCTCCCCCGATCCCGGAGCCCTTCGGTGCCACGCTTCTTTCGGCTTCCGCGCCTGGCCCGGGACCCGGAAGCGGATATTTGCTGGGAGTGTCCCCGCTTCGGTGGGATCCTAGTCCCCGAGTAGGAGGCGCATCTAAATGAGTGGGTGGCGACGCTACGATTCGCCGTTGCTGCCAGCGTTCCATGAACGCTTCGAGGAACGCTGGGGCAAGGGCAGCGCCCCGTTTCTGGACCCGGAAGTCTTGGACCAGCCGATGCCGCGGGCCCAGTGGATCAACATCGATACCGGTGCCGCGCTGGCGGTGGTCCCCATCTGGGCCGAAGACGACGCCAAGCGGTCCTTCGCCATGTTCTACCTTCCCCCAGCCGGGGACATCTGGCTGCTGCGCCCTGGGGTCACCGGCTATATCGAATCCCACCACCTGCAAGACATCAACCTGCGCAACGACGCCTTCACCAAGGCCGTCAAGCATGCCAAGGCCTTCATCACGGGCAACCCCGATCGATGAGCCCCCGCACCGCCAACGCATGATAATCCCTGCAGGAAACCATGTAAGGGCGGTGATGAAACCAGGTCCGCTGGCACGCGGTATGGACGCACGACAGGAGTATGTCTAGGGTGAGGGGACGGGTTGAGGACACAGCCCCGATATGTCTTACAAGACGACCTTCGTGGAACCCCGGTCGCGCCACACCTTTTGGGCGTTTCCGGGGGTTTTCCTCGTTAAAGGGGCAGGACCCTGCAAGAGGAGAGCGACACCATGCCAGATGATGAGTCACAGCGGGACACCGACAACCTGGATTTGCAGGGCATGATCCTGGAGTCCAACGAAATCGACAGTTTCCTCAATGCCCTGACCCGGCTGGCGGTGCACGAACTCTCCGAACCGGGCGAGGAAGTCCTCTGCGGGATCACGCTGCTGCGGCACAAGCGCCCCGGGACCGTGGCCAGCAGCAGCCAGGAGGCCCAGGATTTGGACGAGGTCCAATACAACTACGTGGACGGGCCGTGCCTGAGTGCGGCGCGGACCCAATCCTTGGTGCATGTACCGGACCTGCAGAACGATTACCGCTGGCCCGACTACACCAAGGTCGTGCTCGCCCGCGGGATCCGCTCGGTTCTAGCTGCCCCCTTCCAACTCGAACAGGGAGACCACGCCGCCTTGAACCTCTACGCCCCGGTTCCCCACGGGTTCACCATCGAAAAGATGCGTCTGGCCCGGGGGTATGCGTTGCAGGCCTCGCAGGCGTTCTCGATTGCCCTGCGCCTGGCACGGCACAAGGACACCGCCACCGATGCCTTGGAGGCCATGAAGTCGCGCACGACCATCGACCTGGCCGTGGGCATGATCATGGGGCAGAACAACTGCAGCCAGGAACAGGCCATCGAGATACTCAAGTCCGCTTCCTCCAACCGAAACCTCAAGCTGCGCGAGATCGCGGCGGCCATGATCGCCCAGAAAGGCCACGAGCCCCCCACCACCCACTTCGAACACTGACCCAAAAGACGCGGAAAATGCGTTGCATTTGGCGATCCCCCACCGCGACACCCCGCCCTGAATAATGACTGTTAAAGTACCTCCGAAACCCGCGGGTCTCTGTGAGCATCGATGCGCGCATGCCCCGCCCGTGAAAATGCCGGATGCAGGTACTCTGAGTGCGAATATTCAGTTCCACATTTCCCGCGCTGTCCACACACAAAAAGTTGGCTGCCAATCAATGCAATCCAAGTAGGATATAGGAGCCGATTTTCGTTCTTCGCCATTCCAAGGCCAATCCTGATCAGGGACAAAAACGCATCTAAGCCCCTCTCAGCGGCATGTTTTCACATGCACTGTTGAGGGGCTTAGCGCGTGATCTGTCGTCGATTGGTTTGGGCATGTATGGAAGCTATGGTCGGCTTTCCGTGTATGTGTTTGTTACTCGGAGAAGTCGCCGAATTGCCCTGTTCGTCAACCGGTCCATTCGACCTGATGTTCACACCGCTGAAGCGGCGCAGCATATCTGGATTTCAGCAAGCACCCGTGGCCTTAGCTGCTTTGGATGGCTTTCAGTTCACGGCGTGAGAGTCGGCTGGGGTCCTTGTACATGAAAATGGTCCCCAGGAGGCTGACGACTGCCAGACCGATGAAGTAGAAGGCGAATGAAAGATTGTTGTCGGTGGTTTTGAACAGGGCAATGGCGATAAAGGGAGCAAAACCGGCCAAAATCGTGGCGAAGTTGTAGGGCAATGATCCGGCGGTGGCCCGGATCTTCACCGGGAAGAGCTCGGGAAGGGAGGTAAGCACCGGCGCACCGATGATTGAGATGGATAAGGTGAAAAGTCCCGCTCCGAGCATGGCTGACCACACGGTGCCGAAGTGAGCGGGGAGCCAGAACATCGGAATGATGGTGAGTGCCATCAGGATGTTGCCCAGGATGATGACCGGTTTGCGTCCGATCCTGTCGCTGATCGATCCGAAGACTAGGACTCCGACGGTGAGCACTACCAGGCCCACGAGGTTGGCGTTCAGCGCCTCGGCAGGGGTGAAGCCCTTGCCGACCAGGTAGGTGACATACAAGGCACTATTGGTGTAGATACCGGTCATGTATGTGATCGTGATGAGGAAAAGGGCGATCATGGGCCGGCGGTAATCGCGGAAGGCCTCGGTAATGGGCTTGCGGATTACCGGACCGGCGTTCTTTTCGTCCTGTTCTTGGGCTTCGCGCATGGCTTCGAAGGCCGGGCTCTCGTCGACCCGGCGGCGCACGTAGACGCCCACCAAGCCCAACGGCGCGGCAGCGAGGAAGAGGATCCTCCAGCCCCAGGTTTCGAAGGCGTCCTGTCCGAGGGTTACAGCGAGGATGGCTCCGAAGGCGGTGCCCCCGAGAAGACCTGGATAGGTGGAAGCGGCCAGGTAGCTGATCCAGCGTGCACGCTGGCGGGAGGGAGAGTGTTCGAAGACAAATGACACCGCGCTGGACCATTCTCCGCCTGCTGCCACTCCCTGGAGTAAACGGAGTAGGAGGAGGAGCATTGGGGCAGCGATGCCGATTGCGGCGTAGCCCGGGAGGATGCCGATACCGACGGTGGCAACGGACATGCCGATGATGCACCAGGCCATCACCTTTTTGCGGCCCACGAGATCGCCATATCGGGAGATGAAGATACCGCCAATTGGCCGTGCGACGAAGGCCAAGCCGAAGACCGCGTAGACCCCGAGGAGCGCGGCGAAAGGATCTTCCGGCGAGAAGAAGGACTTGGCGATGAAGGCTGCGACCACGCCGTAGGCGGCGAATTCGTACCATTCGACGAAGTTTCCGGCAAGCGCGGCGATGACGACCTTGCGGCGGACGTCGTTTGGAACAAGGTCCCCCGCATCGCCGTGGTGGTTCACCACCGCTCTGTCCACAGTGGAAGGGTTCAGGGCAGCGGTTTGCCCTCCGGGGTCCAGATAGTTTTTTGTCACGCGATCTCCCAGTAAAGTGATGTGCAGTGTGTCACACAGTGTTCTTCTTAAAAGAACAAACGTCAAGCCTTGCAGCAAATGTTTCTTCTTTACGAACACTTGTTTCCTGTTGGCCTCGGCACCCCAACGACAAAAGCGTTCCTTGGGATCAGGGCGCCACCGTCACTCAAACGATGAGCATCCTTTAGCTTAGGCGTTCGTCAGCCGCCCGGAACGGTGTCCTGGCCCCACAAAAAAGACCGGCAAGGCGGGCCGCCAGGCGCGGGTATGGCTGCCCGTGGAGTGGCTCGGCATTGACAAACTGTTCTATGACACAGAACACTAGTCTTCATACACATTTCATTCTCGAAGGGATACCCCATGGAGCCCATCAACGCCTCGGTCGCCATACTGACTGCGGACTTCTTTGAAGAGTCGGAAGTTATCTTCCCTTATTTCCGGCTGCTGGGCGCCGTCCGGAAGGTAATTGTGACGACCCCCGATGGTGGCCCGGCGCGGGGCAAAGGGGGATTGGAGCAATTCGCCGCTCAGTCCACCTTCGCCCAGCTTTCGGTCGACGATTTCGACGCGGTGGTCATTCCGGGCGGATTCGCCCCGGACATCGTCCGCCGAAGCGCTGAGGCGCTGGACTTCCTCAGGCAGATGGACCATGCCGGGAAGCCGGTTGCCATGATTTGCCACGGCGCGTGGGTGGCACTGAGTGCCGGCATCCTTGAAGGGCGCAAGGTCACCGGAGCCCCCTTCATTAGGCCCGAGATCGAAGGGGCCGGCGCCCAATGGTTCGATGAACCGGTCATTATCGATGGGAATCTGGTCACCTCGCGACTGCCCCGGGACCTAGATCCTTGGATGAACGCCTTTCTCGACCTGCTCTCGACCCGGGTTCAGTCGTTGGCATCCGCCGGTTCCGCTGTGGAGGGAGTTTCCTCATGAGCAGCGTCGCGCAAATCCCCAAGTCCCCGGCGCTCCACGAAGAACTTACCTATGACGTATCGGTGTCCGAACGCCACGTCGTGGGCGAAGACATCGTGTCCTTGACCCTGCGGCGCGATGATGGAGGGCTCTTTCCGGCGTGGGAGCCCGGCTCCCACATCGATGTGTTCCTGGGCGAAGACGAACAAGGAGAGCCGCTTACCCGGCAATATTCGCTCTGGGGTGCTGTCGAGGATCGCAGCGCCTGGCGCATCGGCGTCTTGAAGGATCCCGCCTCCCGGGGCGGCTCCCTCCGCGTGCATGAGCAATTAATCGATGGAGCTAAAATCCGGGTGCGCGGTGCGCGCAACCACTTCCATTTGGAACCGGCAAAATCATACGTTTTTGTGGCAGGTGGTATCGGAATAACGCCGATCCTTCCCATGGTCAGGCAGGCCGAACGTGACGGGATTCCTTGGAAGCTCTATTACCTGGCGCGGAACCGCGCTCGTCTGGCCCTTTTGGAAGAGCTTTCCGGGTTGCCGGCAGAGAAGCTCGTGCTGCATTGTGATGACGAAAATGGAATGATCGATCTGGCCGGGATCACTTCCGTGCTGGGAGAGGAGGACCACGTCTACGCCTGTGGGCCAGGTCCCCTCCTGGATGTCCTGGATAAGATGGCCCAGAAGTCGGGACGCTGGACGTTCCATTGTGAGCGTTTTGCCGCCGCGCCGGTGGCTCCGGGAAGAGTGGATCTGCCGTTCGAGGTCCTGCTCTCCAAGTCGGGGACCACGCACCAGATTCCAGCTGGGGTGCCGTGCCTCAAGGTGCTTCGCGAAGCAGGTGTCGAGGTGGATTGGTCCTGTAGCGAAGGCGTTTGCGGCACCTGCGAAACGGAAGTGCTGGAAGGGGAACCAGATCACCGCGATGCGGTCTTGACGGCGGAGGAACGTGCTGCAAATGAAACCATGATGATTTGTGTCTCGCGCGCACGAAGCGCCAGGATCGTCCTGAACCTCTAGGCGAAGTGGCAAGTGAAAGGCCGCTTGCACGTGGATGGAACCATCCACGTGCAAGCGGCCTTTCATGTTTCCCACACGGATTCGGCAGTGCTCGAACCGTACCGTGAAGCCCCCTGCAATAACGAGGACGGCTGCTGCCAACCAAGAACTATGGTCGGTGCCCGGATGATTGTGCGTGCCACAAAGCGGCCGAAGCATGGTTAGTGCACCGGCGGAAGCTTCGGGTATTGCTCACGTTCGGACCTTTGTGTTTGATCTACACTCCGTGGGCCGTTCCGGCCAAGAAATCCATTGCCGGTGTGCGGGTTTCCACCGGAGAATCTCTGAAAATCCCCCTGATATCTGGTCCAAAGCCGGATGCCACGGGGCCCAGCCCGCCCAAAGACGGGCTGGGCCCCGTGGTCTTGCCGGTGGCTACAGAACGGACTCAACAAGGGCGGCGGCAGCAAAGAGTGCATCTTCTTCACCGGGCACGCCCACCAGCTGGATTCCCAGCGGCATCCCCGTTTCGTCATCGCGGAGTCCAGCCACGACCACCACGGGGAACCCCAGTGCCTGCCACGGTCGGCTGAGCATGGGCGAACCGGTGGCCCCCAATCCTTCGGGGGCGATGGACTGGGCCGCAGGGGCCAGCAGGACACTCCCGTCCCGGAGCAGGGCGCGAAAAGCGGTCCGGGTTCCATCCACCAGGCTCCTTGCCTTGGAATATCCGCTTTCTCCAATCGCGTGCCCTTCGGCAAAGAGAGCCGTCAGCTGGGGGCTCAGCTCCTCGGGGCGGGCGGCTTCACGTGTCCGGAGGCGCACTGCCTCATAGGCCATGATGGTTGCGTGGGCAGTGGCCAGATCCGCCGCGGCGGTTGGGGCTTCCTCTCCCTGGGATCCCAGGCCGGCTTCGGTGGAGGCAATAATGGTCGCCAACGGCTCAAGCCGCTTCACAACGGCGGCAAGGGCGTTGGCCATCTTTGGCGCGACGCCGAACGGGGGCTCAGGGTTCCAGACGATGAACCGTGGCCTTGCATCGGCACTCCCACCGGCCAGGCCTAGGGCTCGGCGCAGGAACTCCATGTCCGCTACCGTATCGGTCAGGAAACCCATTGCATCGAAGCTTGGGCTCAACCCGGTGATTCCCGTATCAGGGAAGGCCCCGTGGGCAGCGACATGGCCCGTCACCCCGCAGTACGCCGCGGGACGGGTGACGGAGGCCGCGGTTTGCGTGCCCAGGGCCAGCGGAACCATGCCGGCGGCCACGGCAGCGGCCGAACCGGACGAGGATCCGCCGGGAGTATGCCGGATGTTATGGGGGTTTCCGGTCGGGCCGGGGCTGAAATAGGCGTATTCCGTGGTGACGGTTTTGCCCAGCATGATGGCTCCCAGGTCCCGGAGCCGTGCGACGATGGCGGCATCCTCCACGGCGGGCGACGATCCACCCAGCACCGATCCGCACCGGGTTGGCAGTCCCCGCACATCGATGATGTCCTTGACCCCTACCGGTATGCCGTGCAGCGCCTGACGCTCCCCCGTGGGGATGGCATCCAAACGGGCTGCTTCGGCCAGGGCGCCCTGCGCATCGACCACCACCCACGCCTTGATCTTCCCCTCTGTTTCCTCGATCCGGGCCAAGGCCGCGCGCACCGCCTGTGTCGCGGAAAGTTCGCCCTCGCGCAGTTTCGCTGCCGTAGCGGCAAGTGAATTTCTTCTTGTCAGTTTCATGGTCTTTTCATTCCCCTTACCCGCAGGTGCTGCGTTCGCTTCGCAGCTGGATCAAAACAATTTTTCTGCGTTAGCGAACGATGGCTTGACTTTTGTTCTGTGTCACAGAACACTATAGGACATAGCAACCCGCTCCAACAGATGCACCGCGTGGAGCAACGATCCTAAGGAGAACCACCCATGCTCAGCCCCATCCCTGTGGAAGAGTTCAACGCCAGTGTTGGCGACGTCAACGAAGTTGTAGCGTTGCCGCCGGCGGCCTTCACCACGGACGAGTTCCATGAATTTGAACTCGATGCAGTGTTTGGCCATGAATGGTTTTGCATCGGTCGTGCCAGCGACATCCCCAAGAAGGGCGACTATTTCACCGTCGACGCGATCGGTGAACAAATGCTTGTGGTGCGTCAAGCCGACGGATCGGTACAGGTTCACGCCAACGTTTGCCGCCACCGCGCCATGAAGGTTGCCACCGGTTCGGGAAACGCGCGCCGCTTCAAATGCGACTACCACTCCTGGGTTTACGGCCTGGACGGGACCCTTCAGTCGGCACCGGACCTCAACGACAGCCCCTGCTTCGTCAAGGCATCGGTCAAGCTCCCCGAAATCCGTTCGGAAATTTGGGAAAACTTCGTCTTCATTACCTTCGACGACACGATCGAACCCTTGGCCGGTCGCCTGGCTACTCTCTCCAACTACCTCACCAACTGGGGGATCGCCGACCTGAAGTCCGCGGAACCGCAGAGCTTCTTCCCGGTCAAGTGCAACTGGAAGGTCTTTGGCGATGAGTGCTACCACTGTGCCCATTTGCATTCCAAGAGCTGGGTGCCGATGCACGACGCATCATCCGAACGCATTGACTATGACACCGAGTCCAATGAGCCTGAAAAGGGAATTATTGCCTACGACCTCGTGAGCACGGAAAAAGATTTGGCTCCGACCCGAACGGGTAAGGCACTCCAGCCGCTGCTTCCTGCACTGACCGACGAGCAGCGTCGCCGCATCGCCTACGTGACGATTGCACCGAACCTGTTGCTCATCGCCATGCCCGACAAGGTGAAGTACTTTATGTGGCTTCCCACCAGCACCACGACTTCGGTCTTCGCGGCCACCTGGCTTTACCCGGAATCCACTCTCAAGGCAGAAGGTTTCGAGGAGCTGTGGAAGATGGAACTCGATGATCTTGCTCAGGTCCTGGAGGAAGACGTTTACGCCTGGGAAGCGGTCCAAGACGGACTTCACTCGAAGTACGCACCACGGGGACAGTACGCACCCAGCGAGGTCGTGCTGGTTCGTTTCAACGAATGGCTGATTGAGAAGTACCGTGCCGCCGATGCCTTGGCCCGCATCGAGCAGTTGGAAGACGCCCAGCCCCAGGGCCGGGAATCATCCCAGCCCGTAGGCGTCTGAATCAACATTCCGAATCAAGCAGAAAGCGAAACCATGGCATTGAAGAAGGTTGTTGTCACCGGCGGCTCGGGACGTGTCGGACGCTACGTTCTTGAGGAACTGGCCAAATCGTTTGACGTCCGCAACGCGGATCTTGCACCTGCCGCCACCGGTGCCGGTGGCCGGCCGCCGGCCGTTGTCGAGTACGTGCCCATGGACGTCATGGACCTGGATGCGGTAAGGGCAGCTTTGAAGGGCGCCCACGCAGTAGTCCACCTCGCAGCCATCGACTTTGATTGGAAGGCCAGCCCCGAAAAGTACATCCGGATCAATACCCTGGGGACCTGGAACGTACTTCAGGCAGCGGAGGAAAACGGGCTGGAGAAGGTCGTGCTGTGTTCCAGCATTTCAGCCTGCGGCCTCTCCGAAATGCGTGAGGATTGGACCCCGCAGTATCTTCCCGTGGATGAGGAACATGAGCTGCGCCCGGTTCAGGCCTACAGCCTGAGCAAGCAGATCATGGAAAACATGGGGCTGGCGGTCTCCCGCGGCTCCGGGATGTCGGTGATTTGCCTGCGCCCGCTGGCGGTCGTGCTGGAGGAAAATCTGGCGGAGTTCACCGCATTCATCGATAATCCCGATCTTCGGTGGCTGTTCTATTACATTGAGGCTTCCGATCTGGCACGTGCCTTCCGTGCCGCCGTCGAGGTCGAAGGAATCTCCTTCGATTCCTTCTTCATCAGCGCGGACGACACCTGCCATCCGGAACCAACCCTCGAGTGGTACCCACGGGTTATCGGCGAAGCACCTCCAGCCAAGGACTCCGCTTCATATGCCGGATCGTCCCGGGCATCGATCTTTTCCTCGGACAAGGCCAAGGCCAAGCTCGGCTGGAACCCCACGAGCAACTTCCTTGAGTTGCGGCGCCGTAACGGCTTGGAATTGAGCTCGGCGCCCACTGCCGCACGCTGATCAAAACAATCTAAAGGACCCTAAAATGACTGAAACATCTGTGAGAACAGTTGCCCCGCTGCCCGTGGTCCGCCCGGGCCAGGTGGCATGGACCGGGGATAACCCGTTCATCTACCTCAAGGCCGACCCTGCCGGAGACTGGAGCTCCCTGAGCGTCTTCTTCCGCATTGCCGCCTCCCCCTACGGGACCGGGCGCGCTGCCGTCGTGGTGGAAAACCCCTACGCCGCCGATGATCGCAAGGCGGCACGCGTCGTCCTGACGGATAACGTCGAACTGGCCCAGTACCTGGTGCGTGACTTCCTCGCGAAGTTCATCTTGTTCCGTCCCTCCGAGGTGATGGAAGACCTGGAATACGTGGCGGATGCGGAATTCAACCAGGTCCTCGAAGGCAACGACTGGACCGAGGAGGCCACCGCGGGAGACCGCAGCATCTCCCTCACCTGGCGGGGCCTGGGTGATCCCTTTGCCGTCGATGTGCCTGCACCGGAATCCGGGACGGGGCTTCACGAAATGTTCGCGGTCTTCCGCATTGCCCAGGGCGGGGAAGTCTCCGTGGACGGGCGTAGGCTAGCCGGTACCACCATCGAGCGGGACTTCCTCAACGGGCGGGGCCAGTCCGCCGGCATGGCGATCTCAGAGACATGGGTCGAACAGTAGTGGGCAGCACCGAGCTCCGTGCCGCACAAGCCATTGCCGGCATCAAGCCGATGTGGACCGGTCAGATCACCCTTGGCCAAGTGCTCTCTGCCCAGGGCACCCCTGAACGGACCCTTCTGCACGCAGGGCCCCCATTCACGGCTATCGACTCCGTCCCCGCACCGGTGCGCAATTCCATGTTGCAAGCAATCGTGTTCGAGGCTTGGGCCGTGGATCTGACCGATGCGGCATCCCTGCTGGACTCCGGCGGGATCCATCTGGCTCCCGCCCAGGATCATGACTGCCTCGTTCCCCTGGCCGGTGTCATTTCCCCGGGGATGTCGCTGCACGTGGTCCAAGACCAGGCTGCGGGGACGACCCAGTACGCGGTCATCAACGAGGGCATGAACCATTGCCTGCGCGTCGGCACCATCGAGGACGGACTGGTCGAGCACCAACACTGGCTGCACGGACCGTATGCACAGTGGCTCCAGGAACGGGTGACTCAGATCGGACCGGTGGATCTCTTCCCGATCCTCTCCCGGTCACTGGAATCCGGAGACGACGGGCACAACAGGACAATGGCGGGAAGCGCGCTGTGCGCAACGCTCCTGTTGGAGGACGATGGCTCCTCCCTTGGCGCCGAAGTAAAACCATTCATTACTGGAGCCCTGGCCTTCTCCCTGAACCTGTGGATGGCGGCGGCCGCCTTGGCCTTGCGTGCCGCCCAAGGCATGACGGGGGTGGACACCATCACGAAGGCAGGGGGAAACGGTATCGACTTCGGCTTCCAAGTCGCCTCCGATCCCGGAACCTGGCAAACGATGCCGGGAAGCGCTCCACGGGGACCCGTCCCGGAACAGTTCCGTGGCTTGCCGGTTCTTGGTGCCATCGGAGACAGCGCTGTAGTGGACTTCTTCGGCCTGGGGGGACAGGCCCTGCACCATGCACCAGCGACACTCGAAGCCCTTGGAAGCTTCTCCCCCGGCGGCATTTTGGACCGGCCCGACCAGCTGATGCCCATCAGCCATCCACGCCTGCCCATCCGCAGCGGCGTCTCGGCCACACGCATCATCGAGACCGGGATCACCCCCGTCGTCTTGCTGGGCATGATCGAGGCCAGCGGCCTGGAAGGCAGGATCGCCGGAGGCGCCTATGAGCCGGCGGTGGATGCCTTCCGGCTAACCGCAGGGTCCTACGCCGGCTGATCCACTACCCATCAAGAGGACTGTCGCAAGTAGTTGAAGCTGCTTGCGACAGTTCTATTTGAGCAAATTCCTCATCCAGACGTTAGGCTGGGCTAAACACTGCAATACCTATCGGCATAGGAGATACGGATGGCTTCAGCGCCCAAGACCACAATGGGGCCAGATCCCAACCTAATAACGCCGTCCCCGGTCGAGGCGGGGCCTACGGATGCCTCCGCTGATCCTGCGGCCTTCGGGGGCCGCATCCGGGCAGCCAGGGCAGAACGCAAGATGTCACTCCGCGAGCTTGCCCGTCGACTGGATATTTCAGCTGGCCACATTTCGCAAGTTGAGCGCGGGCTGGTCAGGCCCTCAATCTCGCTGGTGTATTCCATCGCGTCCGAGCTCTCAATCGATATGGGCGACCTGTTCGGCGACAATGCAGCCAAGAATACGCACTTTGAAGGCGTCACGCGCACGGAGGGCGAGGAACGCTTCGTGACCCGAGCTGCCGAGCGACGCACGATCGACCTGCAAACGGGTGTGCGCTGGGAACTCCTGACGCCCACCACACGGGAACCAGTGGACTTCCGCGAAATCGTCTACCCTCCCGGAGCTGGATCGGATCTGCCCGGCGCATTCGTGCGCCATTCGGGCCGTGAATACGGCCTCTTGCTGGCAGGCATTCTGCATGTCCAGTTCGACTTCGAGGAATACGAGCTCGGCCCCGGCGACAGCATCGCCTTTGATTCGACGGTTCCCCATCGTTTCTGGAATGGGGGCACCGAAACCGTACGTGCCGTTTGGTGCATGGTAGATTCCACTCCCGGGGAAGCCTGCGGGTTCTAGGAATCCGGCGTAGCCGAATCCAGTGGGCCGTCCACTCAAATCGAATCGGCCCTCTCCAGCATCACTTGACCGGAGCGCCGGAGGTACTGGTATACCGTTTCCCTGCTCAACCCGTATTCCCGGGCCTGCTGTGCCTTCGGGACCCCGGCGGCCGCCCGGGCAACCAGCTCGCTGACCTTGTCGGGGTCCAAGGCTCGTTTGCGTCCCTTGTAGACCCCGCGGGTCTTCGCCAGGGCAATGCCCTCGCGCTGGCGTTTTGTGACAACGAGGGAAGCGGCCGACCGCCTGGGCATCAGCAATGTCGCAGTGCGCAAGATGCTGCGCACCGGCCGATTCACCGGGGCGGGCACCGCCGGCCGCACCCTGCTCATCGATCCCGCGTCCCTGCAGCGGGTGGCCGATGCCGAAAAAATTCCAAATTTGTCGTGATGATCAGACTCCGCTTTTCATACCCGTCCGCTACCACCTGGAATAGCAGTCTGGCCCCTTCGGTGTCGATCGGAAGGTAGCCAAGCTCGTCGATCGCGATCAGCTGGTTCTTGGCCAGGGACGCCAGTTCCTTGTCCAGCCGGTCCTCCTCCTTGGCACGGCGCAGCATCATCACCAACGCGGAGGTGGTGAAGAATCTCGCCTGGATGCCTTGCCTGCACGCGGCGGCCACCAGTGCGGTGGCCATGTGCGTCTTGCCCGTGCCCGCGTCCCCATAGAGCACCAGGTCCTGGGCGCGGTCGATGAAATCCAGGGACTCGAGGGGTTCGCGGCCGTAGTCCTCGGGGAACCGAACGCTGCTGTAGTCGAACCCGGTCAGGGTTTTCATCGCCGGCAGCCGCGCGGCCTTCAACAGCCGCTGGCGTCGGGATTCCAGCCGGGATTCATGGTCTGCGACCAGCACCCCGTGCAGGTATTCGCGTTGCCTCGGGGTGCCCTTCTCGGCCCATTCGGTCAGCACGCTGCCGGTCAGCGAGGCGTGCTTACCGGCCTCGAGGAGGTCCTGGACGGTGATCGGGTTCATGCGACTTCTCCCGTGACCATGTTCAGGGTGGTGAAGGTGTCATAGATGCTAAGGTCCACGTTGGCCGCCGGTGGTTCGGTGCCGTCGGCCAGACGGCGGACGAGCATGCCCAGCATGGCCATGTCCGGTGCATCCCCGCGCTGGATGAGGGAGTCGGCGGCCTGCATCGCGGCGTCGAACCCGGTGGTCCCGGACGCGGCATCCACCCCGTTGAACAGCCGTCGCCGGTCGGTGGCCGTGGCCTTGTCCAGCCAGTCGCGCACCGGGTCGGTGACCAAGGCCGCAACGGGGAATGAGACCAGGCCCCGGGATTGGTCACCATCAACGGGACCAGGGACGAAGGCTCGAAGATCGTCTCGGTCTGCTTCCCGAAGACCCGCGGGAGGCTGCGGACCGGCTCGGAGTGCTCTTGCGCAGGAGCTTGTATTTCCATTCCTTGAACCGGCCCGCGGCCAGTTCCGTGGCCAGGAACCGCAGATACGAGGCCAGGGCTTGGTCCGTGAACTCGGTGATGCCGTTTTCGGAACAGAACACCTCGAATCGGTGCCACGCCCACCGGTACTGCATCAGCGTCGACGGCGCATGGTTGAGTCGGAGGATCTCGGTATCGGCCGTGGAGATCAGCTCGGCGATGGGGGTCGTCATTTCTTTCTCACCTCTTGTGAATGTGAACAGGGGTGAGTCAGCGTATGCCCGGATTGTTATCCCGAGGAAGGCCTCAAAAGCCCCAATGGATCATGGGGATGCGGCGGCAGACTCGGGATAACGGAATCCCCGGGATAATCGTGCCCTGAAAATGGATTGCAGTACCTGGATTCCGACCTGGATTCCGACCTGTAATGAAGCTTGAACGCGCCAAACAGCTTCGTCTCCACGACCCTGGTCCCGACCCGGCGTCCGATGCCCGTGGCGTTGTCGAAGACCATGTGGCGTGGCACGGCCCCGATGTGCTCGAACTCGGTGCGCAGCCCGTGGGCCACGCATTCGGCGGTCTCTCCGCGGTAGGCGTGCACGAAGCGCATGTTCGAGAACGGGAAGGTCACCAATAGGATGTGCGCCACCTGCCGGATCCCGGCGATGAAAGCCTCCGCCTCACCGAAGTCGACCTGCACGATGCCGGCGGGCCAGACCAGTTCGGTGAAGCCCTCGCCAGACTGCCGGTTCGCTGCCAGCCACTTCTTCACGTGCCGCTGGACCGGCGAATAGGAACCGGTGTAGTGGTACTCCTCCACGAGCCGGTCAAAGACCCGCTTGGCCGTGTGTCGCTGCTTGCGCGGCCGGTGTGCGTCCTCGCCGAGCCACTGCTCGATGAGGTGGACGAACCCGCTCAGCACGGAGGCCGCGGGTCGGGTCTTCGGCGCCGCCGGTGCCGGAGAGAAGTCCTCCAGCTCGGCGTACTTGGCCACCGAGGTTCGGCTGACTCCAAGCCTTCGGGCGATCTCCCGCACGGGGACTCCCTGGGAATCCAAAGTTCTGATATTTTCTTGTACGGACGCTTTGCAATGGCAGCGCCGTAGGGAACCTATCTGGGGTGGGGGGCCCATGTCCCTTGACACTCTGGACGGGCCCCGGACCACCGGACGATCTCTATCTCCAAGCCAACCCCGGAATGACGATTTCCCGGGTGAATTCACTGACCTAATTCTTACCGCGCTTTTGGCCTGAAATGGGCCGCCAACTTGGCTCATTTTCTTCGCTGAAACGGTCTACGGATAGTTGATCACACACACCATGGATGCCATGGGACACAAGGACACGAAGGTCGGTGCCCTGTGTGCGGAGCTCGGGATCACCTGACAGACCCTCTACCGGCACGTCTCCCCCACAGGTGAACTGCGGCCAGACGGCGAGAAACTCCTAAAGTCTCACTTTACCCGCCCGCGCCGGTCATAAGAGGCGTGGTGCGCATTGCCGGTGCTCCCTTAGTCGAAATGTGATTTACTCTTTCTTCGGCTCGTTAGGAGGGGGATTCTTGCATGAACTTGGAGACTTGCTGGGGGAAATATTCCTCCAGATCTTTTGCGCGGCCGGCGTCGCTCATGCCTACGGCGATATTGATTCCCGGCAGGATACCCGTCAGCGGAGTGAAGGTAAGATCCTGTGCCCCTAATGCCTGTTGGGCCATGACGGTTCCGGCAGGAACCATACTTACGCAGCCACCTAGGCGAATGAGGGAGAGCATTGTTCGATAATCATCAACAATGTGGAACTGGGTGATCGAGAGGGAATCTATCATCGCGGTGGTGATCGCGGCGTGGTGGGTGAGCACCGGATTGTCAAAGAGGATAAAGCGGTAGTCCGCGAGCAAGGCTTTGAGGGAAGGTTGGCTGTGTTCACCCAAAGATGTGCCCTCAGGATGGATGAGCACGGTTTGTTCGGTATCTACGATTTCGGTGTGAAAAGGGTAGTCCTGGTCCGGGGAATAGAAGAGTGCGGCATCAAGCTGGTTGAGTTCCAACAAGTCAATGATTGTTGTGGCCGGCCGGGTAATGATTTGAAGGTCATCAAGCGTGTAGCGAGTCAGTGCGGTCTGCACGACCGACCGCACGGATTGTTCGGAAAGCCAGCTATCAACGCCCAGAAGAACCTTGCGCGGGTGGTCAACGACTTCGGTGAAGCTTCTGGGCTTCGGCATCTTCTGCTTGCCCAGGACCTGTGAAGCATTGGACAGTTCTCTCAGCAGCTGGGCTGCGTAAGGAAGAAAGTAGGCGCCTTCGGTGGTCAAGGAAACTCCGCGCCAGTCGCGTTCCAAGAGCGCGAAGCCCAGGCTCTCTTCGAATCTTCGCAGGCGTTGGCTCATCGCCGGCTGGGTCACATAGAGGCTGGCCGCTGCCTTTGAAATACTTCGATGCTTGGCGACGGCGAGGAAGGAACGTATCGTTTCTACATCCATGGGCAGGTCCGTTTCTACGTAGAGCATCCTGCACCGGCGGGCGCTGGTAGCGAGTGCCGGTGCAGGGCGTCCATCAGGTGGCTGGCTCAGTGCTCCCGTGCGGGCTCCGAAACAGGCACCTGGTTATTGTGTGCTTTGCCAATCTTTCTTGGCGCTGTTTCCCGCAGAAAAGCGGATGCGACGACGCAGATCAATAGTCCGCCGAGTGCGAGGTACAGTGCGTATTCTATGCCGTAATTTTGGGCGAGGAACCCTGCAAGTGACGGCGCGACTCCCCCACCGAAGATCTCGGCAATACCAATGACCGTTCCGGCGGCTGCTGCCATCAAGCCAGCGGGAACCGACTCCACGGTGATCGTGCCGCCCAGCAGCGCCAGGCAGCCATTAGCCCCGAAGGCAATGAAGAAGAGCAACAGGAACAAAACCGGCACCACCGGTCCCTGGAGGATGAACACCATAAGCAGGGCCATGGCAATCAACAAGGCGATGATCACCACCGGCTTACGCCCAAAACGGTCCGAGAGTCCGGGGATGGCGAGTTGTCCGGCGAATGCGCCGAATCCGATTCCCGAGGCGATGATTCCCATCGTTGTCATTTGGATCCCGTGGAAATCGGTCAGGTAACTGGGGACCATCGCGCTGAGGACGAAAATACATGTCATGGCTCCGCACAGCGCTACGATGGCCAATCGAATATTTCGGTATTTGAAAACATCCAGCCAGCGGACCTTCTGGGTGGATGTTGCCTCGACTGCAGATTCGAAGGCCGGAAGGTCCCGGGGTTCGCGGATCGTGCGGAAGATGAAGAATGCCAGGACCAGTCCGGGGATGATCATGATGGCGAAAACCCAGTGCCAGCTGGGAAGTACCTGGAGCAGCTGAGTGGCAATAATCGGGCCAAGGCCGATGCCGAATAGGGCAAAGGTGCTCTGTTGGATTCCCATGTTTAGGCCACGCTTGGCGGGCCGGGATGCTTCGGCGGTAGCAGCAACGGCCGTGGGGCCGAAGGCCCCTTCCGTGATTCCCATCAGGGCGCGGATCACGATCAGACTGAACAGGCCGGTGGCCAATCCCGACAACAGTGAGCACAGCGAGAACAAGATGATCGCGGTGAAAAGAACCTTCCGGCGTCCCAACCTATCTGACAGGCCTCCGATGACCAATGCGGAGAAGCCCCAGGCCAATCCCAGCGCTCCGATGATATTGCCCAGGTCCTGATAGTTCAGCCCGAGGTCCAGCATCATGGAGGGGAACAAGGGGCTGATGATCCAGCGGTCAAGTCCTACCAGTCCGAACCCCAGAGAGAGAAGTAGGACCGTGCGGCGCTCATAACCTACGTCGTACTGGGCTGGTCTCATGCTTGTGGCTCCTGAGCACTTGTGCGGATTTCGTCGGCGAGGTCGCTACTGCTGAGGACACGGCCGAAAAAGGAAGAGATGCTTTTTTCGGTCGCTGCCTGTGCTTCCTCGGATAATGCCCCGGTGGCGTCACTGACGAACACAACTTTGTAGTCGCGCATGAATGCACTCCGCGCGGTGGACTCGCAGCAGACTTCTGAGAGCGTTCCGGTGATGATGACGGTATCGATCTGATGCAATCCACGGATCGTCGTCAGGATGGTATCCAGCGCGGTGTTATGGAAGGCGTCGTAGCGGTGCTTCTGTATGACTATTTCGTCTTTAGCCGGCTTCAGGTCATCAACAACCCGTGCTCCCGGGGTCCCCTTGCGCAGTCCAGCGGTTCGCAGGGCAACGTTGTAGGTGCTTTCCAGCGGGGACACGTCAAACTCGTCGAGCAGGACATGTTCCGTGAAGATGACAGGGATTCCTGCCTCTCGGCAGTTTTCCATCACCCCTTGTATTTGGGGAAGCTTACGCCGCGCCATGGGCACTTCCATCGGATGGTCTTCGAGGACAAAGTCGTTTTGCATGTCGATGACAAGTAGGGCGGATTTGCTGGGATCCAAACGCCACATAGCGTTCAATCAGAGCTCCTTTATAAATAGGTGCTTGGGCAGTTGAGCCCAGGTCGTCAGAGAGTCGAGTGTGAGCCTATCCACAAAATGAGCGATCTAAGTCATAGCAATTTCTTATACCCCCGGCGGTGAAGACCCTCCCGATTTGAGATCCCTAGCGGTCTTCGCCGGTGAGTCCAGCACACAAGAGGTCGGGGCAAAGCTCGCGGAAAGGTGTCGCCTCAACGGGACTTTTTCATTGACAATTTGGTTTTCTTGACGTCCACGAAAACCATGCCCGATCCCCCAGCGCGACGCCCCAGAACCAAAAATCCGACGCCTAAAAAACTTTGAGATTTCAAGGAAGTCAGATTCGCGCATGCCCCGCTCGCATTAATGCCCGGTGAAGGTGGGCGCAAACGCTACGCTGGGGGCACGTCGCCGCATCTCTTCGGGTACACCGCGTCCCCACCAACCACCAGGACCTCGCCTCCCAGCAGGCAGGGCTGAAATCCCTCGGAGTGCCCGAGGACCTGGTCTACGTCGACCACGGGCTCACCGGACGCAACCACGCACGCCCCGGACCAGGCCCTGGCCGCGTGTCGGGCCGGGGACACCACGGCGGCAAGCATACCAGCGCGGAAATCGCCGAATTCTTCGGCGTTGCACGCAGCACGGTATACCGGATCGCCCAACGCACAAGCATCAAATAATAGATATTTACTATATTCCCATTAATTCGTGAACCACCAAAGAATCCAGAGGAATCAATTTTGATGTGAAACAATGTGCTAAATTTATGCAAATCGACACATTGGAGAATGCGGCTTTCTATGAGCGTGCCAAAACCACTCCAGAAAAGAAGTCATTAGTTTCAACCATTATTGTTTTGCATTCGAATACAAGAAAACTCGTCCTTTTCGTCAGCGAATCCTGCCTGCTACACAAGTGAGACGTCCACAACCAGAGCTGGTCCAGGCCCTAAGGATTGGATGGTTGCAAGTTCAGCCCTTGCCATCGTTGTATTTTTCACATGAGTTCTTGGATAACTCGCCTTCGCACACATTCCCGGCGTTGAGTCCCCCAGGAACAAATTTTGTCGGCGCTAAGCCCAGTTCTTCACCTGAACGCACCCATGTGGACGTGGATATACAGGTATCCGTGTCTCCGCTGGCCGCTGATGAGCCGAAACGGTAGCCGTCAATGGGAAATTATAGAGCCGCCCGTGGGTAGTTTTCATGGTCGCCGACAGATGTGCTAAGCGGTTGGGTAAAGTGGGTAGAATAGATTGGCAGCTTCCATCATCGTTCGTTGCTTTCACTGAAAGTACACATGTTCTCCGGAGCGAGCGGCGGCAGCGTCCGCGATATGTTCGCTCAACATCTCCGCTTCCTCTCCAACGCATCCAAGGGAGAGATGAATGTGAGGTTTCAGGTTGGGACCGGAAATAAAGGCAGCGCCCGGGGCCACGGATATACTTTGCGCGGCGAGCCGCAATAGGGTTTCCTGCTCTGACACGACGGGCACCCAAAAATTGAGTCCGGCATTCGAGAAACTGCTAATTCCTCGCCGTGCCAGAGCGTCCTGGAATATTCCTCGGCGCCGATCGTATTCTTGGCGCGCGACTCCGATCATAAGTTCCACTTTTGGGTCGTCCAGGCAGGCCTCGAGCAACGCCCGACTCACTGAACTTACCCATTGTCCGCCGGCCCGCCATACTGCTATTCGGTCGATAATGGAGCTAGGTCCAGCAATAACGCTCACCCGCACATCCGGGTGGATTTCCTTGGCAAACGACCTGAGGAGCACTGTGCGTTCGGGTGCGATGCTCGCCAACCGTACGGCGGTGTTCGGCACAAGTTCTCCATGATGGTCCACTTCTATGGCGGTCGCATCGTGCCGCTTAAGCAATGCACCGATCTTTTCAAGGTTCTCCGTAGGCACCATGCAGCCCGTGGGGCTATGAACCCGAGTTTGTAGCAAAACGACACGGACCCCACTTCGCAGCGCAGCGTCCATCTCGTCGATATCGTATCCTTGGTCGGAAAAGGAGATGGGTGCGGCACTCATTCCGGACTGCTTCAGAATCACGCCGTATAGCGGGAACTCTGGATTCCCGACTCCGATCGATGCCCCACGATGGCTCACCGCCTGCAGAACTCGCGGGAGAGCGCCGATCACCTCGGTGTCGAGAAGCATCGATTCAGGCTCATAGCCGATGCATCGCAGCAGGCTTGACCGCAATACTTCAGAAATGTCGTCCTTGCCCGCGTATCCGGCGAAGGACGCTTGTTCTGCCACGCGCCGCAGCATGAAACCCAGGTCTACCTGTAAGGCAGGATCCGGGTATCCAGGAGCCAGAAAATGTTGGAACCGTTCCCGTTCGAGTCCTTGGAATCGATAGGCAGTGGCTTCGACTGGTCGTGCAATCCGGGTCCCACCGCGGCGCTTCGTCTCAATGACACCCATTTGTACAAGGCTTGCCCATGCTCGACTGACCGTGGACGTCGACAGCCCCAATGTTCGCGCCATCACCGCAATCGTTGGAAGTCTGGTTCCTACTGCCAACTGTTCAGTGCGGGCTGAAAGGAGTACCGCGTCGACGAGGGCATCTGCGTTGAAGTCGAGCAAATTTCTCTGCAGCACCAGCAACACGGGTTCAATATCATTCATATGTTATCTCCTATTATCCACATCACATCTCGGATAGTCTGACGAGTACATCCTAGCCAACGACGACAAGGAAACACCCCATGAGAAAGTCAGTCTTGACTCTGGCCGGAACCACGGTAACCGCAGCTGCCCTTGCTCTCTCCCTGGCCGCATGCGGCGGAGTCGGTGAGGCGCGTGAAGCTGGGAACAGCTCCGTCCCCACCATCAATTCCGGCACCTTGACGGTCTGTATTTCCAAGAATGCCTACGAGCCTCTTTACTGGAATGATGGGGGAACGCTGACCGGTTTTGATGTCGATTCCATCAGCGAGATCGGTAAGGAGCTTGGGCTCGAGACATCATTCAGCGAGATGGCCTTCGATGGTCTTTTGCCGGCCCTTCTCTCAGGTCGCTGCGACATTCTACGATCTGGCCTCTACGTCAACGAGGAACGCAGCGCGAAAGCCGATACGATTCCCTACCTGACAACTGGTCCAGCCTTGATCGTTCCTCAAGGAAACCCCCTGGGTCTCAAGAACCCGGAAGATCTGTCCGGGGTCCGAATCGCGGCTCAAGCCGCCTCTGCAAATGAGAAGATCCTTCGTGGAATTAGTGATGGCCTGGTGGCAGAGGGTAAACCCGGTATTGAGCTGTCGGTGTACCCGGAGCTACCCGAGACGATTGGGGCGCTGAAAAACGGGCGAGTTGACGCGACGATAGAAACCGACGTAGCAGCGATGCAGGCGGTAAAGACGCTTGGTGATAATTACGAGGTCACGAATTCGATATTCGATGCGAATACCAAATTCGGCATGTTCCTACCGAAGGACAGCGAACTAACTTCGACCATTTACGACGTAGCTTTAAAGCTCACCGAGAACGGTAGGTTCGCCGAGGTGGCGGAAAAATATGGCCTGCAGCCGTCACGCATCGTCGCACCCGGATCGGAATAAGGATGACGTTCGAACCGGATATATTCTTTGAGGCGCTGCTCTCGAAGGGCTACTTTCAGGGCGCAGTTACCGCGATCACCCTTGCTGTGCTGGTGCAGGCGGCTTCGATCGTACTGGGCTTCTTCCTGGCGCTGGGTCGGGAAAGCAAGCGAGGCTGGCTTCGGACCCTAAGTGCTGGATACGTCTGGGTCTTCCGCGCGTTGCCCGCGCTCCTCATCCTCATCCTCATTTGGAATGCACTGCCACAGCTTATCCCCGTGCTGAAACTGGGCTGGTTCAGTCCATATCTCGCCGCGCTATTCGGCCTGACCCTGCTTGAAACTGCACTGATGGCTGAGATCCTGCGTTCGGCCCTGGCATCCATCCCAAATGGGCAGTTGCAAGCCGCAAAGGCGCTTGCGCTGAAACCGTGGAGCGCCATCTGGCATGTCCAGATCCCCCAAATGATCCGTGTCGCAATCCCGCCTACCGGCAACCAGTTTATCAACATGGTGAAGATGACCAGCCTCGCCTCAGTCATCTCCCTTCAAGAGCTGCTCTACACGGCGGCCCAAGACGTATCTCGGACATTCAGCTACGCAGAGTACTACTCTGCCGCCGCGGTCTACTACTTGGTCATCGTTTCGCTGTTCATGATTGCGCAGGCGTGGGCAGAACGGAAATTCGCTTGGACAAGCACGCTGGGCAGGAGTCGTTTCCGTAGAGGATCCTCCTCGCCCCAAACCAAGGAGGTTCTCGGTGTCTAATCCCCATGCACTCATCCAGGCGGACGCAATCACCAAAATTTACCAAGGGAAGCCGGCGGTGGACGGGGTGTCCTTCAGCACTACGAAGGGCGAGGTTACGGCGATCCTTGGCCCGTCGGGCTCTGGAAAATCGACATTCCTTCGCAGCCTTGCCTTACTTGAACCAATCGACAACGGGAAAATCCTCTTCGAAGGAGAGCTCGTTGGGCAGCGTGAGCGGCGAGGCAAACTCGTGCCAGCTTCGGAACGCCAGCTGGCTGGGGACAGGGAGAACATTGGAATGCTCTTCCAGAACTTCAACTTATTCCCCCACATGTCCGTGGAGCGAAACATTATGCTCGCATTAGGCGTCCATAAACGAGGGAGCATCGCAGAAAACCGGGACACTGCGCTATCGATGCTCCAGCGGGTCGGTCTCGACGGCCATGCCTCGAAGTACCCAAGTGAGCTCTCCGGTGGTCAACAGCAGCGTGTAGCGATCGCCCGGGCCCTCGTACTCAAACCAAAAATCATGCTGTTCGACGAGCCCACATCGGCCTTGGATCCTGAACTGGTCCGCGAAGTACTCAGGGTCATGGAGTCGCTCGCCGAAGAAGGCATGACCATGATTGTCGTTACCCACGAAGTGGGGTTCGCGCGAAACGCGGCGTCCAGAGTCATCCTTTTCGAAAACGGACGCATCCATGAAGATCTGCCTCCCAACAGATTCTTCTCACCGGAAGCGTCGGAACGCACTTCCGCCTTCCTCGAGCATGTTCTGTAGCTCCGATCAATTGCATTGCCTGGAGTGTACTAAATTCGGCATGCCCTACAACGACTGATATTCACAAAAATGAAAGGTACATCATGAACAACACCGATCTTTATGGTCCTGCCGAGAACTACTTCCACAAACTTCTCGGCCCCGAAGCGGAGCCAGGGTTCAGTGACTCTGGGGAACTCGAACGAAACTGGGGACAGCGCTGGGGCAGCGCAGACGAAACCAGTCCTCTTCGCATGGTCATCGTCCGTCGACCCAATCCAGGAATGGCTGACATCCGGGCCGATGCATGGAGCAATGAGGCTCAGGCACTGGTTGATCCGGATCGGAACTGGTACTACAAAAGAGCAACGCCGCCGGATATGGACAAGGTGTTCGACCAGCATAAGCAGCTAATCGAGGCACTCAAGGCGGAAGACGTAGACGTCGTGGTTGCGCCCGACCTACCCCGGACATTTACCAAGTCCGTCTATGCTCGCGACCCCATGTTGACTGTTCCCGGTGGAGCAATCATCACTCGCCTTGCTCCTCGCATGCGACGAGGGGAAGAAGCCAGCATCACCCAGACAATTGCAGCGTTGGGCATGCCCATCCTTGGGACGATCACCGGCACAGGTCTCGTCGAGGGCGGCTCGTTTCATATGTTGAATCGGAACTTGGCTGTCTACGGGACTTCGATTCGCTGCAATGAAGAAGGGGCACAACAACTCGAAAGCCTCTTGCAGCCCCTTGAGATCCAGCTAATCAAGGTTCCACTGCCAGGCTATACGATTCACACTGACGGCCAGTTCATGGTCCTCGACGAACGCACTGTTATGGCGAACCCGCACCGCCTGCCGTATCAGTTCCTCGCTCAGCTCGAATCCCTCGGGTACGAGATCGTCCACCCCCACCCAGACGAGCAGAACTCCTGCAACTCCCTTATGGTCCGTCCCGGCCGCATTATCATGGCATCGATTTACCCCAACACCGCAGCCATGCTCCGCAAACGAGGCTTTGAGGTAGTACTGATCGAGTACGACGAGATTATCAACAACGGCGGGAACATTCACTGCTCCGTAAACGAACTCATCCGCGATTGGCAGTAGAGGCTCATGACGGAATATTCACTGCCTGGCCGGGAAACGATCGGCTCGTTTGCTGCGACTTGCCTAGCTGAAAACGGTGTTGACACCGTATTTGGGATTCCAGGAACCCACAACATCGAGATCTATCGGGGACTTCAGCGACGGAATATCCGTCACATCCTGACGAGGCACGAGCAAGGGGCCACTTATGCGGCGGACGGATATGCCCGCGCTAGCGGGCAGCCAGGGGTCGTGATAGCCACTAGTGGCCCCGGCATCACCAACTGCATCACTGGAATCGCCAACGCCTACGCTGATAGTGTGCCCCTCTTGGTGCTTTCCCCCGGTCCACGGAGGGGTGAAGAACGCCGGAATTTAGGATTCTTGCACGAGGCGAAGGATCAACGGTCCGGGATCGACTGCTTCGCAGAAGAGAGCATCCGCGCGGAGTCACAGAGATCACTCGAGGAAGCCATCCATGGCGCTTTTCTCAGGTTCAGGACGGGTCGTCCTCGTCCCATACATATTGAGATTCCCACAGATCTTCTTGAGGAGGAAAGTGCCGGAGCTCCGGAAGCAGCCTGGAATGCAGGTATCCCGTCTCCTGATAGCGCCGCGATCACGGCAGTGGCTGCTGCGATCCGAACTGCGGAACGCCCGCTGATCCTAGTCGGTGGCGGATCGGCAAACTATGGCGACATACTCTCCTCACTCGTCGACTTAACAGGGATTCCCGTAGTGACCACGGTTCAGGGTAAGGGAACCGTATCTGAGCGGCACCCGCGGTCAGTGGGAGCACTTGCGGGAGGCTCCAGTGGATTCCAATCGCTACAGCGTGCAGATTTTGTGCTGGCTTTCGGTACCGAACTGAAGAATGCCGGGCTGGGAGCTGACGTTCGCGTTGCGCGGTTTGATATCGATGCCGGTCAACTTCACAAAAACCATCGATCCGATTTCCCTGTGCTTGGCGACGTAGGTCTATCAGCAGCAGCACTCCTGGCGGAATTGGCTAACTCTCCTCCTACGATGTCCGCCACTTGGTTGCGCGAGGTATTAAGGGATGGCAAGTCCACTCGTGCGGGGGCACAAGAGGTTTGGGCCGTGCTTCACGATGCAGTTACTAACGCAGCTCGAGGTACTTCTGAAAAACCAGTGATTCTGACGGGAGATAGCTCGCAGATTTCTTGGCTGGGGACGGTCCAGTCGGCGGTGCTTGAACGTCCGCGCAGCTTCCTTACCACCGATGGATACGCCACCCTAGGATACGGACTACCGGCAGCAATCGGTGCGAAGCTTGCACGACCCGAGGCGAGCGTGGTCTCGCTTCTGGGCGACGGAGCCCTAATGTTCAGTGTCCAAGAACTGGTGACTGCCGCCGAACAGCGACTCGCGTTGCCTATCGTAGTGTTTGACAATGGCGGATATGCGGAGATCGAACAGAACATGCGCGATGCAGGGGTCGCGCCATTCGCGGTAGCCCTCACTCCTCCCAAGTACGCGGCATTGGCGACGGCTCTGAACTGCCGATTCTCAGCTACAGAAACTCCGGCAGGGCTCGAAAAGGCCGTGCGGGAAGCGCTCACCGCAGATCGCCCAACTTTGATTCGAATCGCTGCCGAGGATTTCAACGCCCCGGTTTGGCGCCACTAGCTAACACCAAGTAGGTGTACTTGCCAGATGCAAGGTCGAGAGAGGGAACAGGTTTTGACTGAGAAAGACGAGGAATTTCTTTCGGATTGGGCCGTTCATTCTCGCTTCGGCGCGGTCCTAGGGACGACTGGTGTTGATCGTCAAGCGGCCAGCGAAGCCGACGGGGAACAGCGCAAGTGGTTCGCAAGGCTCCTAGAATCGCGTAATTTCTCGGTTCACCGCGATCCGATAGGTAATCAGTTTGGGCTTCTCGAGCTCATACCTGGTGCGCCGTTTGTTCTGACCGGCTCACACATGGACTCGCAGCCGACATCCGGGAGATTCGACGGCGCGTACGGTGTAATGGCGTCCACGCATGCATGCTTCCGCGTGGCCGAGGAACTTCAGATCGATATCTCGTCGGCGCGCTACAACTTAGCAATCGTCAATTGGTTCAATGAGGAAGGATCCCGCTTCAAGCCATCCATGATGGGTAGCTCAGTTTTCACAAGCAAATTGCCTCTTGCCGCTGCCCTAACGACACTCGATCAACGCGGTATCAGTGTCAAGGACGCGCTGGATTCGATTGATGAGCGCGGTGAATTTGAGGGGTTAGATGTGGCCTCGTACGCTGAAATCCATGTGCAGCAGGGGCGCAGCATGGAGGATGACGGAATAGCGATCGGAATCGTGAACGCTACGTGGGCAGCGCACAAGTTCGAGTTTCGGGTAACGGGAGAGCAAGCGCATAGCGGATCAACGCTCATGGAGGAACGTCGTGATGCGCTTCTCGGTGCCGCGCGCTTGGTAGTCGCAGCGCGTGAACTAGTAAACGAATTCGAACCTGGGGAACTGCACACTGCCTGTGGAGAGTTGACGGTTTACCCTAATTCTCCGGTGGTGGTGGCCAGCGAGGTGCGGTTGCTTGTTGACCTACGTTCCCCGAGTGCCGAAGTCATCGACGCCGCATACAGGGCGCTCATGCGAACTGTAGAGCGAGTCCAGCGGGAGGATCATGTGTATATTGAAGTTGTCGCTGAGCACTGCTGGGACCAGAATCCCTACCCGGAGTCCGGAGTGGAGCTAGCTCGAGAGGTTGCCGAAGAACTCCAACTCGAGCATGACCTTGTCATGACAGTCGCTGGACACGATTCCACCAACATGAAGGACCTGGTGCCAACCATCATGCTCTTCGTACCTAGTGTCAACGGAGTTTCGCACAATCTTAATGAGTTGACCAAAGACGAAGATCTCCTTGTCGGCGTAAATCACCTCACAGCAGTGGTAAGACGACTCGTAAATGGGGCATTATGAACCGTCACCGAACTGGCCCCTCCCTTCTTGGTGCGGTGGAATTGAACGGTCACTCCCCACCCAAGCTGAGGTAACGGTAGACCGTTGCGCGGCTGACTCCAAGGATCTTGCCGATGTCCGCGGGCTTGATCCCCTGGGCCTTCAGATCCCGGGCGCGCTTCACCTGTCCGTGGTCCGCGGTGATCTCCCGCCGGCCCGCGGGCCTCCCGTTGGCGGCCGCCACCGCCATCCCGGCGCGGGTGCGTTCGGCCAGCTGGTCGCGCTCGAGCTGGGTGAAGGCCGACATCACCGTCAGCATGGCCGTGCCCATGGGCCCGGTGGTGGCGATCCCCTCGGTGAGCGAGCGGAAATGGATCCCTCGGGATTCGAGGTCATCGATCAGCGCCAGGAGATTGCGGGTGTTGCGTCCCAGCCGGTCCAGCTTCCACACCACCACCTCGTCCACACCCGGACGCAGGTGGTCCAGCATCTTCTCCAGCTCCGGGCGGCTGGCCCGGGTCCCGCTAACCCCGTGGTCGATGAAGATCCGTTCGCACCTGGCCTGCTTCAGGGCATCCAGCTGCAGCTGGGCGTTCTGGTCCACCCTGCTGACACGTGCATATCCGATACTGGCCAAATTTGGCTCCAAAGTCTCGTTAAAGGTTTGTGATGTCTCAGGAGATCGGTGACAGTTCTGCCTCAGGACACCGGTGACGGTTGATGTATCAGGACTTCGGTGACAGTTGCCCGAGATTCTGGTCCTTGCCAAAGACTGGGCGGGACTTGGAGATGCCGACGTAGGCCGTGCCTTTCGGCGGCCAGGCATAGTCGGCAACGACTYCCTCTTCGATGTTGACGAAGATGACGCCGTCATCATCCCAGCTCGCGATGACGGTTCGTCCGCTCATCGATGCGGTCAGGGAGAACATGGTTCGTCCGATGTTGACGACACCGTTGGAATAGGCCTTTAGCTTCCGGCTCCCGGCGCCGGAGGGTTGGATGATGCTGCCGGTGACCCGCCCCGGCCCACCGCCCGCAAGCATGTCGTCCTTCATTGCGCCGGCGGTGGAAGCGGCGGCTTCCTGCTCCATGGCTCCCGCCGGGCGTTGGGCAACGCCAAGGGTTCCTGGTTCGGGCGCAGTGGCCTCTGGAGGAATAGGGCTTGGCCTGGGTTCCTCGGCCACGGCCGTGGCATCCCACGACTGCTGCGGGGTGATGCGCCCGGGCAGTCCCTGGTGTGGGCGCTCGGTGTTGTAGATGTGGTCGAATTGGTCAACCTGGGCCTGGAGCTCGGAGCGGGATTGGGCCAGGGGCTGCTTGTCCAGCCAGCGAAACAGGGTCTGGTGGAAGCGCTCGTTCTTCCCCTGGGTGGTCGGTTTGTACGGCTTACCGGTGATCGCCTTGACCCCGAGCGAGGTCACGTAGGCGACCAGCTGCCCTTCGACCCCGCGGCGCGAGGGGTTCAGCGCAGCGCCGTTGTCGCTGCTAAGGCGAATTCGCCTTAGCACCGACAACGGGCTTGCACTCAACCCCATTCGCCGTGGTTGGGAAAGCCAGCTGCTGACCTACATGCGCTCACTGGGGGTCTCCATGATTACGGGAAAACCCTATAAGCCCACGACGCAGGGAAAGAACGAACGGTTCCACCAGACCTTGTTCCGGTACCTGGACAAGCAACCCATCGCCGCGACGCTAGATGAGATGCAACAGCAAGTCGATCGTTTCGACACCATCTACAACACGCAGCGACCCCACCAGAGCCTGCCTGGACGTATCACCCCTCAGCAAGCATGGGAGGCCACCCCGGTAGCCGAACCGCCCCGCCCGCAACCGCGCACCGAACCACCTGCACAGGAAAGCGCACTCATCGCTCCGCAACCTCCGCTTCCGAACAACAAACCGTCACCGGCTACCAGTTCCAAGACCACAGGCAGCCTGCTGCCGGCAACAACCGAAGGGCACCACCTGCTCAAGGTCTACTCCAACGGAACCGTTCGTTTCAGCAACGTCGTCTATTCCCTGACGACCAGAATGGCCCACCGCACCGTGGGGGTGCACTGGGATCCCCACGGAATCACCTTCATCGATGCCGAAGGACAGATCCTTGCTGAATTCGATTGGCCCCCGAAGGGCATTGCGTACCGGGGAATGAAAAACGCACGCAACGCCTACCAACCGGGCGGCCGAGAATAAACTGTCACCGATCTGCTGAGACACGAAACGTCACCGATGACCTGATGCAGAAGTGTCATCTTGAACCGTCCCGGAAATCATGCCGCCGTCTTGTGTGCGGCAGCTTCGGGTAACGAGCCTGTCATTTCATCATAGTAGGCTCGCTCAAATTCCTCTGGAGTTTGGTGATCCAGCGAGGAATGCAAGCGGTCATTGTTGTACCAATAGACCCAGTCGAAGACGACCTCTACGACGTCGGAATCGGTCTTCAATGCACCATGGCGGAAGGGGGAACCTTTGGCCACGGCCTCGTTCTTGAACAAGCCCATCACGGTCTGCGCGGCGGCATTATCGTAAGCGTCGCCGACGCTGCCGATCGAAGGAATCAGCCCCTCAATTTCCAAGGTGTCGGTGTACCGGATCGAGGTGTATTGGCTTCCCGCATCTGAGTGATGCAAAAGTCCCTTGTCAACCGGCCTATTGTTGTGTTTTCGGCGCCACAGGGCCATTTTCAGGCACTGCTCCACGAACGCCGTGTCCTTGACGGTGGAGGTTTCCCACCCGACGATGGCCCGCGAATACAGGTCGATCACCAACGCCACGTAGACGAATCCGGAATACACCGGCACGTACGTGAAATCCGTGACCCAAATGCGGTTGGGGGCTCTGGCGCTGAAGTTCCGGTTCAGTAAATCTCCTGCGCGCTTGCCGTCCTCGCCAGGGATGGTGGTGCGGATCTTGCGGCCCCGGATCAGGCCGTTCATGGACTCGTCACGCATGAGTCGGTCAACGGTGTGTTTGGAGACCTCGGGGAAGCCGTTGCGACGCAGCCATGCGGTCATTTTCCGGCGGCCGTAGAGGATTTCCGGCCGGGGCCGTCCTTTGGCATCTCGCTTGTTGAGCCCGCGCAATATGTCAATGGCCTTCGCATCTTCAACTGCTCGCAGGGCCGGCAGCCGTGTTTTCCAGGCCCGGTAGGTTCGTGCGGCGACCTGCACGCCCTTCACGTGCGGGCGGTCCCGGTCGACTCGACCGCATGACCTTCGGCCCGCTGCTCGTCAACGAATCGGCAGATTAGCGGCGGCGAGGGTCGAGTTCCCTCGCGAAGAAAATCGATGCAGCTTTCAGGATCTCGTTCGCTTCCTTCAAATCCCGATTCTCCGCCCGCAACGCCTTGAGCTCATCAAGTTCGGTGGTCGTTGGGCCGTCCTTCACACCGGTATCGACCTGAGCTTGGAGCACCCAGCGACGCAATGATTCGGGACCGACATCCAGCTTCGGAGCCAGGGCCTTGCACGCTGCATACACGGAAGGATATTCGGAGAGCCGGTCCACAACCATCGCTACGGCGCGGTCACGAACTTCGGCAGGGTATTTCTTGGGCATGGTTGCTATCTTTCTCTCGAAAGACAGCGGCATCAAATCAGGGACGGTTCAGCCGGTGGTACCGGGGTCCGAGGTATTCCGCCTACCGTGTCCCGTTGCTTGCCCGGCGGGCAGGGATCTGGCGGAATTGGACGCACAGCCAGGGAGCAGGCGAAAACGCATGATCCCCCTCTCGTACGGGCCGGCGCCAGCGCGGGGCGAGAACCAACTTTCGAAGGGGTCCGGTGGAGGACATCCCGACCCAAAGGAAAACCCCCGCACCCGCGCACGTTGGGGGTGGGCGCGGATGCGGGGGCCTTCCATCCCGTCCGGTGGCAGGTTGGGGGAACCGCACTTCCGGACGAACACTTCACGCTAGTCGCGATGGACCCCAGCGGCAAAACGCCACCGCTGTCCCCTTCCCGCCAGGAAACGCGGCACACCAGTACGATGCCGCGCCGATGCGCGCGTACAAGGAGGAGCAGCGTTTCACATCCCCGCGGGTACTGCCGGGCCAGGAATGCCATCGTCCGAATCTTGCGCCAACCTTGCGTCTTTACCTGCGGAAAAACAGCGGAAGCCCAGACATAGTGGGGGCATGCGGGAACTAGAGACGCCCGCATGCTACGGGCACACCGTGGGCTGCTTTTCGCCCACCGGCGACCTTGGGGTCGTGTCCGCGCAGGAAACCTCCGCCTGAGAAACGGAGGTTTCCTGCCAAACTCCCCGGGCGCTGCTTACCCGCGGCTGAAACGCACTCCAACCAATACGTGCTTACCACCTTCACTGCGCTGCTTGCTCCGCGGCTGCATGATCAGAGAGCCAGCAAACCCGGAAGGCAAATGGCTGTCGGGGCCAACCCCGGTCGAAGGATTGCCTTCACGCCTGTCCGGCAACTACCAATGACACTTGCGATTGCCCTCGCCGTAGATCATTTTTAATGACCCACTGATTAGGAATAAATCCACTAATATGATATTTTGTCCCCAGGGCCACAGTGCAAATTCCTTTCCGGCCCCAGCCCGGGATTCTCACCGGCATTCGTCTCTTTTGACCAAAGGTCTCTCTCATGCGTCGTCTCACACGCGTTTCCCTTGTCATGGCCGGCTCGGCAGCTCTCATCGGTTCGATGGCCCTGCCCGCTTCTGCAGCCCCCACCGATCCCACGAATCTCAGCGTGGAGGTCAATGGCGGAGATCTCGCAATTGATGGCGGAACCGCACCGGCAGGTGCCACCCTAGACCCAGGACAAATGGCAAACTTTACCTTGACAGATGTAACGGTGACCGACACCCGTGCCGGCGTTGAAGGATGGACGGCGTCTGTCTTCATGAGCCCCTTCGAAAGTGTCTCTACAGGAACCTTGGCCCCGGCCAGCGCCCTCTACACTCCCGAGTTGGCAGCCCTGACGGGCACTTCGACCGTGGCAGAAGCAGCAGCTGGGGTTTCCGTACTGGGGGCCACCGATGTGGGAACTGCCGTGGCAGTCCAAACGGCCACGGGCGTGACCGGAAACAACACGGCAATTTGGGGTGCCGTCCTGGCCATCGAGGTTCCGGCCCAGGCGTTGGCCGACACATACACCGCAACGCTGACGCACTCGGTTCTCTAAATGCGCAAGGGGAGGCGCCCGTACTCACGGGCGCCCTTCGCCTGCCCTGGAGAATCTTCAAACTTCTGGCGAGTAAACGCCCACAACACAGGGGTCCCTGGTCTTTTCGTGCGTTATCTGATTACTGCCTTCTGCCTGCTCGGCCTGATGCTGGTTCCCGCAGGACCGGTCAGCGCCCAACCCACCTCCGTGCCCATCCAGAGTGCCAAGGACACACCGCCCCCGGCACCCACCGGCGTGGGCGTGCGGCTGCTGGATATTCCGGCAGCGACGCAGAAAGACCCTCGGGCACGGTCCTACATCGTGGACCGTCTGGCTCCGGGCACTGAGATCACCCGCCGCATCGAGGTGACAAACAACTCCGGCACCGCACAGTCCGTTCGGATTTACGCCGGCGCCGCCCACATTGAGGATGGATCTTTTGTGGGCGGGAACGATCCGG
>NZ_MOLR01000002.1:0-385482 GCF_001863355.1 Arthrobacter sp. UCD-GKA | reverse complement strand
ATGACCGTGAGTACGCGGCCGCCGAAGGCATGTCAGACAGTCCACTTTTTATTCACAGGAGCTGGGCGTCACGCTGGCATTAGTGCGGGCGTACCTGCCATCTGGGGCCAGCGTGCGGGCTTAGCTGCTAGCCGGATGCTGTTCCCAGTGGGAACAGGCTGGTTTTTTCCATTGGAATCAAGCGGCTCTATTCAAAACGAACGGATGGACTAATGGGGCAATGTTTCGCCCAACTTCCGCGTAAACAAAGGGATGCAGGCGAGTTCTGGCCGCCCAACCTAATCGGGTTCGAATCCCGCTAGCCCGACCGGTTACAACCCCGGCAGATCAACGAAGTAGCGTTGAACTGCCGGGGTTTTTCCATGTCCGGGGGCATGGCGTCACTTCCGCTGGTTTCCTGGGATTGCTGTTGGTCTACCGGAACCGAAAGTGCCCACGATTTCGAAGAGTTGAATCCGCGGGGCGAGTACCTGTGCGAACCTGGTTGGTCGGTCCGATATCGTATGTTCGTTCCCATGGAAGGTATCGAGGTGCAGTGGACGACTGCCGGCCAGCCGTTGCGGGTTCGCCGGCACGACCGCGCCTGGAAGGTGGTGGCCGAGCCTGTCAGGTGGTTCGAGCGCTTCGCGTGGTGGGAGACAGAGCTGCGGGTGCCGAAGGGGTGAGCCGTTCCGGATCGACTCGATGGTGTGGCAGGTGCAGGTCTAACTGGGTGCGAAGACTTCGGACATCCTGACCTGGGGCTGGTGCACCATGCGCCCACCGGTGGCTGGCGCGTCCGGGGCCCGGCGGGGCAACAGCTTAACTTAACGCAGAAATGCGCCCCACCCTCTGGCGCCGGAGAGCGCCCGGATTCTTGACGCGCATCCAGAACTCATATCGTTCGAGGTCCAAGTGCTTGCGATTGCTTCGCATGATCAGCATCCCTTCCTTCTTCGGTCTGACAATTTCACTATGCACAATTGCATACATGCATGGTCAATGCCACAAGTGGGAAAGTTGGCACCAGACCTGCAAGGATGTACTGGCTACTTGTCAGAAACCAGCTTGTGCCACTTGAGCAAGTGCCGACGATCTAGGAAGACTCAAAGCCGTGAAACAACCATCAACGCTTCACGAGCTAGTCGACGTGGCGATTCAACACCACGGCACGTCGGCGCGACAGCTCGCATTGAAGGCGCCAGCGGCTGGGCATCAGATCGTGTATGGGACGCTGAACCAGATCCGCAACGGCACATACAAGTCGACTCCTTGTGATTGCACGATTAGGGCGATCGCGTGGCTGGCCGGCGTTAATCTTGAAGCAGGTAGCCACGACATTCAGGACAGGCTCCAAGCAAATTCACCCAGCAAGCGCACTCTTCGTGTCGTTGGCCCCAGCGGTGAGGTAGGCCACGAACAGAAGATCCCACACCCGGATGATTCAGACTTCGAGATCCCGCCGCCGATAGGGCAGCTCGCCGCACACCCGTCTTTCAAGACCCATCACGAAAAGTTCGATGAGGTACACGGCGAGCGCGGCGAAAAGAATCAAGATCCTGATTTTTAGTTGACCACTGGTTGGGGGAGCGTCATGTTTTACATGAAGAGCGTCAAAACTGCTCTGGGCCTGCTGGCTTGCGGCTCACTGCTGCTCGTCGGATGCAGTGCAGCAGTCGGTGAAGGTGCTGGGCCGAGCTCCGGGGACCCGTCGCCGGTTATCGCTGCCCCCTCGAACGGAGCGGTGGCGGGGATCGTGCGGGTGCCGGCAGTCGTAGGCCTCTCGGCATTCGAAGGCGCGGGGCTTCTCTCCGCGGGCGGTTACGTCGTCGAATCCTTCCTGGAAGATGATGTCGTCGTCAAGGATGACCAGGCTCTTGGCGCCGAGGAGCTGAAGCGCCTGATTGTGGTGGAGCAAGTGCCTGCGGCGGGACGCGTTGTGGAGCCTGGGCAGATTATAGAGCTGACATTCGGCAATCCCTTGTGGGGCCCGGAGACCGCAGGTGTTGACCCCCCTTGGGAGATTTCCTGCAACAACGGGGAATACGGTGACGGCAACGTCCACGACAGCTTCGCTGAACTCAGCGAGGTGTGGAAGAGCAAATCGTTCAAGGAATTCACCACCTGCTCTGTCGAGTACGTCGCTACGGCCGAGTGGGAACCGACCAAGGAAGAGTCTCGGATCGCCAAGATCGCGAACGAGCACTGGGATGGCGACGAAGTACCCGTGAACGCCTATGCCACGGCCATGGAACACTGCGCCGTACCTCCTGCCTACGAAGAGGACTGGGGCACGATACCCCTGCCGTGGCTGGAAGCAGCGGCTGAGCTGTGCCCGAAGGCCCCATTCCACAAGGAACTCGCGGCATGGGCCACGGGGGCAAAGTTCACCCACGGCGACTATGTCGTAGGCAAAGACATCCCAGCCGGAACCTACCGCAGCAGCAAGAAGATCAGCGACTGCTATTGGGAGCGTGCCACGCCCAATGGCAAGATCATCGCCAACAACTTCATTATCTATACCGCAGCCGGAGCGGTCGTCACCGTCAGAAAGGGCGAGTCGTTCAACGTCGAAAAGGAATGCGAGGTCTGGACGAAACAGTGAACCGACCAGTGGCCGATGCAAGCAATTAAAATTGTCAGCCTGGCCCACGGCTCGGACGCTTAGCTCCCCTGGCTTGTAAGATTGGCATCGCCACATTGTTGGAATATATGTTCAGTTTATGTTTCAACCCTGGGGAAGCTGCGCCAGCTGGCGCACCTTGCGATTATTTGGACGCGCCCACACTCGCACGCGTCCGCAGCCACCGACGGAACCAGCAGCATCTGGCTGGATCCGGACCCGCACAGATCGAGCGCCGCTGCGCACTTCTGCGGTTTTCCGATTCGCTACTTGGGCTGCCAACACCCAGGCAACGCCCCGGAGGCGCTTGCCTTGGGGCCCATCGCTGGATTGTTGCCGCCTGGCCGGCGTGCAGGCCGTTTCCCCGGTGTCTTGGCTCGAGGGACGGAGAAGTCCCGCCAGATGCCCCGCAGCCGACGAGCGCCGGCGGGTGGTGGCAGCCTCGCCGCACGGGCAACAGCAACGCGCTCCACCACTTGCGGCTCACCGTCGTCAACGGGGAGAGGCCTGGTGGGGCGCCTTGGGGTGTGGCTGGGGGCCGTGGCGGTTAGCTGGACGGCTTGGAGTCGCCGGCGCGCTGGTCCGGCGACAAGGTGGGAGACTGCGCCTCACCCAGACCGGCCTCGGAGGCCGGAGCCGGGCGACCCGGCGTGTTCGGCAACCCGGGGTTCGAGGATGCCGCCTGGGCGGTGCTCCGCGCCTTGATGTCGGATTTCATGGCCTTGATCTTCTTGCCGCGCGAGTGCCACAGGTGCCAGAACGCGGCAATGCCCATGAACAGCACCAAACCGGCGATTGCACCGCCGATGCTCCACGACGGGAACCAGGTGGCGCTGGTGTCGATCATGGTCCTGGCCTTGGTGGCAGAGCTGGAGGAGTTTGCGTAGATGCTCAAGGTCAGCAGGTTCGGTATCGCCACCAAGACGGCCACCAGCACGATCACGGACTTCCACGGCCATGAGACCTTCTTGTACCGGGCCTGCCACGCAATCAGCAATGGAACAAAGGTGAACACAAAGCCGTAGATAAGGCCAAGTAGGATCCCGCTGGTGATCGAGCCCTGCGTTTGATTTCCAATTCGGGTGGCCCACCAAACGGGCAGGAATAGGCGTACAACAAAGTAGACAATTGCCAGCAACACCAGTGCTGCTGCACCGAGTCCAAGCCGGAGGCCCCACCGGGGCTTCGGGTCGGATTTGGGCGAGGCCGTCGTCGTGGACGGAGCGTGGTTCTCGGAATCAGCCATAATTGCATCCTCCCATGCCGAACACGCAACTGCGGAGATTTACTGCGACGTTATTCTCGAAAACCCGTTGGCGGCTAGTAGGCTAATCTGGTGATGGGACGATTGCCCCAATTTGGGGTGGGGCAGCGTCCAAAGGGAATTACGAGAAAGAATTTTGGGAGGACCGGAAATGGCTGAAGCTCAGGTGCCTAACCAGCAGCAAGAGACGTCAACCGAAACTACGGGAATTGCCTTGCCACCGGTAACGCGGGAACCTGTAGTTTTCTATGGCCTGAGCCCCGAAGAGCGCGCAGCCGTTTCCGCACTGCCGCACGGTTCCGCGTTGCTGATCGCACACTCCGGACCGAACCAGGGCGCACGCTTCCTCCTGGACCAGGACGTGACACAGGCAGGACGCCACCCGGACGCCGCAGTGTTCCTCGACGACGTCACGGTCTCGCGCAAGCATGCCAAGTTCATTCGCGACGCCAACGGATTCAGCGTCGTGGACAGTGGTTCGCTGAACGGGACCTACGTCAACAACGACCGGGTCGACTCGGTGCGCTTGGCCAACGGCTCGGAAGTGCAGATCGGCAAGTTCCGTCTGACCTTCTACAACTCGCTGCCCAACAACCCGGCCAACACCCGCGACTAAGCAGGACAACTTAGTGAATCAGGCAGCCCGAAACCCGCGACTGGCAGTAGTGGCCGGCGACGGCCAACGCGCCGTCGCGCTCAATATCGGTGAGGTGCTGTCGGAGCTTCATGATGAATTCCCGCAGGTGACTGCGTCGAAAATTCGCTTCCTCGAGGAAAAGGGCCTGCTGACCCCGCAACGCACGTCCGCGGGGTACCGCAAGTACCTGCCCGACGACGTGGGTCGACTGCGTTTCATCCTGGGCCTTCAACGGGACCAGTACCTGCCGCTGAAGGTCATCAAGGACTACCTGGACGCCGTTGACCGGGGTGAACGCCCCGACCAGCTGCCCGGCGGCCACACGCTTGCTCCGCGCAGCATCAGCGAACAGATGACCCAGGACCTGGTGGCCCGGACCCGTCCGGTGACCAAGGCCGAGTTGCAGGGCCTGTGCGGTGCCAGCGCCGAGTTGGTCGATGACTTGTTGGCCTTTGGCATGATCGTGCCGGAGAACGACCGCTTCGATGAGCACGCACAAAGGATCGCCGCGGCCTCCGCGGCACTGGCAGCGCACGGCATCGAACCACGCCACCTGCGCGCCTTCCGAGCGGCCGCAGACCGTGAAGTCGGCTTGGTCGAACGAGTCGTGGCACCGCACATGAGCCGGGGCGACGTGGCATCGCGTGCGCGTGCCGCCGAGACCGCCCGGGAAATCAGCGATGCCTGCATGGCATTGCACGGTGCGCTCGTCAATGGGGCGATTGCCAAACTGGATCATTAGGTCGGCCACGGCAGCTGCAGCTTGCAGCCGCCCGAGTAAGGAGCGAACCATGCATGAACTTGAAGTTGTGGGAGTTCGCATTGAACTTCCCTCCAACCAGCCGCTTGTCCTGCTCAAGGAAGCCAATACCCAACGCCACCTGCCGATCTGGATCGGTGCCCCGGAGGCCTCGGCCATTGCCATGTTCCAGCAGGGGATCGTCCCGCCGCGGCCGCTGACCCATGACCTGATGATCTCCACCTTGCAGGCGCTGCACGCGCCCCTGGTGCGCGTGGAAATCGTCTCGGTCCTCAACGCGGTATTCACCGCGGAACTGGTCTTTGCCGACGACGTCCGTGTCGATGCGCGGTCCTCGGACGCCATCGCGCTGGCGCTGCGCGCGCAGTGCCCGATCCTGTGCGACGAGAGTGTCCTTGACGAGGCCTCGGTGATGGTTTCGGACGATTCCGAGGTCGCCGAGGGCGAGGAGGACCAGGTGCGGGAATTCCGTGAATTCCTCAACGAGGTCGAGCCTGAAGATTTCGATAAATAGACGACCGTCCGCGACACGCCTCAAGTAAAGCTTGAAGGTCTTTGACGCAGCCCCAATGTAGTCGTACCGTCGAAGCATAAGTTTCCCAAGGTATGCCACGGACGGTTTTCGGTTTCACTCGCAACGAAGTCGCTCGACGCCCCGGCATCCCTCCTTCCCTCACGGGGATGCTTGAGCAAGGAGATTCCAATGAATCCCACGGACGACCAAAACGCGAAGCCCCTGCGGCATGCCGCGTCCCATCACAATACCCAGGGGCTCCTGTTCACCGAGGACCTGCCGGTCCTCGACGAGGACGCCGGGTACCGGGGCCCCATCGTCTGCAAGGCCGCAGGCATCACCTACCGCCAGCTCGACTACTGGGCACGCACCGGACTGGTGGAACCGGCGGTGCGCGGAGCCAGCGGGTCGGGCACCCAACGACTCTACGGCTTCCGTGACATCCTGGTCCTCAAGGTCGTCAAGCGCCTCTTGGACACCGGCGTCTCGCTGCAGCAGATCCGGACCGCTGTCGGGCACCTGCGCGAGCACGGTGTCGAGGACCTGGCCCAGATCACTTTGATGAGCGACGGCGCCTCCGTGTACGAGTGCACCTCGGCAGATGAGGTCATTGATTTGGTGCAGGGAGGCCAGGGAGTGTTCGGGATCGCCGTGGGGCGCGTGTGGCGTGAGGTTGAGGGATCTCTGTCGCAGCTGCCCAGCGAGCGCGCCTCGGGCTTCCCGGAAGACGAACTGGCCCAGCGCCGGGCCGCCAAGCGTTCGGCCAGCTAGCCCCGAGCTCCCAAGAATCCACGAATGCAGGCCGGAAGCCACCGAAACGCCCCAGGGCGCCAACCGGAGGCATCCGGCCTGCACCCTTTTGGCGTCAGGACGGCCGTGCCGGCACAAGACGGGCCGCCAACAAGAAACCGCCCCTAGGTCCGGCCGGCAATGCCGGTGGTCCATGGAGCGGTTTTCGTGTTTCGGATGCGGAAACCCGACCGGGCTATGCGCGACCGGGCTTTGCTGCCGTGTCGGTGATGTTGCGCAGCAACTCGTCGAAGAGCCCGGCGGTCCTCTGGGCCGGCTGGCCCGGCCACTGGTGCACGGAGTACGCGGCGCCCTGGATCTGCTGCCAGTCGGAGAATTCCGGAAGCTCGGGGCTCAACACGGAGGCACCGAACATGGAGCGCATCTCGGTCAACCGGAAGCGGTGCTCGTCCGAATCCTTGCGCACGCGGTTGGCCACCACGTCGATGCGCCCGAGATCCGGGGCATACTCCTTGCGGAACATTTCCAGGGCACGCTGCGTGCGTTCGGTCCCCGCGACCGAGAACAGCGAAGGCTCCGCAACGAGCAGGATGCGGTCGCTCGCGCTCCACGCCATGCGGGTCAAGCCGTTCAGCGAGGGCGGGCAATCGATGAGGACCAGGGAGTAGCCGGAGGTCTTGCCCAGCAGTTGCGTCAGCCGGCGCAGGTCGCGGGCACGCAGGTCGGGGCGGTCGTAGATGCCGGTGTAGGCATCGCCCACGGCCACATCGAGCACCGGGACACGGGTCAGCGACCGCTTGGAGACGGCCTTGGCCTGCCACGAGCTGGAAACGATGTTGTCGGACAAGCTTGCCTTGCGGGAGGCCTTCAGCATCCGCCCGATGGTCATCTTGCCGTCGGCACGCACGCCCAGGCCGGTGCTGGCATCGGCATGGGGATCCAGATCGATGACGAGTGTGGGGATACCAGCTGCAAGGGCGGCCGAAGCGAGCCCCAATGTAACGGAGGTCTTCCCTACGCCACCTTTAAGGCTGCTAATGCTCACTACCTGCACGGAACGGACCACGCCCTTTTCTACTGTTAGTTGCTCGCGATGTAACGACTGGTTCCCATAACATCATAATCGGGTTCTGCTTCCTTTGCCGCCACGGGGAAAAATGACCGATTGACACCACTGTTTCGTGCCCGGCGCAATCTTTTGCCGGACGTGTGGCCGATCACGGTAGGGTGTGATTTTGGGACGCCGCACTTAGGCCGACACCCGCCACGAGGCACCGGTTCAGACCCAGAATCGCGTGCGTTTTCACCCCCGATTATCATTTCGCAGGAGCGCCATGTTTAAGAAGATCTTGGTAGCCAACCGCGGCGAGATCGCAATTCGCGCCTTCCGTGCCGGCTATGAGCTGGGCGCGAAGACCGTCGCCGTCTACCCGTACGAGGATCGCAATTCGATCCACCGCCAGAAGTCAGATGAGGCGTACCAGATCGGCCAGGAGGGCCATCCGGTCCGTGCGTACCTGGATGTTGCAGAAGTCATCCGTGTCGCCAAGGAAGCCGGCGCGGATGCCATTTACCCGGGCTACGGATTCCTGGCCGAAAACCCCCACCTCTCGCGCGCAGCGGCGGAAGCGGGCATCAAGTTCATCGGCCCGGCGGCCGAGATCCTTGAACTGGCCGGAAACAAGGTGGAGGCCCTGCGTGCTGCCCGTGCCGCGGGCATCCCGGTGCTGCAGTCCTCGGAACCCAGCTCCGATGTCGAGTACCTCACCGCGGAGGCGGACAAGATCGGCTTCCCGGTCTTCGTCAAGGCAGTGGCCGGCGGAGGCGGCCGCGGCATGCGCCGCGTTGACACCCGCGACCAGCTGGCCGAATCGCTCTCCGCAGCGATGCGCGAAGCCGCAAGCGCCTTTGGCGACGACACGATGTTCGTCGAACAGGCGGTGCTGCGTCCGCGCCACATCGAGGTGCAGATCCTTGCCGACGAGCACGGAAACGTCGTGCATCTCTTTGAGCGGGACTGCTCGCTGCAGCGCCGCCACCAGAAGGTCATCGAGATCGCCCCGGCGCCGAACCTGGACGAGTCCATCCGCCAGGCGCTCTACAAGGACGCGGTCAAGTTCGCCAAGGCACTGAACTACCAAAACGCCGGCACCGTGGAGTTCCTCGTGGACACCGAGGGCGAGCGCGCAGGACAGCACGTGTTCATCGAGATGAACCCGCGCATCCAGGTCGAGCACACCGTCACCGAGGAAATCACCGACGTCGACCTGGTGCAGGCGCAGATGCGCATTGCCGCCGGCGCCACGCTCGAAGACCTGGGCATCCGCCAGGACGAGCTGCAGATCCGCGGCGTCGCCATGCAGTCGCGCATCACCACCGAGGACCCGGCCAACGGGTTCCGCCCGGACGTCGGCACGATCACGGTGTACCGCTCGGCCGGCGGCTCCGGGGTGCGCCTGGACGGCGGCACCATCTACACCGGTGCCGAGGTCTCCCCGCACTTCGACTCGATGCTGGTCAAGCTCACTTGCCGCGGCCGCGACTTCGCCACGGCCGCTGCCCGGCTGCGGCGCGCGCTGGCCGAATTCCGTGTTCGCGGGGTCACCACCAACATCCCGTTCCTGCAGAACGTGCTGGACGACCCGGCATTCCTGGCCGGGGAGGTCGCCACCGACTTCATCGACAAGCACCCCGAGCTGCTGGCCGGGCGCAAGTCCCAGGACCGCGGCACCAAGGCCCTGTCCTTCCTGGCCGAGGTCACCGTCAACCAGCCCAACGGGGAACGCGTGGAAGGCATCGACCCGCGCAAGAAGCTTCCCTCCTTCCCGGGGGACAAGGCCTCCGAGCCGGAGCGCAGCCCGTTCGACGGTCCCTCGGACCAGACCCCGGCCGACGGCTGGCGCCAGCGCCTGCTGGAACTCGGCCCGGAGGGCTTCGCCAAGGCCCTGCGTGCGGAGACCGCCGTGGCCGTCACCGACACCACCTTCCGCGACGCCCACCAGTCGCTGCTGGCCACCCGCGTGCGCACCCGCGACCTGCTGGCCGCGGCCCCGGCCTACGCGCACGTTTTGCCGCAGCTGTTCTCCATGGAGGTCTGGGGAGGCGCGACCTACGACGTGTCGCTGCGCTTCTTGGGCGAGGACCCGTGGAAGCGCCTGGCGCTGCTGCGTGCCGAGCTGCCCAACATCCCGCTGCAGATGCTGCTGCGCGGACGCAACACCGTGGGCTACACCCCGTACCCGACCGAGGTCACCGACGCGTTCGTGAAGGAAGCCGCCGCCACCGGCATCGACATCTTCCGCATCTTCGATGCGCTGAACGACGTCTCGCAGATGGCCCCGGCCATCAAGGCGGTCCGCGCCACCGGCACCGCGGTGGCCGAGGTGGCCCTGTGCTACACCGGCAACCTGCTGGACCCGGCCGAGGACCTGTACACCCTCGACTACTACCTGAACCTGGCCCAGGAAATCGTCGATGCCGGCGCACACATCCTGGCCATCAAGGACATGGCCGGGCTGTTGCGCCCCGCCGCGGCCGCCAAGCTGGTCACCGCGCTGCGCGAACGCTTCGACCTTCCGGTGCACCTGCACACCCACGACACCGCGGGCGGCCAGATGGCCACGCTCATGGCTGCCATCAACGCGGGTGTAGACGCGGTGGACGTTGCCGCCGCATCCATGGCCGGGACCACCTCCCAGCCCTCCGCCTCGGCACTGGTGGCCGCGCTGGAGAACACCGAGCGCGACACCGGCATCTCCCTGGAGGCCGCGGCCTCCCTGGAGCCGTACTGGGAATCGGTGCGCACCATGTACGCACCGTTCGAGTCCGGGCTTGCCGCGCCGACCGGACGGGTCTACCGCCACGAGATCCCCGGCGGCCAGCTGTCGAACCTGCGCCAGCAGGCCATCGCGCTGGGCCTGGGGGAGCGCTTCGAGGCCATCGAGGACATGTACACCGCGGCGAACCACATCCTGGGCCGCCTGGTGAAGGTCACCCCGTCCTCCAAGGTGGTCGGCGACCTCGCCCTGCAGCTGGTGGGCATGGGCGTCGACCCGGACGAGTTCGCGCGCGACCCGAAGTCCTTCGACATCCCGGACTCGGTCATCCAGTTCCTCTCCGGCGAGCTCGGCAACCCGCCGGGCGGATGGCCCGAGCCGTTCCGTTCCAAGGCCCTCGAGGGCCGCGTCGTGCGCCCGCACGTCGAGGAGCTTTCGGCCGAGGACTCCGCCGCGCTGAACAAGGATTCGGACACCCGGCGCGCCACGCTCAACCGCCTGCTCTTCGCCGGACCGACCCGTGACTACGAGGCGACCGTCGAAAACTACGGCGACGTCTCCACGCTGCACACCCGCGACTACCTCTACGGGTTGGTCAAGGGCCGCGAACACGTGGTCTCGCTGGGCAAGGGCGTGCGCCTGCTGGTGATCCTGCAGTCGATCTCCGAGTCCGACGAGAAGGGCATGCGCACCGTCACGGTGCTGCTCAACGGCCAGTCGCGCCAGCTTTTGGTGCGCGACAACTCGGTGGAGTCCACCGTGGTCGTCGCCGAGAAGGCCGACGCGGGGAACCCGAACCACGTTGCCGCGCCGTTTGCCGGTGCGGTGACCCCGCAGGTCGCGGTGGGCGACCGGATCGAGGTCGGCGGCACGGTCGCCACCATCGAGGCCATGAAGATGGAAGCCGGAATCACCTCCACGGTGGCCGGCACCGTGGCCCGCCTGGCGATCTCCGGCACCTCCCAGGTGCAGGGCGGGGATCTGCTGCTGGTCATCGAGACGGCCTAGCCGCCCTCGCCGGCCCGCAACGGCGGGCCGGCACCAGGGCACCTGATGCGCACGGGGATGGACCCGCCGCACCCCGACACCGGGGCCGCGGCACGGTCCATCCCCGTTCGCGTGTTATGGTGCGAACTGCCAGTGGATGCGCCAGGGGCAGGAAACATGTGGCGGCAAACCGAGCCAGGGGAGCCGCTGGTAAGGAGTGGGCCCCATGGCCAGCAAGCGGACAGGCCTCATTGCACGATGGCTCGCGCGGCGGGCAGGTCGGGTTGCCCCGGAAACGGGAGCCGCCCCGGCCGATTCCGCGGGCAGCGCCGGCGACAGGACGTCCGGGCCCGCCGCGCCAACCTCCGGCGGAGCCACCGACCCCTTGCCGCCGGCACCGGGGCAGGAGGCCACCGAAGGGTCGGCAACCGAGGATGCGGCGTCGACCGCGGCGCCAACGCCCGAGCCACCAATCCCCGCCGCATCGAGCCCCGACGGGCCAACCGGCGACGGGCCCCCGGACGAGGGGCACCCGGCACCCGCCGATCCCGGCGGCCGGAAGGACGCCGGGGCTCCCGCTGCCGGAGACACGGCCGCGGACGCAGCGGAATCCGATGCCGAGGCGGAAACCGAGGAATTGCCGGAGGACGACGGCGGCCCGGGCCACGGCGGCACGCCGGATCCCGGCCGGCCCCTGGACCCGGTTCCCGCGCCCCTGCCGGATGCAGCAGTGCCCGCCCGGGACCACCGGGTCATCACGCTCCTCTCCCTGGAGGAGCACGCCGGCGCCACGACGCTGGCGGCCGCATTGGCGCCCCGGATCGAGGGAAGCGGCTGGCGGATCCGCACGGGCGGACCGGGCCTGCTCCGGGCAGCGTTCGCCGGAATGCTCGATGACACCGACGCGCTGGTGCTCGTTTCCCCGGGGGACCCGGACCTCACCGCAACGCTGGGCGAGAAGCTGCTCTGGCTGGAGGCCAACGGCAGGCCGGGAATACCCGCACGCACACTCGTGGTTGTAAACCTCGGGGCCGGGGACGGCGGGGAGCTGGTGCTCCCGGCGGACCTCGACCGGCCGGTGATCCTGCTGCCCTTCGACGCGGCGCTGGGCCTGTCCGCCTCCGGAAGACCCGCCCCGAAGCGGGCGACGCGGCGGGCCCTGGGCCAACTTGTCGACGAACTGACCACCATCCTTGAAGGAGCACCAAACACCACATGGCACACTACGACCTCGCCATCATCGGATCGGGATCCGGAAACTCGCTGATCACCGAGCACTGGGACGGGCGGAAGGTGGCGATCATCGATGCCGGAACCTTCGGCGGCACCTGCCTGAATGTCGGCTGCATCCCCACCAAGATGTTCGTCTACCCGGCGCAGCTGGCCGCATCCGTGGCCGAGGCCAAGGCCCTGGGCGTGTCGATGAGCTTCGACGGGGCCGACTGGGCGGCGATGCGGGATCGGATCTTCGGGCGCATCGACGCCATCTCCGAGGCCGGCAAGAACTACCGCGCCCACGAACTGGAAAACGTCACGCTCTACACCGAGCATGTCCGGTTCGTCTCGCGCAACGAGCTGAACACCGCCAGCGGCCAGAGCATCACCGCCGACAACATCGTGATCGCCACCGGCTCGCGCCCGGTGCTGCCGCAGGTCGAGGGGATCGACCTGCCCGGGGTGCACACCTCGGACACCATCATGCGCCTCGACGCGCTGCCCCAGCGCCTGGTGATCCTCGGCGGCGGCTACATCGCCAGCGAATTCGCGGCCGTCTTCTCCGCGCTGGGCAGCGATGTCACCCAGGTCAACCGCTCCGGCGCGCTGATGCGCCGGCAGGACGCCGACATCTCCGCGGCCTTCACGCAGGCAGCATCCGCGCGCTGGGGCGTCGAGCTCAACGCGGGGCTGCAGGGAATCGAGCAGCGCGACGATTCGCTGGTCGTCCGCCTGGAGCGCGACGGGCAGCCCCTGGACCTCGAGGCCGACGTGGTGCTGGTCGCCACCGGGCGCACGCCCAACACCGATGCCCTCGGGGTCGCGGAGCTCGGGTTCGAGCTGCGCGAGGACGGCTCGCTGGTGGTGGACGAGTACCAGCGCGTGGTGGCCGACGGCCTTCCCGTGGAGGGCATCTTCGGCCTCGGCGACGCGGCCAACACCGAGCAGCTCAAGCACGTGGCCAACCGCGAGGCGCGCGTGGTGATCCACAACCTGGAGAACCCCGGCGCGATGCGGCCCATGGACCGCCGCGCCGTGCCGGCCGCGGTGTTCAGCAACCCGCAGATCGCCTACGTCGGCGCCACCGAGGCCCAGGCGCGGGCCGAACACGGTGCCGACGCGGTGCTCTCGGTCATCCAGCCCTACGGGTCCACCGCCTACGGCTGGGCCATGGAGGATTCCGAGGGCATCGTGAAGCTGCTGGCCCACCGGGACACCGGGTTGCTGCTGGGCGCCCACATCATGGGGCACGAGGCTTCGCTGCTGATCCAGCCGCTGATCCAGGCCATGGCCACCGGGCTGGACGTGGCGACCATGGCCCGCGGGCAGTTCTGGATCCACCCGGCGCTGAGCGAGGTCGTGGAAAACGCGCTGCTGGGACTGGAGATCCCGGCGGGCGCATCCGCCCCGCTGTAGGGGGTTCGCCCGGGCATCCGGTGCCCGGGCGCCACCGCTCGCCGGTGGGGCACGCGAAGGCGCCGTGGGGCGGACACCGGAAGGTGTCCGCCCCACGGCGCTTTGTTGCTGCCGACGAAGCTGCTAGGCGCGCGGCTTGGCGGCGGAGTAGATCTCCTCGAGCACCGAGTCGTAGTCCTTGAGCACCTGGGCGCGCTTGATCTTCAGCGACGGGGTCAGGTGCCCGGAGTCCTCGGTGAAGTCGGTGGGCACGATGCGGAACTCCTTGATCGCCTCGGCCCGCGAGACCGCGGTGTTGGCCTTCTGAACCAGCGCGGCGATGGCGTCGCGGACCTGCGGAAGTTCCGCGGCCTGGGCGACGGTGGTGCCGGCGGGCAGCTGGTGGCGGGCCAGCCAGCCCGGCAGGGCCTCGGCGTCCAGGGTGATGAGTGCCGCGATGAACGGGCGTGCGTCCCCGACGACGACGCACTGGGACACCAGGGAATCGGCGCGGATCTGGTCCTCCAGCAGTGCCGGGATCACGTTCTTGCCGCTGGCGGTGACGATGATTTCCTTCTTGCGCCCGGTGATCCTCAGGAATCCGTCGGCATCCAGTTCGCCGATGTCCCCGGTGCGGAACCAGCCGTCGACGAAGGTCTCCTCGGTCAGGTCCGGCCGGTTGTAGTAGCCGCGCATCACGCAGAAGCCCTTGGCCAGGATCTCCCCGTCCGCGGCGATCTTCACGCCGTTGCCCGGCAGCGGGCGTCCCACGGTGCCGATCTTCAGGTGCTTGGGGGTGTTCACCGTGATCGGGGCGGTGGTCTCGGTCAACCCGTAGCCCTCCAGCACCGTCAGGCCGATGCCGTGGAAGAAGTGCCCCAGGCGCTCGCCCAGCGGGGCGCCGCCGGAGACCGCGTGCACGACCTTCCCGCCCATGGCGGCCCGGATCTTGCCGTACAGCAGCACGTCGAAGAGCCTGTGCTTGAGCTTGAGGCCCAGCGGGACCTTGCCCTCCTGTTCGGCGCGCGAGTAGGCGATGGCGGTGTCGGCGCCGGCGTGGAAGATCTTGCCCTTGCCGGCGTCCTCGGCCTTGAGCATCGAGGAGTTGTACACCTTCTCGAACACGCGCGGCACCGCGAGGATGAAGTTGGGCTGGAAGGACTGCAGGTCCGGCAGCAGGTTCTTCACGTCGGCGGTGTGGGCCACCTTGACCCCGCCGGCCACGGCGAGCACCGAGATGTAGCGGGCGAAGACGTGGGCCAGCGGCAGGAACATGATGGTCGCCGCGCCCGGGAAGACGACTTCGGGAAGCTCGGCGGCGGCGTTGTCGCTGAGCTCGACGAAGTTCGAGTGCGTCAGCTCGCAGCCCTTGGGCCGCCCGGTGGTGCCCGAGGTGTAGATGATGGTGGCCAGCGAGTCCAGCCCGGCGGCGCTCCTGCGCTCCTCGAGCACCGCGTCGTCCACCTCCTTGCCCGCGGCGCGCAGCGCATCGAGCCCGTTGCCCTCGATCTGCCAGACGTGCTTCAGCTCGTCGAGCCCTTCCTGGTGGGCGGCCTGGCGCACGACGTTCTCGTGGTGCGGGGCCTCGACGATGGCGGCCACCGCGTGGGAGTCGCCCAGGATCCAGGCGACCTGCCCGGGGGAGGAGGTCTCGTAGACCGGGACCGTGACGCAGCCGGCGAACCAGATGGCGAAATCCACCAGCGTCCATTCGTAGCGGGTGCGGGCCATCAGGCCGATGCGGGCCCCCGGTTCGATGCCGGAGGCGATGAAGCCCTTGGCCAGGGCCGCGGCGTCGGCGGCGAATTCGGAGGCGGGGATGTCGATCCAGGTGCCGTTCGGGCCGGGCTTGGCCAGCAGCGCCGGGTCGGCCGCGGAGCGGGCGTGGCGCAGGAGCAGGTCGGTGATGTTGGTCTGCGGAGTGTTCTCCACCAGCGGAGGGACTACTAGTTCCTGCATTTTGCGCTCCTTCGGTTCCGGGGCGGGGCGGTGCGAGCCAGCCAACCCCCATCGATCCCCTCACCACCCATCTTAGTGGTTCGGGTCACATTCTTTACTCACTAGTAACTTACGGGTATTTGCCCGGCTTCGCAACAAACCCCGCCGCCGTGCGGCGCAGTGGTTCCCGCGCCCGTGAGGGATCCGTCGCGGGGGCCGGCGCTGCGCCAGGGGACGCATGCGCTAGACGCGTGCCCCGTCGTCGTCGTCCTGGCGGTGCCGCGGCAACCGGGCGAAGAGGAACACCGCGGCGGCAACGGCGATGACCACCAGCCCGATCCACAGCGGCATCGGCGCCCGGCGCCAGAAGATGGCCAGCAGCAACAGCGCCATCGGCGCCCCGGCGGCGCAGATCCAGGCCAGGTTCAGCAGCGGGTTGCCCGATCCCAGTGCCGGGGGTTCCTCGGGGATGAATGCGCCGTCGTCATCGTCCTCGGGCCCCTCGTAGTCCCGCGGCCCGGTGAGTGCCGGGTGCATCCGGAACAGCTGCGGGTCCACGCCCCGCGGCGTGTTGGCGCCGGGCAGCACGGTCCCGGAGGCGTCGGTCCCGGGGGAGTCGCCCGGGGGCGCGTCGGGGGCAGCGGCGGGGTCCGCCTCCAGGCGGCGGACCAGGTCCTCCCAGACGGCGTCGTCGGAATCGCCGGATTCGGCCGGCTCGTGAAACGGGTTGGTCATGGCCTGCTGGTGTCCACTTCCTGAAAGAACTCGATGGTGCGGGCGAAAATCTCTTCCGCCTCATGGTCAAGCGTGGCCACGTGGTAGCTGCGCGTCAACCGTTTCACCTCAAGGTGGACACCGGGCTTGAGCCCGGCGCGCAGCACCCGAAGGCTGGATTCGGGCACCACGTGGTCGGTGTCCGAGCGGAACACGAGCACCGGCGCGGTGATGGACCCCAGCCGCGCGGCGGTGTCCTTGAAAAGCTTGCGCAGCTCGTGCACCCCGGCCACCGGGGTGCGGTCGTAGGCGTGCTCGTTGCCGCCGGGCTTGGCGATGTCGTTGGCGATGGCCGCGACGCTCGGGGCCACGAAGCGCAGCGCCCCGGTGAACGGGGCCAGCGGGGAAGCGATGGTCAGCCCCGGGTTCACCAGGGCAAGCCCGGCCACCGCGTGGGTCGAGGCCAGGTTCAGCGCCAGCGCACCTCCCATCGACAGGCCCGCGACAAAGACGCGTGAATGCGTGGCGGCCAGCGCCGCGTACCGCTGGTGCACCGCCTCGAGGATCTGCGTGTACCTGGTGCCGGCCAGGTCCTGCCAACTGGTGCCGTGCCCGGGCAGCAGCGGCAGGTCAACGGTGTAGCCGGCCCCGGCCAGGGCGCGCGCCCAGGGCAGCAGCCCGGCCGGCCCTGCCGTGAACCCGTGCAGCACCAACACCGCCTCGCCGTTCGTCCCGTCGTGGTGGAACGGTGCATTGGGGCCGGCGGACCCTGGTGTCTCTGGCATCTGGTGCGTGCTCCTGGATGGGAATCGGAGGTTCGCCGCGGAGCTGCACCCGGTGCCTGCGTCGTGCCGAGTGTGACCGATGGCGTTTTTTGCCTACAGTTAGAGCCTAACTGAGAACCCGGCATTCCCCGCCGGGTCCGCGGGCCCTGGGCGCGCGGATTCCGGAGGGAGCACCGCGAACACCCACCGCACCCCGCACCTCGGCCCGGAAGGCACCCACGGAAATGTTCTACCAATTCATGAAGAGGTTCATCGTCGGGCCGCTGGTGAACGTGTTCTTCCGCCCCTGGGTCAAGGGGCTGGAGAACATCCCGGCCGAGGGCGGCGCAATCCTGGCCAGCAACCACCTCTCGGTCTCGGACTCGATCTTCCTGCCCGTGGCCGTGGACCGCACGGTGATCTTCCTGGCGAAGATGGACTACTTCACCGGCAAGGGCCCCAAGGGCCGGATCACCGCCTGGTTCTTCCGCATGATCAACCAGATCCCGATGGACCGCTCCGGCGGGGCCGCCAGCGCGAACTCGCTCGGTGCCGGTGCCCAGGCGCTGGTCGACGGATCCCTGCTGGGCATCTACCCCGAGGGCACCCGCAGCCCCGACGGCCGGCTCTACCGCGGCAAGCTGGGGGTCGCGAAGCTCGCCCTGGAGGCCGGGGTCCCGGTGATCCCGGTCGCGATGATCGGCACCGACAAGGTCCAGCCCATCGGCAAGCGGGTGCCGACCATCCGCCGCGTGGGCATGATCATCGGCGAGCCGCTGGACTTCTCCCGCTACGCCGGGATGAGCGAGGACCGCTTCGTGCAGCGCTCGGTGGTGGACGAGATCATGTACGCGATCATGCGCCTGTCCGGCCAGGAATACGTGGATACCTACGCCGCCACGGTGAAGGCGAAGCTGGATGCCGAGCGCCGCGCGAGCGGCAAGAAGAAGTAGCGCCCGGTGCCGGTGCGCGGCACTGTGAACGCCCCGCGTCGGACGGTTACGTGCAAAATGCCCGCCGAGCCCCGGGGCGGTTTACCCTAGAGGGGTGACTCAGCTATCTTCGACTTCCTCAATGCCCGGACAATCCCCGGCGGGTCCGGCAGCGGACCCCGCCCTGGACATCTGGCGCACCCTGCCCATTGCCCAGCAGCCGACGTGGAGCGAGAGCCCGCATTATGCCGAGTCCGTCCGCGAGCTCGGTTCCCGCCCGCCGCTGGTCTTCGCCGGCGAGGTGGACATCCTGCGCGAGCGCCTGGCCGCCGCGGCCCAGGGCAAGGCCTTCCTGCTCCAGGGCGGCGACTGCGCCGAGACCTTCGACGGCGCCACCGCCGACAAGATCTCCGCCCGCGTGAAGACCATCCTGCAGATGGCCGTCGTGCTGACCTACGGCGCCTCGATGCCGGTCATCAAGATGGGGCGCATGGCGGGCCAGTTCGCCAAGCCGCGTTCCTCCAACGACGAGACCCGCGACGGGGTGACGCTGCCGGCCTTCCGCGGCGACATCGTCAACGGCTACGACTTCACCCCCGAATCCCGCGCGCACGACCCGCGCCGCATGGTCGAGGCCTACAACACCTCCTCCGCCACGCTGAACCTGATCCGCGCCTTCACCCAGGGCGGCTTTGCCGACCTGCGCAGCGTGCATTCCTGGAACAAGGGCTTCATGGCGAACCCGGCGCACACCGCCTACGAGCAGCTCGCCGGGGAGATCGACCGCGCGGTGAAGTTCATGGACGCCTGCGGCGCCGACTTCGAGGCGCTGAAGCGCACCGAGTTCTTCGCCTCCCACGAGGCCCTGCTGCTGGACTACGAGCGCGCGCTGACCCGCACCGACTCGCGCACCTCCCAGCCCTACGACACCTCCGGCCACTTCCTGTGGATCGGTGAGCGCACCCGCCAGCTGGACGGCGCGCACGTGGACTTCCTCTCGCGGGTGCGCAACCCGATCGGCGTCAAGCTCGGCCCGACCACCACCCCCGAGGACGCCCTGGCGCTCATCGACAAGCTCGACCCGAACCGCGAGCCGGGCCGCCTGACCTTCATCACCCGCATGGGTGCGGGCAACATCCGCGAGAAGCTGCCGAACCTGGTCGAGAAGGTCACCGCCTCCGGCGCCCAGGTCCTCTGGGTCACCGACCCGATGCACGGGAACACCGTCACCTCCGAGAACGGCTACAAGACCCGCAAGTTCGACGACGTCATGGACGAGGTCCGCGGCTTCTTCGAGGTCCACGACGCGCTGGGCACCTTCCCGGGTGGCCTGCACGTGGAGATGACCGGCGACGACGTGGCCGAGTGCCTGGGCGGTGCCGACCCGATCCGCCAGGAGCAGTTCGACGACCTCTACGAGTCGGTCTGCGACCCGCGCCTGAACCACAAGCAGTCCCTGGAGATGGCCTTCCTGGTTTCCGGTGCGCTGGCCAAGGCCGGTCAGCGCGGCTAACGCCACCTTCGGCCCATGCACGATGGCCGGGTTCCTTCCCCCCCTCGGGGGAGCGGAACCCGGCCATCGGCGTTTTGTGCCTTCGGTGTTTGTGGACCTTGGCGGTCTTCAAGTAGATCGCACGCGCTCGAAGCACCCTGCCTAGCTACGACGCAGTTTAGGCAACATCTAGCCCTCATAATCGATTCGTTGATTAGAAGTCGGGCAACTTCGATAAGCTCAACATACTTTAACACCAGTGGCGGGCAGGAATGGCTATGGATTTATCTTTTATTTTGTGGACGTCGTTCATGGCGGCTGCAGTTGTTTCGGGAAGGATGCGCTGGAAATACGTTACGCGTCGGCGGCTCACCGATGAATATTGCAGCGAGATTGCAGAGACGCTGGCCGCAGAGATTTTCAGCTTGAGTGCGGGGCCGGCTACACCAGTTCCAATTGGTCCGGATTTGCGGAAAGCAATTGGTTCGCTGGAATTGATAGAGGTCGTGCGTTGGATGAACGGGCGAGGCTATACCAAAACTAAGGACTGGGGGTACATCCAAATCCTTCTGGGGGAACCTCCGACAACGATTGCCATCACCCAACGCGAGTATGACAAAGCGATCGCGAGCCCGCAGATCATGAATGTGATTCATGGTCCTGGCAACATCAACAACGGGGGCGTCCAAATAGTCGCAGGCGGAGACACCATTTTCAATGGTGATTTCCTCCTCGAGCTGGCCGCTGCGGTCCGAAACGACGCACGGGACGTCGAAGGCACTGAACACGACGAAGCGATGGCAATCGCACACACGCTCGAATCAGCGGGCCGCGGAGATATCGATCAAGACCTGCCTCGATTCCAACGTGCAATGATGTGGCTCAAAGAGCGAACCGGCGAAGTTGCCGTGGGTGCCATGGGATCAGGGCTGTGGGCAGGCGCGACGGCACTGTTTGCGAAGCTCGGGGCCTAACCACGAGCCATCCCGGGAGCTTTCAACCTGACCGTTGCTTATCCGTTGACTTTCGCTGGCTTCGTGTATGGCCAAGCGACGCGTGGGGGTGCTCAAGAAATGAGTCTGTGGGCTCGAACAAAGGATAACTTCGCAGTCATTCCAGGCAGCAGTGGGCATGAGCGTTGATGTGCATTCCTTGGATTCGGGCTGACGGTAATCGAAAACCATGGGCCAACGAGTAACTTGGTGGTGGCCGAGATTGGAGTTAGTCATCGGCATATGATCGCGCGAAACGGATAGGCGGATGGCAATTAGGAATAGATAATTTTCACCAAAGAGATCCCGCACGTCAATTACCGAACGATGGCGATCGATGCAACGCTGCTGCTGCCCTAGACGACCACGAGCTTGATGGTCGAGCCCTCCGGGGCGCTGCCGCCGGCGGGGGACTGGGAGCGAACGGTCCCGAAGAACCCGCCGAGGAACTCCTCGACCTCGACCTTGAAGCCCAGCGCCTCAAGCTCCTGGCGCGCCTGGGCCAGCTGGCGGCCCTGCATGTCGGGCACCTCGATCATCCGCGGACCGCGCGAGACGACGTATTCGACCGTTGAACCGCGCTCCAGCTGCCCGCCGGCGGGCTTCTGCGACAGGATCTGCCCGGCTTCCACCCTGGCGCTGTATTCCCTGCCGGCGTTCTTGCCCTTCAGCCCGGCCTTCTCCAATGTGGCATCGGCAGCCTTCGGCGTCATCCCGGCCAGGGAGGGGACGTCCACGGGCGCCGGGCCGCGCGAAACGACCAGCGCAACCTTGGTGCCGCGGCGCAGCTTCTCCCCGGAGTCCGGATCCTGCTTCAGCACCACGCCCTTGGCGACCTCTTCGGAGTACTTCTGCGTGACCTTGCCCGCGGCCAGGGACGCCAACTTCAGGTCGGCCTCGGCATCGGCCTGCTTGCGGCCGGTCAGGTTGGGGACGGCAAAGAGTTCGGGGCCCTTGGAGACCATCAGCGTCAGGCCCTGAAATCGACGGATCGTTTCCCCTGCGGCGGGTTCACTTCCAACCACGAGGCCACGCTCAAGCTTGTCGTCGAATACCTCGCGGGTGCCTGCCTGGACACCGGTGGCCGCCAGCTGGTCGACCGCCTGGCCGGCGGAGGCTCCCTTCAGCGTGGGGATCTGGAAGGGTGCGCCCGGGCCCATGCCGAAGAACAGCGAGGCCGCGGCCACGATGGAGGCCAGCAGCACCAGCATGATCCCGAGGATCCACTTGCGGCGCGCCGGGGTCCGGGGCGCCAGCTGGTGCGTCGGGATCTGCGCATCCTTCTTCCACGCGATTGCCGCCGCCTTGGCGTTCTTCCTGGCCTGCCGGGCGGACACCGGACGCTGCGGCCCGGACTCCATGGCTTCGGTGTGGGAAGGCACGGCCTGGGCGTGGTCCCAGCTTTCGTCGAGGGCCCGGGTGTGCCCGGCGCCGCCCAGGACGGTGGTTTGGTCACCGGCCACGCCCAGCGCGCGGGTGGCGTCCTCGGCCGAGTGGTCCTCGGCACCCCCGGAAGCGGACGGCAACGCCATCGTCGCGTCGGCGCCGTTGGCGGCCCGCCCGGCCGCGGCGGAATCGCGGTACTCCTGGGCCTGGGCCAGGGCCTCGTGCACCGAGGTGTGCGCCGAGGTCGCCGGGGGGATCAGGTCCTTGAGCCCGCCGAGGGTCTCGGATCCCAGGTCCAGCTGTGCGGGGGAGAGCGAGTCGTGGATCTGCTTGAGGTCGCTGAGCAGGAACGAGGCGTTCTGCGGACGGTCCTCGGGGTCCTTGTTGGTGCAGTAGGCGACCAGCTCGTCGAGCTCGCCCGACAGGCCGGGCACGAGTGCCGAGGGCGGCGGGACGTCGTCGTTGATGTGCTTGAACGCCAGCCCGTAGGCGCTGTCCGAGGTGAAGGGCTGGCGGCCGGTGAGCAGCTCGTAGGCGATGATGCCCACGGCGTAGATGTCGCTGCGTTCGTCTGCAGGTTCGCCCTTGGCCAGCTCGGGGGAGATGTAGGCGGCGGTGCCGAGGAAGTTGGTGGCGTTGGTGTGCGCGGTGGCTGCCCGGGCCAGCCCGAAGTCGGCGACCTTGATGCGCCCCTCGTCGGAAATCAACACGTTGGCCGGCTTCATGTCGCGGTGCACGATGCCTTCCTCGTGCGCCACAGACAGCCCGGTGCAGATCGCCTGCAGCACCACCAGCGCTTGGCGCGGGGTGTAGCGGCCACGGGATTTCAGCGACTGGCTCAGGTTCAGCCCGCGCACGAATTCCATGACCAGGTACGCGGTGGACCCGGAGACGTGGTGGTCGCGGATGCCCACGATGTTGTCGTGGGTCAGCCCCGCGGCGATGATCGCCTCGGCCTCGAAGCGTTCCAGGATGACCGGGTCGGAGGCCAGGTGGGCGTGCAGGACCTTCACGGCAACCGTGCGGTGCAGCCGCAGGTCCGTGGCTCGGTAGACGGTGGACATGCCGCCGTCGGCAATGCGGGCATCGAGTCGATAGCGTTCATCGAGGATCGTGCCTAGGCGGGGGTCGGAGTGTGGCGCTGTCACTTATCGATCGTAACCAGTGGTTGGGGACTTGGGGGAGTGTGCCACACGGGCGGCACGTGGTTCTTGCCCGGCCGGTGCGGGCGGGCATCGGGGCCCAGATGCAGGTGAGGGGTCGGTTCCAGTGGAACCGACCCCTCACCTTGGTGTGCTGTGGAGCACCAATCGACCTAGGAGGCTCGACGGGCCCGTGCTGCCCGGCGCTTCAGCGCCCGGCGCTCGTCTTCGCTCATTCCGCCCCAGACCCCGGCATCCTGGCCTGACTCGATGGCCCATGCCAAGCAGGTGTCCACCACGGGGCACCGTCGGCAGACACTCTTGGCTTCTTCAATCTGGAGCAGGGCCGGTCCGGTGTTCCCGACGGGGAAAAAGAGTTCCGGGTCCTTGTCCAGACAGGCCGCGCGGCTACGCCAATCCATGCTTGTTGATGCTCCTTGGGGGTAGGAAAAGTGAGGGGGATCGCCCTGGGCCGTGAGGCCGGGCAAAAGCAGTGCGGCGGGAAAATTGCCATACCCGAACGACTGCCTAACAAGGTTTTCATGTTACGTTCACGTAAACAAGGGTCCCGTGTTGCAAATACCTTTGCTTCCTTGAGTGCTTGGTCACAAGCACCCGTTTTGCGGCTCCCGCTAACAGGTTTGTTCCGTCGTGACAAGGGTGTTTTTTGGCCCGTTGCGGGGTCTTTGTCACACGAGGACCCTGCTTCCGCTTTGGCTTCGCCGGTGGTGGCCGTACTAGATTTGAGGCGTGATGAACCAGCCAGTGCCCCAGTCCAGCCGCCCCGCGATCCCACGCCGCCCGATCTCGGTGCTGGTGATTTCGGCGCTTCTGGTCCTCGAGGGGCTCGCGGTGCTGGCCTACGCGCTGACCTATGCCCTGTCCCTGGGCCAGACGGGCGAGTTGGGCATGGGGGCACGGATCTTCATGCTGGTGCTGATCATTGCGGCCGGTGCCTGGCAGCTGCTGGTGGCCCACCACTTCTTCCGGGCCCGGGCCTGGACGCGTGCGGCCGTCCTGGTCTGGCAGGTCTTCCAGATCATCCTGGCCTTGCAGATCGCCATGCCGGTCGACGTGTTGGTGGCGTGGCTGTGGCTGGTGCCTGCGGCGGTGGTCGTGGTGCTGCTCTTTGACCCGCGCACCACCGCGTTCCTGGGCGACCGGCCCACGGCGCACCCCGGGACCGGCAACCAACCCTGATTCTCCTGTTCCGCGCCGCGGGGACGGATGGCTCACGGAACCCGATTCACGCATTGGACCTGGCGGATCGTTCCCCGGTCCGCGACCATGGCACGGCCGCGCACGCTCACGGTGGCCGGCGGCAACCTGAAGCCGCTGGGATCGGCGTCCGCACCGAACTGCGGATCAAGCACGAGGAACGAACGCGCATCGCGCACCACCGTCGAGAGCCCCAACTCGAACAGCAACCGTGAACCGGGTTCGGCGCTGAGCACCAGTTGGAGCCCGGCACCCAGCAGCACCTCGGCGGCCCGCGCAGCCCGGGCCACGCGCAAGTCCGCGCGATCAATCAGCACCCGCGCCGCCTTCGGGTGGACTTGCATGAATTCCTCGGCCTGCACCGGCAGCTCGTCCCCAAGGCCCAGGTGCACGGTGTGGCCGGTATCCGCATCGCCCAGCGAGGCCAGGTGCCTCAGCAACGTGGACTTGCCCGAACCCTCGTGCCCTATGACCAGCCCGCAGGGGCCCGGCGCCCACACGAAGGCGCGGTTGTCCGGGCCGCAGAGTCCGATGGCCAGTTCCGGAGCCGCCTGTGGCCCCGGAGGCAGCGCCGGCAGCTGGTCGGCGGCCAGGGATTCGGGCAACGGCACGGAACGCAACCACGCGCCGGGCACCTCCCCGCCGGGCAGCGGCAGGCTCGCCGCGTCGTCGAGCAATTGGAATGCCGTGCCGCGCTGCGGTTCATCGGGCCCCAGCAGCACGCCCCGGCCCACCCGCGGGGCCACCTTGCGCAGCTGCGGCCATCCCATGAGGACCTCTGGTCCGGCGCCGCGCGGGAAATACCAACGGGTCTCGCACAGCGATGCAGCCCGCGAACCGGCCAGATCCCTGTCCCCGCTCACCACCAGGGCGCGGCCCAGCTCGGGGGCGGTGCGGGCGAACGCCGCCAGCTGCGCCTCGAGGCGCATGAACGCGCTTCCCTCCAGTGCCTGGGCCCAACCGCCGAGCCCGCACACCAGCAGCAGCATCGGCTCCACGCACGCGGGATCACCCAGCTGCAGGAGCAACTCGTTGATGCGCCACGAGTCGCCGGGGCCGAAGTAGCCGCCCACCGCCGGGTGGCCGCGCAGCGCGCCGTGGGTCCCATTGCCGTCGAGCAGCAGCGTCGGCATGCGCCAGGATTGGCGGTTCACCGCGTGCAGCAACAGGCCGGGAACCTTCTCGATGCCCGAGGCCGGCAGCCCGCACACCATCAGCCTGGTGGTGGTGCGCGGGTCAAAGACCAGGGGACCTGGCTGGGGCAGCTTCGGGCGGTCAACCAGCCCGATGGCTCCGGCTCCACCTGGCACCTGCCGCAGCACCGCACGGCCGATCGCGGGCAGGGACGCCGGAAGCGCGGCGGAAAACGGGTTCGGAGCGGGCTCGATATCCCGGTGCCCCCGCACGATGCGCCGCACCGCCTCCGCCAGCTCCGCGTCGGAACCTTGGGAGGCTTCGGCATCCGGCGCCCCGGTGTCGGCGGGCCCCGGCCCGGATCCGGCATGCGGCAGCTGCTCGGAGAACAGCATTTCGCCCAGGTCGGCCCCGAAGGCCCGCAGCCGGGCCGGGACGCTGGGGCGGGCGTTCACCCGGGCCCGGAAGCCCACCGGGGCGCCGCCGCCGCGCCGGAAATACGCCAGGCCCGGGGCGGAGGGATCCAGCCGGGCCGCCACCGGAGAGCCGACAAGGTCGATGGATTCGGCCTCGCCGATGGTGCGCAACGCGATGACCGAGCCGATGTTGGCCCGCAGCGGCGCGCTGACGGTCCCGGCGGGCCGCTGCGTGCTCAGCACCAGGTGGATCCCCAGCGACCGTCCGACGGTGGCGATGTGGATGACCCGCTCCAGGGCCTCGGGCAGCTCGGTGGCAAAGACGCGGAATTCGTCGATGAGCACCACCAGCCGGGGCAGCGGGAGATCGCCCGGCGCGCGCGAGCGCAGGTAGTCCCTGTGGTCGGTGGCCGCATGCGCCGCCAGGAAGGCCTCGCGGCGGTGCAGCTCGTTGCCGAGCAGTTCCAGGATCCGTTCGGCCTCGGCGGCGTCCAGGTCGGAGACGAAAAGCTGCACGTGCGGCAATCCGCGCAGCGGCGCCAATGTCGCCCCGCCCTTGAAATCCACGAGCATGAAGGCCAGTTCATCGGGCCCCGAATCCGCGGCAAGGCCCAGCACCAGGGTGCGCAGCAGCTCGGACTTGCCCGACCCGGTGGTCCCGGCGACCAGGAGGTGCGGCCCGTCGGCATCCAGGTCCACGCGCAGCGGGCCGGCATCGGTGTCCCCGACGATGGCACCGGGCCCGGAACCCGTGCCGCTTTCCCCGTCGGTCTCCGAGCCTGCCTCGACCCAGGGCAGCATGCGTGAGACCGCGCGGGCCAGGACGGGCAACCCGATGCCTTCGGTGAGCACGTGCAGGGACGGCTCCCGGGCGCCGTGCGGCGGCGCCCCGCTCTCCGGGGACCGCCGGCTTCGCGAGTGGCGTGTGCGGACGCCGGGGAAGCGGCGGGACTTCCGGATCCCTGCCGGGGGTGCGGAGAGCAGCCAGGGGTTCAGTTCGCTGCCCAGGCCCCGCAACTGGATCCGGCCGGTGGAGCAGTCGATGTGGACCTCGGCCCCGGGCACGGGTGCCGGGCCACCGCAGTGGATGGAGGCGGGCGCACCGGGGCCCGCGGCACCCTGTGACTGCCCGGGCGCTGCGACCGCGCCGACCGCTGCCGGGTGAGGCCCGGGCGTGGTCAGCAGCACGACCGTCGGCCGCGGATCCGGGGCAATCGGCGCGTCGGCCCCGCCGACCTGGACACCGGGCAGCATCGCGAATTCCGAGGGAAGGAAGCCGGCGGGTCCACGCACCACCACGCGCAGGGAGCCGGAGGCGAGCAACGGAAGCCAGCGCACCAGCACCGCGCGCAGCACCGGACCCCACGCCGATTCGGGGCCCTGGAACCACACGGCCGAACCCGCCTGCAGGGCCAGCGGAACCGGGGAATCGGACAAGATGCCGGGATCCACCACCGGTTCGCTGTCCGCGTCGCCCGCCGCCCCGCTCGAGTTCCCGGGTCTGGATCGCGGCTTCCCGCGCGCACGCCCCCGCGACCCCCGGCCCCGCTCCCGATGCCCGCGGCCGGGTCGCGGATCCGGAGGGGCGGCCCCCGAGGCGGTGCACAACCAGGCGGCCAGCCGTCCGTGCCCCAGCACGATTGCGGGGAATCCGTCGTCATCCACCGCACTCCCGGCGGCCAGCCCGGCCGCAACCGCTCCCAGCGCAGGGGCCAGGTCCTCGCGGCGCTTCGCATCGGCAGTTGTGGCCCGGGCCCAGGCGCGCCGGAAGCCGGACTTCCCACGGAGCACCAGCAACGCCGGCAACCCGCCGGTCACCAGGGAAATCGCGGAGAAGGCCAGGAAGAACACGCTGCGGGTCATCAGGAACAGGCCCACGCCCAGCCCCAGCGGTGCCAACGCCCCAACCAGCATCATCGCCAACCGGCTGCCCGGTTCCTCCGCGGCGATCGGCACCGGCTGCAGCGGCCATCGGGAGGACCCGGCCGACAGCCCGCCGGGCGGCAGCACCCCGAAGCTGCTGTCGCCCGCGCTGAAGGTGTCCCCGATCAACAGGCGCCGCTCCAGGATCGGGGTCTGGGCGAACCAGACCCCGTTGGCCGATCCCTCGTCGCTGAGCACGATGGAGGTGTCGGTCACCCGGACCAGCGCATGGCGGCGCGAGAGCCGAAGGTCCCCGATCGGCAAGTCGACCTCCCCGCGGCCCAGGGCCCACAGGCCGCGACGCAGCGGCAGCGTCCCGCCGGGATCCGGACCGCGCAACACCACCAGCACCGCCGGCTCGATCCCGCCGGCCGCGCCCTGCCATCTGCGGGGAGCAAGGCCCGCGGGTGCAGCGGGCACATCGCACAGCAGCAACCGCCCCTGGCTGGGCAGCTGCGCGATCTGCTCCAGCGGCCTCCCGCCGGCATGCCAGCGCAGCTGTGGCCAGCGCCTGGCCAGGGCAGCGGCCAGCACCGGTCCGCCGAGAGGCTCCGCGGCTTCCAGCTCCACCAGCACCGGCCGGCCCAGGGCCGCCGAGACGAGCCTGATGAACAGTTTCCCTCCCATGAGCCTTGTGCCCACCCGCCTTTCGCCGCGCGTTGCCGAACCGCGGTCCCGATTCCCCTTCCCCCACGGTAGGACCGCCCGGCGCCCGGCCCGCGGAAACGCGGCACCCCCTGTGGACGGAACCCGCTGCGCCCCGGGAGTTTCTCCACAGATCCGGCCGGAGCCTTGTAGCCGCCCCGGCACCCGGGTATGGTCGCGGTATTGCGTCATGAAACTAACTGGATATTGCCGCTCACCAGCACTCCGGGGTGCCTCGCGAGGCCATCCCAAGCACCGGCCCCCGCACGCCTTGGCGAACGGCATGGCTCCCGGCCACCGGCCGGGAGCCGGTCACGGCAGGGATGCACGATGGCGGACGGACTGGCGATAGTTGAGGATGAGGTACGCGAACTCATCCGCAGGAACGGGCTTGACCCCTCCACCCAGGTGGGGGAGGTCCGCCGGTTGGTGGACGACGTGGTTCGCGACTACGACGAACGCTCCTTGCTGGGGGTGCTCCCGGCGCTGGGGGAACTGGGCCTGGCCCGGCGCCGCATCATGGACGCGGTGGCCGGGCTCGGCGCCCTCCAGCCCCTGCTGGATGATCCCGACGTCGAGGAAATCTGGCTCAACGGACCCCACGAGGTCTTTTGCGCGCGCGGGGGAACCTCCGAGCTGACCTCCATCCGGCTTTCCGAGGCCGAGGTCCCGGCACTGGTGGAGCGCATGCTCAAGTCCTCGGGCCGCCGCCTGGACCTGTCCCAGCCGTTCGTGGACTGCCAGCTGGCCGACGGCTCCCGCCTGCACGTGGTCATCCCGGACATCACCAGCAAGCACTGGGCAGTGAACATCCGGAAGTTCATCGCCCGGGCCAGCAGGCTCGAGCACCTGGTCGAACTCGGTTCGCTGTCCCGGCAGGCCGCACACTACCTGGATGTCGCCGTCGGGGCGGGGCTGAACGTGCTGGTCTCCGGGGCCACGCAGGCGGGAAAGACCACGATGCTCAACTGCCTGGCCTCCTCGATCGGCAGCCGCGAGCGCGTGGTCACCATCGAGGAGATCTTCGAGCTGAAGATCAACCTGCGCGACGTGGTGGCCCTGCAGACCAGGCAGCAAAACCTGGAGGGAAACGGGGAAATCAACATGCGCCGCCTGGTCAAGGAGGCGCTGCGGATGCGCCCGGACCGGCTGGTCATCGGCGAGGTCCGCGAGGCGGAATCACTGGACATGCTCATCGCACTCAATAGCGGGATGCCCGGGCTTTCGACGATCCACGCGAACTCCGCCCACGACGCGCTGACAAAGATCTGCACGCTGCCGCTGCTGGCCGGGGAGAATATTTCCTCGGCCTTTGTCGTTCCCACGGTCGCTGCATGCCTGGACCTGGTGGTGCACTGCCGCCGGGACGCGGCGGGCAGGCGCTTCGTCGGGGAAATCATGGCCTTGGGCCGCCGCGTGGAAAACGGGGCCATCGAGACCACCACGCTGTTCGAACACCTCGACGGGCAGCTGACACTGGCCCCGACGGCGGACCTGGCCCATCAAAAGCTCATCGACGCGGGGATCGACGTGGCCGAACTGGGACGGATCGTGGCATGAGCGTCTTCCTGGGACTGACCCTCGGGTTCGGGCTGCTGCTGGTCTTCCGTTCCTTCACCGCCGCGGCGCACCCCGGCGCGAGGGTCGGCAACGGGCGCATCGAGACCCTGCTGCTGCATGCGGGGCTGGACAAGGTCACCCGCGGCGGCTTCATCTCCGCCTCGATCACCGCCGCGGTCATCGTCGGGCTCATCGTGCTGATCCTCACCGGTGCCCCGCTGATCGCGCTGACCTTCGCCGGGTTCGGGGCCGGCGCGCCCTGGGCGCTGGTGCGCCGCCAGGGGGCCAAGCGCGCGGCAAACCTGCGCGAGCAATGGCCCGACGTGGTGGACCACCTGCGCTCGGCGATCCGGGCAGGGATGTCGCTGCCCGAGGCGCTGACGCAACTGGGATCGCAGGGGCCCGAAGCGCTGCGCCCGGCCTTCACCGACTTCGGCCTGGACTACCGGGCCACGGCCCGCTTCAACGACTCCCTCGAGGCCCTCGCCGCGCGCCTGGCCGACCCGGTGGCCGACAAGATCGTCGAGGCCCTGCGCATCACCCGCGAGGTCGGCGGCACCGACCTGGGCGAGATGCTCGGCACCCTCAGCTCCTTCCTGCGCGACTCGGCCCGCACCCGCGGGGAACTCGAGGCCAGACAGTCCTGGACGGTGTCCGCGGCCCGCCTGGCCATCGCCGCCCCCTGGGTCATCCTCCTGCTGCTGGCCGGACAGCCGGCGGCGGTCATCGCCTACTCCTCGGTCACCGGAATACTCGTGCTCATCGGAGGGCTTGTCGTCTCGTTCATTTGCTACCGGACGATGATGCGCATCGGCCGGCTGCCCGAGGAAGAACGGGTGTTCCGATGAGCACCGCCATGATCCTGTCGCTGGTCCTCGGGCTGTCCCTGGGCAGCGGGCTGTGGCTGGTGCTGGTGCGGATCCCGGCGATGCGCCCGGTCACCTTCGCCCAACGCGTGGCCCCGCACCTGCGTGCCGGGCGCAGCGGATCACGGATGCTCAACGAGTCCTTCGCGGCGCAGACGCCCTTCGGCCCGCTGGGCCGCATCCTTGGTCCCATGCTGGCCGACGTGGCCAGGATGTCCCAACGCCTGAACCCCAGCAACGAGGCCATGGCCCGGAGGCTGGCCCGGGCCGGGCTGGGTATCAGCGTGCTGGATTTCCGCGCCCAGCAGCTGCTGTGGTCCGCCGGGCTGACCCTGGCCGGTGCCGCGATGCTGGCCGCGAACCTCGTGGCCGGGCGCTTCAACCCGATGTTTGCGTTCCTCGTGCTGGTCTTTTGCGCCGTCGGAGGCTACCTGCTGCGCGACTGGTACCTGGGGGAGCAGACCACCCGGCGCAGCAGGCGGATCCTGGCCCAGTTCCCCACGATCGCCGAACTCATGGCGTTGGCCGTGGCCGCGGGGGAGAGCACCGTGGGATCCATCGAACGGGTGGCCCGCACCTCAAGGGGGGCGCTCAGCGAGGAATTCGCGCTGACGCTGGCCCACGTGCGCGCCGGGGCAACCCTGGCCGATGCACTGGCGGAGATGTCGGACCGGATCCAGTTGACGGCCATGACCCGATTCGTCGACGCGATCACCGTGGCGGCCGAACGCGGGACCCCGATCGCCGCGGTGATGCGGGCCCAGGCCCAGGACGTGCGCGACGCGGCCAAGCGCGAGCTGATGGAATCGGCGGGGAAGAAGGAAATCGGCATGATGGTGCCCATAGTTTTCGGCGTGCTGCCGCTGACCATCGTTTTTGCGGTGTTCCCGGGGCTCGCGCTGATCGACATGAACTACTGACAGGAGGAATCACACCGCAAACCGCCCACCGGAAGGCGGCAAGGCCACACAGGCCGGGGCACCGACGAAGCTGCCCGGGAACCGATGGCCATCGCCGCGTCCCTCGGGTCGGCGACGTGCCCCCGGGAGGGGAGGGACCGGAGACACGTGGCAAGACATCGCATCATGTAGCACCAGGCTCCCGCGGCAGTGAAGGCCGCGGGGCAATCCAGCAAGGAGAAGGAACATGAGGATCGCAGACAGGATCGGGTTGATGGTCATCGGCATGGGACTGTGGGTCGGCACCCACACCATGGACCTGGCCGGAAGCATCAAGCGCAACGAACGCGGGGATGTCCCGGGTTGGGTCATGATCACTTTAATGAGCGCGTTGCTTGTTGCGGCGCTCCTGGCCATCGCCGGCCCGCGCCTGGAAGAGCTGTTCAACCAAGCGATCGACCGGGTTGCGGGGATGGGCTAGCGACGCGCGCATGCCACGGCCCATCGAATCCCGGAAGCACGGCACGCAGGAGAACCAGCAAGGTTCGGCGGTCGCCGAATTCGTGATGGTCTCCGCGCTGCTGATCGCGGTGTTCATGGGCATCTTGCAGCTGACTTTTGCGCTGCATGTGCGCAACACGCTCATGGATGCCGCGGCGGCCGGCGCCAGATACGGAACCCTGGCCGACCGCGGGCCCGGCGACGGGGTGCGCCGCACCCAGGAACTGATCCGCGGGGCGCTCAGCGACCGGTTCGCTTCCAATGTGCACGCCACCCCCATCGACATCGGCGGCACACCGGGCGTGCGGATCACCGTGCGGGCAGGAATCCCGCTCTTCGGTATGGTCCCCTTCATGGGCGAGTTCGTGGTCCGGGGGGAGTCGGTGCGCTATGGATAGGGCACGAGGGCACGCCGTTCCCCGGGAGGTCGGTTCCCGGCACCGGCGACCGGGTAACGCATGCCGTCCCGCCGCCCCGATCCGGGCCACAACCGCGGCCGGCCCCGCAGCAACCTGCCTGCGTCGTCGGGCCTCCCGCGGCGCACAGGACGGCTCGTCCATCATCGAATTCATCTTCCTGGTGGTGCTGCTGCTGGTGCCGCTGGTCTATCTGGTGGTGGGCGCCGCGCACGTCCAGGCGGCCAGCTACGCCGCGGTGGGAGCGGCGGACCACGCCGCCAAGGTCTTCGTCACCGCCCAAACCGAAGGCCAGGGCCGTGCAAGGGCGGCCGATGCCGTGCAACGCGCCGCGGCCAACATGGAGGTCGGGCCCGGCCGCACGCATTTCACCTACAGCTGCCGGGGCACCTGCCTGAGTGCGGGAAGCACCGTGACGGTCCATGTGTCCATTGAAACGGTCCTCCCGCTGCTCCCCGAGGGCTGGAGTTGGCGCACCGGCAGCGTCCAATCCGACGCAACCCAGCGGGTCGATCGATATGGGTAGCCGCACGGGAATACGCGCGAAGCCCCGCCCGGGGGACACTCTCGCACCCTGGCCAGCCTCCGGGGGCCACCGGAGCACGGTGCGAACCATGATTCCTCCGGGGCGCGAAGCGGGCCAGTCCATGGTGCTGATCATCGGAATGGTAGCGATCGCCCTGCTAGCCATCAGCGTCGTGCTCGCCGCCACGGCGGTCAACGTCCAGGCGCACAAGCTCCTGTCGGTGGCCGACGGTGCGGTCGCTGCGGCGGCCGACAACTTCGAGCTCACCGCCGGGGGCGAGGACATCGCCACGCTCCGCCTGCAGCCATCCGAGGTCCGGCACGCTGCGGAAAAATACCTCGGTGACGTCAACGCCGGGGCGGGCTTTTCCAACCTGCACATCGTTGCCGCCGGGGTTGAACCGGATGCAGTCACCGCACATGTGCGGCTCGGTGCGGTCGTGCATCCGCCGATCATCGGCTGGGTGGTCCCGGGCGGCGTGAATATCCGGGTGGACGCCTACGCCCGGACGCTGCTTTCGCGCTGAATCGCTGCTCCGCGGGCACTGGGCTGTGGGTGCGGGGCTGTGGGTACTGGGCCAGCCGGCTGGACCTGGGCCACGGCGCTCGCCGGGATCGCCAGCAGGCCGGATCCGAACCGCGGCACAGCTCCGGCGTTCCCGGACGCATTGGCCACAATCGCCGGCCGGGGCAATGCCTGACCCCGCAAATGTCGTAGGCTGGAAACTACCATGGCTTCAACTGACTTTTCTGCCGAAATCAAATCACTGCGCTCCACCTATGCCTCCATTGAAGAGGTCTCCGATGTGCCGCGCATCCGTGCGGACATTGAAATGCTCTCCGAGGAAGCCGGCGTTCCCGATCTTTGGGACAACCCGGCCGCCGCGCAGGTCGTCACCTCCAAGCTTTCGCACCGCCAATCCGAGCTTGAGCGACTGACCGTCATCCACAACCGCATCGAGGATCTGGAAGTGCTCGTCGAACTCGCGGAAATGGAAGGCGACGCCGACACCTTGCAGGAGGCCGAGACCGAATTCAAGTCGGTGCGCAAGGCATTGGCCGACTTGGAAGTGGTGACCCTGCTCTCCGGCGAATTTGATTCGCGCGAGGCCGTCGTCACCATCCGTGCCGGGGCCGGAGGCGTGGACGCAGCCGATTTCGCCGAGATGCTGATGCGCATGTACCTGCGTTGGGCGGAAAAGCACGGCTACTCCACCCGGGTCATGGACACCTCATACGCCGAAGAGGCCGGCCTGAAGTCAGCGACCTTCGAGGTCAACGCCCCGTACGCATTCGGCACGCTGTCGGTCGAGGCCGGAACCCACCGCCTGGTGCGCATCTCGCCTTTCGACAACCAGGGCCGCCGCCAGACATCCTTCGCCGCGGTCGAGGTCATCCCGCTGATCGAGCAAAACGACTCCATCGAGATCCCGGAAAATGAGATCCGCGTCGATGTGTACCGTTCCTCGGGCCCCGGCGGGCAGTCCGTGAACACCACCGACTCCGCGGTGCGCATGACCCACATCCCCACGGGCATCGTGGTGTCGATGCAGAACGAAAAGTCGCAGATCCAGAACCGCGCGGCCGCGCTGCGCGTTCTGCAGTCGCGACTGTTGCTCGTGAAGAAGGCCGAACAGGACGCACAAAAGAAGCAGATGGCCGGCGACGTGAAGGCTTCGTGGGGCGACCAGATGCGCTCCTACGTGCTCAACCCCTACCAAATGGTCAAGGACCTGCGCACCGAGCACGAGGTTGGAAACACCTCTTCGGTGCTCGATGGCGAAATCGACGACTTCATCGACGCCGGGATCCGCTGGCGCGCCGCGCAGCGCCGCCCGGGGGCCTAAACACGCACCAACGCGAAGGAGGTCCCGCAGACACATTTTGACCATGTGCCTGTGGGACCTCCTTCGTTGTCTGCCTGGAGGCAGGAACATGGGCGCATGGGCGAAAGCCTGGCCGCAATCTCGGGAGGCCGGCCGACCCGTTCGGCGGCCCATTGGGCCCTATGGGTGAATTTCCCGCTTGGACGTCCTACGATGTGGCTAAGGAACCACACGCAGGTCATGCGATGCCAAGCACCAAGCAGGGGTGCTTCGCGCCAACCGGTATGTGGTCTCCGGGTATCGTCCATCCGCAATCCCAGGAGTGCAGGAATGTTAGACAAGACCTATGAATCTGCCGGCGCCGCAGTAGCGGACATTCCCGAATCTGCCTCCATCGCGGTGGGAGGCTTTGGACTCTCGGGAAACCCCAACGCACTGATCCGTGCGGTACTGGAAAGCGGGGTGGGAGACCTCAAGGTCGTCTCGAACAATTGCGGAACCGACGAGCACGGTCTGGGGATTTTGCTGGGTGCCGGCCGGATTTCGAAGATGACGTCCTCCTACGTCGGGGAGAACAAGGAATTTGCGCGCCGCTACCTCAAGGGCGAACTGGAGCTCGAGCTGACCCCGCAGGGAACGCTCGCCGAGAAACTGCGCGCGGGCGGAGCCGGAATTGCGGCCTTCTACACACGCACCGGCGTCGGCACCCAGGTGGCCGAGGGCGGGCTGCCCCAGCGATACGGGCCAGACGGAGAAATCGTCCAGGCCTCCCAACCCAAGGACCAGCGTGACTTTGCGCCGGGCGGGGAAACCAAGACATTTGTCCTTGAAGAATCCATCGTCACCGATTATGCCCTGGTGCATGCGGCCTACGGAGACCGTCATGGAAACCTCGTGTTCAACAAGGCCGCCCGGCAATTTTCGCCCGTAGCGGCGATGGCAGGGAAGATCTGCATTGCCGAGGTGGAGCACCTGGTCGAGCCTGGCGAACTCGATCCCGATGCAATCCACCTGCCCGGGGTCTTCGTCCACCGCGTGGTCGAGGTCGGAACCGACATCGAAAAGCCAATTGAAAAGCGCACCGTGCAGGCAGCAAGCGCTGCATCGGGCGACCGGCCGCTGACGAAGGAGGCCTAGGCAATGTCTTGGTCACGCAATGAAATGGCGGCACGCGCCGCGCTTGAACTGCCGGACGGTGCATACGTGAACCTGGGGATCGGGCTGCCCACGCTCGTGCCGAACTATGTTCCGGCCGACCGCACGTTGGTGCTCCAATCGGAAAATGGGATCCTTGGCGTTGGCCCTTATCCCGCCGAGGCAGATGTCGATCCCGACCTGATCAATGCCGGGAAGGAAACCGTGACGGTGCTTCCCGGCGCCAGCTACTTCGATTCGGCCACCAGCTTCGCGATGATCCGCGGCGGCAAGATCGATGCAGCAATCCTCGGTGCCATGCAGGTTTCCGCCGCCGGAGACCTGGCCAACTGGATGATTCCGGGCAAGATGGTCAAGGGCCCAGGAGGAGCCATGGACCTGGTCCACGGTGCCAAGCGCGTGATTGTCCTGATGGAGCATGTGGCCAAGGACGGTAGCGCGAAGATCGTCAACGAATGCTCCCTGCCGCTGACCGGCCGTGCGGTGGTGCAACGCATCATCACAGATCTCGCCGTCATCGACATCACGGATGCAGGGCTTCGGTTGATCGAATGCGCTCCCGGTGTCACCCCCGAACAGGTCCAGTCCGCGACGGAAGCGCCGTTGTTGCTGGGATAGCGCCGGTTCCCGGTCGTTCACGAGGTCATCGATCCCTGCGCCGGGAGCGGGCACGTCGTTGCGTTAGCGGGAGACTTGCCAGCGCGGTGGTGAGCCCGCTGTCCGCGGTTGACCGTCACGGATCGGATACGCAGCGCGCGCCCATCGGACTCACAGTTTCGTGACACACCCGCTTTTAGTCCCGGAAGTGTGCCGCCGGGACGGATAGAGTTCAAGGGCTGGCTTTGCAACTTCCTTCAACCAAGTCCCGTGCCTGGATCATGCGCCGGCGATCCCGCGGGCAGAGCTGCGATGATTAGATTCGAAAACGTCACGATGGTCTATGACCAAAAGTCACGCCTTGGTTCGGAGAATGCGCGCCCTGGCCTCGACGACGTAACCATTGAGATTGACCGCGGTGACTTCGCGTTTCTTGTGGGGGCCTCTGGCTCCGGCAAGTCCACATTCCTCCGCCTGATCCTTCGCGAAATCGTTGCAACCGGTGGTTCGGTGCACGTTGCCGGGCAGAACGTTGCACGTATCCCCTCGTGGCGCGTGCCCAAGCTGCGCCGAGGCATCGGCGTCGTGTTCCAGGACTTCCGCCTGTTGCCGCAGAAAAACGTGTTTGAGAACGTCGCCTTTGCGATGCAGGTGGTCGGGGAAAGCCGAAGCGCCATTCGCGACCACGTGCCCGAGGTCTTGAAACTTGTAGGCCTCGAAGGCAAGGAAAAGCGCCAGCCCGACGAACTTTCCGGCGGTGAACAACAGCGCGTGGCCATAGCCCGCGCCATTGCCAACAAACCACAGATCCTGCTCGCTGACGAGCCCACGGGAAACCTGGACCCAGCAACGAGCGTCGGGATCATGAACGTGCTGGACCGGATCAACCAAAACGGCACCACGGTGATCATGGCCACGCACGATGACGGCATCGTCAACTCAATGCGACGCCGGGTCGTCGAGCTTTCACTCGGCAAGATCATGCGCGATGAAAGCGCCGGCGAATACACCTCGATGATCCCGGTGATCAACCAGGACGGCACGCGCGAATTGCGGCAGGCCGATCACAGCACATGGCAAAAACCGTCGACAGGTAACCAGGCCTTTGCACCGTTCGACACTGAGGACGACATGCCATGAAACTCGGATTCATTCTTGGCGAAGTAGGCTCAGGCCTCCGCCGCAACCTTTCCATGGTCGTATCCGTCGTCTTGGTCACCTTCATTTCGTTGACGTTCGTGGGCACCGCTGCCCTGATGCAGATGCAGATCACGCAGATGAAGGGCTACTGGTACGACAAGGTCCAGGTGGCCATCTACCTCTGCGGTGAACACAACGAAGGTACCAACTGCGCCGAGGGCGCGGTCACGGAAGGCCAGCGCGGCGAAATCGAGTCCATGCTGGGCTCGGCGGCCGTCAAGCCATACGTGGAGAACTTCGAGTACGAATCGAAGGAGCAGGCGCTCACCCACTTCCGCGAACAGTTCGAGAACTCCTCGATGAGCGAAACGGTCACGGCGGACCAACTGCCCGAGTCGTTCCGCGTTTCGCTGGTCGATCCGGAGAAATACCAGATCATCAAGGAACTCTTCTCGTCGATGGACGGCGTGGACGTGGTCGTAGACCAACGGGAGTTACTGGAAAAGATCTTCTCCATCATCAATATCGCTTCCTTCGTCGCCATCGGCATTGCCGGGGTGATGATCCTGTGTGCCGTGCTGCTTGTGGGCACGACGATTCGCCTATCGGCCTACCTGCGCCGCCGTGAAACCGGCATCATGCGCTTGGTTGGCGCCTCGAAATCCTCACTCCAACTACCCTTTGTCCTGGAAGGTGTTATCTCCGCGCTGATTGGTGCGCTGCTGGCCTCCGGGGTCTTGTGGGCTGCGGTGAGATTCCTTATCGACGACAAGCTGGCACTGGACTACAAGGACACGGCGTTCATTTCCACCGGCGAGGTATTCATGGTCGCGCCATGGCTGATCCTGCTGGGTGTGGTTCTGGCTGGTGTATCGTCGTTGGTAACCTTGCGACGCTACTTGAAGGTTTAGTGCGTCGCTTCCTCATGTCAGACTCGCTTCCCATAGGACTCAAAGGACATTTATGTTAGCCAAAGCAGTATGGTGCCGGATTGCGCGTTCAGGGGCCGTGGGTGCGCTTTCAATCGCACTCCTGGTTTCCGGAGGCGTAGGCGCCCACGCCGATGAGCTAGATGACCGCAAGGTCCAGGTAGAGCAGAACATTGACAATCTCTCCGAGGATCTTGAAGTCCTTGACGGTGATATCAAGGCCACCGACGCAAAACTCCGTGGATTGCAGGCGCAGCTTCCCGCTGCCGAGCAAGCCTTGGCCGATGCCCAGGGCAGGGTGCGCCGAGCTTCCGACGAAGCGGCGGACCTCGCCCGTCGGGTGCAGGCTGCCCGCGAAACCCGCGACCAGCTGAACGTGAAGATTGCCGAGGGCAAGGCGAAGCTGGAGGACTCCAAGCAAATCATTGGCCAGATCGCCACTGAGGCCTACAAACGTGGAGGGGTCTCGTCCGACCTGTCCTTGCTGTTGAACGCGACGTCCGACGGCAACCTGGCAGCAGGGATGGACCTAGCCGACCAGGCCATGCGTTCGCAGAACGCGGCGCTTGATGCCCTCTCCGAGCAATCCGCCACCGACGCGAACGCCAAGTTGCGGTTGGCGGCGGTTGAAGCCGAAATCACCGACCTCAAGTCCGCCGCCGACGCTGCGCTGGCGCGTGAACAAGTAGCCCGAGACGATGCGGAATCGAAGAAGCAGTCGCTCGACGGCATCATCACCCAGACCGACGCCTTGAGTGCCGAGCTCTTGGCCCAGCGTCCGCGAATCCAGCAAAGACTGCGTGCCGAAGAAGTCGAAAAGGCACAGGTAAATGCGGACATCAAGGAGCGGCAGGAACGGCTGATCCGTGAGGAAGCCGAACGCAAGCGCAAGGCCGCGGAGGCCGAACGCAAGCGCATCGCCGAGGCAAAGGCCAAGTGGGAGCGCGAGGAAGCAGCGAGAGCCAAGAAGGCCAAGGAAGAAGCTGCGCGGCAGAAAAAGAAGGACACCTACGTCAAGCCACAATACGTGGCCCCGAAGCCGCAAGCCGTTCCCCAGGAACGTAGCTCGTGGGGCCTGATCAAGCCGGTCTCCGGTGGACGCCAGACCTCGGGCTTTGGCTGGCGACCCACTCCGTCCGGAACGATCGACTACGGGGGCCGTGGCGGCTACGTGCACGCCGGCGTCGACTGGGGCTTCGGCGGCCAGTGTGGTTCTCCGGTGCATGCCGCTGCTGACGGCGAAGTGTGGATGGCTGGCTGGGGTGGAACCTCCGGAAACAAGGTCACCATCAGCCATGGCGTGGTCAAGGGCAGGGCCCTGGCGACAAACTACCACCACATGCAGCGCGTGGTTGTGAGCGTGGGGCAGAACGTCAGGCAGGGCCAGCTCATCGGCTACGTCGGCACCACGGGCAATTCCACCGGCTGCCACATGCACTTTGAGACCATCGTCAACGGTACAGCCGTAAACCCATTGGGACTTCTCTAGCGGTAAGCTATAAGCTCGCCAAGTGAAGAAACCACTCGCGGAGAGGAGAAGCCAACGTGTCTAAGAAAGACCCGCAAGAACGGATCATTGCAAGCAACCGCAAGGCCCGACACGACTTCGAGATTCTCGATACCTACGAGGCTGGCATGGTACTCAGCGGGACCGAGGTCAAGTCGCTGCGTGAGGGCAAGGCATCGCTGGTCGACGGGTTTGGGCAGTTCTACCGCAACGAGTTGTACATCGAGAACGTCTACATTCCGGAGTACCTCAACGGTTCGTGGACGAACCACGCCGCACGGCGGCGACGCAAGCTGCTGCTGCACCGCATGGAGCTCCTGAAGATCGAGCGGAAGATCAACGAGGCCGGTCTGACGATCGTGCCGCTGAGCCTGTACTTCAAGAACGGGCGCGCGAAGATCGAAATCGGTGTGGCCAGGGGCAAGAAGGAATACGACAAACGCCAATCCTTGCGTGAGAAACAGGACAACCGCGAAGCGCTGCGCACCATGCGGGAACGAAACCGCGGGGTGCGCGACTAGGCCTGGCCGTGCCAAAGGAATAGACCTGACGCGAATGTGCGTTAGACTAGATATGCACGGTTGATCCGTGTGGTTGGGGCAGCGCAAGCTGCTCATTGACAACAAAATACGGGGATGATCGGTTTCGACGGTGTGAGTCGCGACATGTGAAGCGGGCCGAGGATGCAAAGTTATCTCGTTAACGATCTTTGCAAAACAATAAGTGCCGACTCAAAGCGCACTGACTTCGCTCTCGCTGCCTAAGCAGCCAGACAGTCCGTAAGCCAGGGGATGCTATCGCCCCTGTTCCTTACGTCATTTAGATAGCCACTGCGGGAAGTTAGTGTTACCGGAACGACCCGCATAATTTAGGTAACTGTGCCCGGACCAGCCGCTTGTTTGCAAGACGACTGGGGCAGAGAAAATCCAACGCAAACTGCGCCCGGAGAAGACCTGGCAACACCACATCGGACGGGAGTTCAATTCTCCCCATCTCCACAACGAAGGCCCTGCAGATCCACGGATCCGCAGGGCCTTTCTTGCGCCTGAAAGGTTTTCCGAATCTTGGCACCCAGTCGAGGCGGTGGCATGCAGGACCGCGGCTAGTAGAGCATGGGGTTGGTTTGCCTCCGGTGCTGCCAGTAGTCGTTGCGACGCGGGATCCGTTCCGGATCGAGGTACTTGGGCAACAAGACCGCGGGCAAGCCATCGCCGTCCCGGACCAGTTGAATCTTCCCGGAGTGGAAATCATGGTGGTGCGAGCTGCAACCGGGGCCGATATTTTCCACACTCGTCACCCCGCCGTCCTCCCACGAGTCGATATGGCACATTTCGCAGTGCTCCGGCGGCACCGCACATCCCGGAACCAGGCATCCGCCGTCCCTGGCGAGGATGCCCTCCCGCATGTAATCCGGGACGAACCGCTGTTCCCGGCCCAGATCCAGGATCTGGCTCTCGCCGTTGAATGTGGCTGGCAATACGCCTGCGTCGCACAACATCCGTCTGAGTTGCCCGGGGCTGATGTCCAGCCCGTGGGCGCTGATGCCGGCTCGTTCGGCCAGCCCAAGAAGTGTTTCGAGTTGGCAGTGGACCACCAAAGTCGCCCTGGCCCGGCCCTTGCCGCCCGTGGCGGAACCACCGACGCTTTGCAGCGCGTTGAGGATTGATTGGAGGTGGCGACGTGCCGGTGTCAATCCGTCAAGGCGGGAAGCATCTTCCTGCCATTGCCCTGTCGGGGCCTCTTCGGGAATCCCTAGGGCAGGCGCGTCCTGCTCTTCGCCAATGGTGGTCTTGGTGGCTTCCTTGGCCTTGTCGTCCTTGGTGACGGCGAACCCTGGGTCCGTGTCGGCGGCCTGGGAGCGATCGTTTGTCGGGGCATCCGGGGCATCCGGGGCAACCGCCCAGGCGGGAATCGGACGCGCGTCGTTCAGATCCGTCGCGCTGCCGTCCTGGCCTACGGGGCCTTGGGCCCGGGCCGCGGCATCGCGGGCAAGACCGTCCCTGTTGCCCGCAGCGGTGCGCGCGTTGTCCGCATTGGCGAAGTGCGACAGGAAGATCTCCGCGTCCACGTTAAGCATGCATAGGTTGAAGTACGAGAAGTGCTCGGTGCGGCGGGTCAGGAAGATTCCGGTCTTGGCGTCGATCTCTTCGTCGCTGGGCTCGCTGGGGGCAGATTCCTCCAGGTGACGCTGCCAGGCGGTGACGAGCTTGCCGGTCGCCTGGGGACCCTGGGTGCGCAACGAATCCAGGACCTTGTCCTCCAAGGTGGTGGCGAGTTCCTCGGCCTTGGGTTGCTTTTTGATGACGGGTGCAACCTTGTCCATCTTCTTCGCCAGCTGGATCGCGTGCCTGGGATCAACCGTCCCCGACTGGGCGTCCTCGGAGAGCTTGGGGTAGCGGGCCGGGCGGCTGATCCCGTTGACGTCCACGTGGGGTGCCAGCGCAGTGGCGGCATTGATCCGGTCACGGACCTCGAAGTATGCGGTCCCCAACAGGTGCTGCAGGAAGTCCGCAGTGTCCTTGTGGGGCCGCCGCCCGATCGGCGCCGTCAGCGGGTCGGCGGGCAGGGAGCTCTTCCCCGCCAGGAACGGTGCGGGGTCGGCCACGATGGCGGAGAGCTGCTCCATGGTTTCGAGCGGCAACTCGTGGGCCAGAGTGCGCTGGGCGGATTGTGCGGCGAGGATCTGGGTGTAGGTTGTGCGCCGGTGGGCACGTTCGACGATCAGTGCGACCATGGCGGCCTCAGTGGGAGAGGTTGACCCGGTGGCCAGTTCGGTGGCGGTGGCAACGAAGAATTCCTCGGCGGCGAGCAACAGGCGCAAGCGATCGGCCCGGGACATGGGTTGGCCGGGCGTGGAGCCCTGGCCGGTGTGTCCGCGGCCTTGGCCCAGGAGCTGGGTGAACTGCTCGGTGTTCATGCCTTTGAGCATGCCCGATCCGCCGGGTTCGTATCCAGAGGGTTTGCAAATCTGTGGATAACCGAAAAATGAATGCGGGATCGTGGCCGGTGAGGGCAGGGGGGCGCAGTCGGGGCTCCCGGGCCGGGTTTGCGGCGGGACGGCAAAAGGACGGGCGAGGGCCCTGCGAACCGGAATCATCCCGGTGTGCAAGGCACCCGTCCGTCCTTTTGGCCGGCGGACACGGGGCCGCCGCGGCGCGTGGGTGCGGGGTTGGTTACTCGTCCGCGCCGGTGGTGATCGAAGGCGCGGTCTTCGGCGCCTTCAGCGCGGCCAGGCGTGCCTCGATCTCGGTCTGCTCGCCCATGTCCTCCAGCGAGTTGAACTGCGCGTCCAGCGACGAGGAGGCAAGCTCGGCGGCGCCGCGCACGCGGGCCTCTTCGCGACGGATCTTTTCCTCGAAGCGGCCCACCTCGCTGGAAGGATCCATGATGTCGATGGACTTCACGGCCTCCTGCACCTGGTTCTGCGCCTGGGCGGACTTGGCGCGGGCCACAAGCTCGTCGCGCTTGGAAACCAGTTCCTGGCGCTTGGACTTCATGGCATCCAGGCCGGACTTGAGCTTCTCCACAATTTCGCGCTGCGAGGTGATGGTCGGCTCCGAGGACTTCGCCTCGGACTCGGCCTGCATCTGGCGCTGGATGGCGACCTTGGCCAGCGAATCGAACTTGTCGGCGTTGGCGGTGTCGCCGGCGGAGCGGAAATCGTCGGCCTTGCCCGAGGCGGCCAGGGCCTTGCTGCCCCAGTCGGAGGACGCCTGGACATCCTCGTTGTAGTCTTCCTCGATCATGCGCAGGTTGCCGATGGTCTGGGCGACGGCGGTTTCGGCCTCAGCGATGTTGTCGGTGTAGTCGCGGACCATCTGGTCGAGCATCTTCTGGGGATCCTCGGCCGAGTCGAGCATGGCGTTGATGTTGGCCTTGGCCAGCTGGGCGACACGACCAAAAATAGACTGCTTTGCCACGGTGAGACCTTTCGTTGACTGACTGGTTGATTTCTGTCGCGCTTCCGGTGCCGGAAACGCAGTACTGCAATCTGTGGGGTCCCGGTCGGTAGCCGGGATCCGTGGCACCGACCGGGGCGGTCGGTTCCGGTGCTGGGGTGCTGCCGCCTAGAAGTTTCCTCCCGCGCCATCGCCGAATCCGCCGCCGAAGCCACCTCCGCCGCCGCCGCCGAATCCGCCGAACCCGCCGCCGCCGAAGATGCCTCCGCCGGAATCACCGGAGTGCGAGCCGCCGCGCAGGATGGAATCGATGAGGATGCCGCCGAGGATGGCGCCGCCCAGGCCGTTGCTTCCGCCCCGGCCGCCGCCGAACCCGCCGCCGAAGCCGTTGACGTCGTTCTCCGCCTCGCGGGCGGCCTGGTCGGCCAGCGCCGAGGCGTGTTCGGCGTAGGACAGGGCATTGACCGGGTCGGAGGAGGCCAGGCGCAGCGCTTCCTCGAGGTTTCGCTGGGCTTCTGCCAGCCGGGTGCGGGCCGTGGCCCCGACGCCGCCGCGACGGGCGCGGATGAAGTCGTCGGTGCCGCTGATCTTCATTTGCGCGGAGCGGATGGCCGCCTGCAGCTGGTCGGCCGCACGGCGGTTGCGTTCCTGAGCATCGCGGATCTGGTTCAGCTGCTCGTTCAGCGGGCGAAGCCCGGCGTCGACTTCGGCCAGCAAGGCGACCGGGTCCACCCGTCCGGTGCCGACCTGCGCCTGGACCGAGGACAGCGCGGATTCCAGGGCGGCGACGGATCCGGCCAGCTCCGGGTTGGAACCGTTGGCGACCAGGGCGCGTCCCTGGGCCAGGTCCTGGGCGGCGGTGGAGACCAGGGACTCGAGGTCGGTGCGGGCCTTGTCCAGGTCGTCCCCGGCGTGCGCAACGGCATCGAGCAGCACGGTGGCCTGGTGCACGGCGTCCTCCCCGGCACGGACCGCAACGGCGGCCTCGGCGGTTTCGGCCGCGGCGATCTTCGCCTCGGCGGTGGACACCGCGGTGTCGGCGAAGTCCAGCCGTTCGGTGGCCTCGGCGATGTTGGTGTGGACCTGGTTCAGCGCGCTGTCGGTGTAGCGGGCTGCGAACTCGGTGAGCTGGGACTGGACGGAGCCGACGCGCTGGCGCAGCGGCACGATCCGGGCCTTGAGCGAGGCGGCGGCCTCCGGCGCGTTCTTTTCCAGCTCGCGCAGCGAGGCGAATTCCTCGGTGTGCTGCTCGAGGGTCTCGTTGACGGCCTCGCAGCGGCGGATGATCTCACCGAGCCAGGAACGCTGTTCTTCCTCGGTGTCGGGGATCTCGTCGTCCAATTGCTGCTGCAGCTTGAAGGACTCGGACATGTGGGTCTTGGCCGTCTCGATGTCCTCGGCGAAGGGCTTGATGGCGGCCTCGCCGAATTGCGCCTGGGCGAAGCCGACCTCCTGCTCGGAGGAGCGGATGGCGTCGTCGGCGGCAATGAGCAGGCTGCCGGCCTTGGTGCGCAATTCCGGGATGCCCAGCGACGCCAGGGGGTCCAGCGGCTTGCCGTCGGGACCGGTGGCCACCTGCGGGAGCTGCGCGGGGAGCTTCTTGCGGCGCGTCAGCGCCCAGGCGGTCGCGCCGCCGACGACCACCACGCCGCCGACCAGCAGCCAGCCGGCGGTGCCGCCGCCGGATCCGCCGTTGGAGCCCGAACCGTTCGAGCCGGTGGCTGCTTCGTCGCCGTCGGGGGTCTTGCCGTTGGAGACGTTTTCGATGCCGGTGACCGCGCCCAGGGCAGCTGCTGCCCACTCATCGTCGGACAACTCCGGCTTGACCATCTGGTTGAAGATGTCCTGCTGGAATTCGTGCAGTTCGCTGCGGTCGTTGGTGACCAACGTGCCGAAGCGCTGCTGCGTTGCGACGGCCAGCACCATGTCGCTGGTGCCCATGTTCTTGGACTCGGCAACCTTTTCGATCCAGGCCGCGGGGTCGTCCGGGTTGCTGAAGGTGTCGACGTAGATGACGTAGAGCGACTGGCCGGTGTCCCGTTGCAGCTGCTTCACCGCGTCCTCGACCTCGGAGGCGTCCGAACCCAGGACGTTGGCCTGGTCCACGACGAACTGCCCCGGAGGGATCTGCACGGGGGAGTCGGCCAGGGCCGGGGGTGCAAGCATGAACAGGGACAAGATTCCTGCGGAGGCAACAAGTGCCATCCGCCGGGGGAGCGATTTCATGGTTTTCCTTCACCCTTGCATGGTCGGCCGCAGAAAATGCGCGTATCGTTGCATGATTCCATGCAACTCTCCGGTTTCTGCTGTCGATGTTGATTCTAGGTGGGTGAAACGCGCGAGTCCACAGAATCGCCGGTGCACGGGGCAGGCGGTTTCCGAATCACACCTTCTCACAGCCGACACTCAGGTTCTCCTTTTCGCCGCCACAGCCCTTGCGGGCATAGTTGTAACCAGGAAACGCAGAGGAATCCACCGTCAGGGATGGGAAGAACAGTCATGAGCGAGAACCAGTTTGAGCAGCCGGGCACCGGGCGAGATCCGGAACGGCAGCCGGAATCCGGTGCCGTGCCGCCGCGGCCCGCGACCCCGCCGAGCACCCCCGCCAACGGATCGGGCGACGCGTCCGCAGGCACCGAGGGCACGCAGCCGGTCTCCCGCATCGAGGGGGCCGCGGATCCGACGCAGGCACTGCCGCGCCACTCGGGCAACCCGGGCCAGGACGCATCGGCACCGGACGCATCGGCCCAGGGTCCGGCAGCCGGCGCGCAGCCGCAGCATCCCTACGGGGCCCCGGCCGCGGCGCAGCAGCCGGCGCATGCCTGGAACTCCGCGCCGCAGGGCGGTTCGCCCTACGGCACCCCGACCGCCGAGGAACACGCCTCCGCCTTCGGTGCACCGCTGCCCCCGGCCCGGAACAACGCGCCGAAGAAGTTCACCTCCGGTGCCCTGATCGTGGGCATGGTCGCCGCCGCCTTCATCGGCGCGGGCGGCGCAGTGGGCGCCAACTACGTGATGAATTCCAATCCCACGGCAGCGGCCTCGTCGAGCACCACCCCGCAGGGCGACGTGGTCATCAACAACCCGAAGAACGTCACAGCGGTCACCGCCGCGGCCGCCAAGGCCAGCCCCAGCGTCGTGACCATCGACGTCGCCGGCAGCTCCGAGGCTGGCTCGGGCTCGGGCATCATCCTGGACAAGGCCGGGCACATCCTGACCAACACCCACGTGGTGACCCTGGGCGGGACCACCAACAGCCCGAAGATCGCGGTGCGCACCTCCGACGGGAAGGTCCACGACGCCACCGTGGTGGGCACCGACCCGCTCTCGGATTTGGCAGTGATCAAGATCGAGGCGCAGGACCTGGTCCCGGCCGAGCTGGGCACCTCCGGGAGCCTGAACGTGGGCGACACCGCCATCGCGATCGGCGCCCCGCTGGGCCTGAGCGGCACCGTCACCGACGGCATCATTTCCACGCTGAACCGCACCATCTCCGTCGCCTCCTCCGCGGTGCCCAAGCAGTCCGAGGGCAACGACTCGAACGACAACGGCAACCAGTTCAACTTCCAGTTCCCCGGCGCCCCGGAGCAGCAGCAACAGCCATCCAGCTCCGAGGGCTCGATCTTCATCAACGTGATCCAGACCGACGCGGCCATCAACCACGGCAACTCCGGCGGCGCGCTGGTGGACGTGAACGGGAACATCATCGGGGTGAATGTCGCGATTGCCTCCTCCGGCTCCAGCGCCAGCTCCTCGGGCGACAGCGGATCGATCGGCGTCGGGTTCGCCATCCCGATCGATTACGCCAAGCGCATCGCCAACGACATCATCGACAACGGCTCGGCCACCCACGGGCTGCTCGGGGTCACGGTGCAGGCCAAGGCCGCCAGCGCCAACGGCTCGAATGCGTCCTCGTTCAGCGTCGGCGCCGAGGTCAAGGAGGTCGTCGCCGACAGCCCGGCGGCCAAGGCGGGATTGAAGGCGGGGGACGTGATCACCGGCGTGGATGCACGCAGCATCTCCGACAGCACCTCGCTGACCGCCGCGATCCGCGAGATCCCGGCCGGCGGCACCACGGTGGTCCACTACTCCCGCGGCGGCGCCGCGGAGTCGACCACCGTGACGGTGGGCAAGACCCCGGCGCAGTAGCGGCGCACCCTGGCGACACACGGCGCAACATGGCCGGTGCCGCCGGGGGTCACACCGCGCAACGCGGGGCAATGCGGTGAAACATTGACGGACGCGGCGTGCCGGCGGCCAGGGCCATCCCCGGCGCCCGGTGCGCCGCGTTTGCCGCATGCGCGCGCGCTTGCCGCGCCGGTGCACCCGCCCCGCCCCGCCGTCCGCCCGGGGCCGGGCCAGCGGGCGCCTCCGGGCACCGATACGATGGACCTTGGGAGATCGGCCGGTCCCGCCCGCCATCGGCGGCGCCCGGTGCGCACCGGACGCCCTCTCCCACGCAGATCTGTCCAAGTTTCCAGAAAGGCAGCAATGAGCCAGAACACCGGCACGCCCCTGAACATTCTCGTGTTGGTCAAACACGTGCCAGATGTCCAATTCGAGCGGCACCTGACCTCACCGGGGCAACGCCTGGACCGCTCCGACTCGGTCCTGTCGGAACTCGACGAGTACGCCATCGAGGCGGCCCTGGCCCTGTCCGAGTCCCGCGGCGGCGAGAAGGCGGGGAACACCGTCACGGCCATGACCATGGGTCCCGACGCAGCGGCGAACGCCGTGAAGAAGTCCCTGCAGATGGGGGCGGCCGCGGGCGTGCACATTTGTGATCCCGCGCTGGCGGGTTCCGACGCCGGGGCGACCTCCCTGGTGCTGGCCACCGCCATCAAGCAGCTGGGCGGCTTCGACGTGGTACTCACCGGCATGGCCTCCACCGACGCGGAGACCTCGCTGGTCCCCGCACAGCTGGCCGAACGCCTGGGCCTGGCGCAGCTGACCAACCTCTCGAAGCTGGAAATCGCGCCCGGAACCACCACGGCCACCGGGCTGCGCGTCGGCGAGGACGGGGTCCAGTCACTGGAAGCCGCGCTGCCGGTGCTGGTCTCGGTCACCGACCAGGCCAACGAGCCGCGCTACCCGAACTTCCGCGGGATCCTGGCGGCGAAGAAGAAGAAGATCACCACGCTGACGCTCGCCGAACTGGGCCTGGCCGAGGGGGCCGTGGGCGCCGCGGGGTCCGCGACCCGCGTGCTCTCCGCCGCGCCGCGCCCGCCGCGCGCCGCGGGGCAGGTCATCACCGATTCCGGCGAGGCCGGCATCGCGCTGGTGGACTTCCTGGCCGACGCCAAGCTGATCTAGCACCACTTTCAAGGGGAACAACATGTCGAACATCCTGGTATACATCCACGCCCCCGCCGGCGCGCCGACCAAGGGGCAGCGCGAGCTGCTGGCCCTGGCCGCCCGCCTGGGCGAGGCCAGCGCGGTGCTGGGCGGCCCGGCCGACGCCGCCGCACTGTCAGGGCTCGCCTCCGCGGGCGCCACCGGCTTCTACGCCGCGGCCGGCGGCCTGGACGCCACCGGGCTCATCGCCCCGGCGGTCTCGCTGCTGGAGGCCGCGGTGCGCGCATCGGGCGCCACCGCGGTGCTGCTGCCCAACACCGTCGAGGGACGTGAAATCGCCGCACGCGCCGCCGTGCGGCTGGACGCCGGGGTCATCACCGACGCCATCGACGTCGACGCGGATTTCACCGTGACCAAGCCGGTGCTCGCCGGCAGCTACACCGTCAAGGCGCAGGCGACCCGCGGCCCGGCGTTGATCACGCTCAAGGCCAACAGCGTCGAGCTGCGCGAGGCGGCCCCCGCCGCCGGCGCGGCAGCCCCGGTGCACGAGCTCGAACTCGGTGAGGCCGGCCCGGCGGCCCGCATCACCGCCACCGCCGAGCACACCGCCACCGGCCGCCCGGAACTTTCCGAGGCCCGCTTTGTGGTGGCCGGCGGACGCGGCGTGGACGGGGACTTCGGCCCCGTCGAGGATCTTGCCGACGCGCTGGGCGCGGCGGTGGGCGCCTCGCGCGCCGCCACCGACGCCGGGTGGATCGACCACTCCGCGCAGGTCGGGCAGACCGGCACGACGGTCTCCCCGCAGCTGTACATCTCCGCCGGGATCTCCGGGGCGATCCAGCAGAAGGCCGGCATGCAGACCGCCAAGACCATCATCGCGATCAACAAGGACCCCGACGCACCGGTGTTCGAGATCGCGGACCTGGGCATCGTGGGCGATTTGGCCCAGGTGCTGCCGCAGGCCGCCGCCGAGATCCGCCGGCGCAAGGGCTAGTCGCGTGGGCATCTTCGATCCGGCCGTGCAGCAGGTGCGCCGGGTGCTGTGCTTCGGCGCGCACCCCGACGACCTGGACTTCGGGGCCTCGGGCACCGTGGCGGCCTGGACCGCCGCGGGCGTGCAGGTCGAGTACTGCATCATGACCGACGGCGACGCCGGGGGCTTCGACGCGCGCACCGCCGAGGCGATCACCGCCACCCGGCATGCCGAGCAGCGTGCCGCCGCGGCCCTGGTGGGCGTTGACACCGTGCACTTCCTGGGGGAGGCCGACGGGTTCCTGGAGCCCAACCACCGCGTCATGAAGCAGGTGGTCGCGCTGATCCGCGCGCTGCGCCCCGACGTCGTGCTGGCCATGCACCCGGAACGCAACTGGGAGCGGATCCAGCGCTCGCACCCCGACCACCTGGCCTGCGGGGAAGCGGTCACCCGGGCCATCTACCCGGCGGTGGAGAACCCGTTCTCCTACCCGGAACTGCTCGAGGCGGGACTGGAAGCGTACAAGCTGCCGTGGCTGTGGCTCTACGGGGCCCCGGCCGAACGCGAAAACCACCGGGTGGATGTCACCGCGGTGTTCGAGCTCAAGCTCGAGGCGCTGCGCCAACACCTGAGCCAGCACCCCGACGTGCCGGCCATGGAACGCTACGTGCGCGCCCAGTCCGAGGCGCAGGGCGCCGCGGCGGGGTTCGGGCCCGGTGCGCTGGCCGAGTCCTTCCACGTGGTCGCGGTCAACGCGGCGGACACCATCGCCGGCTTCTAGCCCGGGCGCTTCCGGCCCCGGCGCTTCCAGCCGCAGGCCGGCGGCGCCTTAAACACGAGTGGGCCGCCTCCCTGTCGCAGGGGAGGCGGCCCACTCGTCGTGGGCGGCGCGGGTGCCGCGCCGGGACCGCAATCGTGCGCTACTTGGCCTCGGGCAAATCCAGCACGGCCAACGGCTCGGTGCTCGGGGCGGTGCTGCTTCCGTCGCCCGGTTCCACCGAGACCATGACGGAGGCGAGCTGGTCCACCCCGTTGAACCCCTCCTTGACGGGCTTGTCCGACGGGGCGATGGTGGCCAGCAGGGTGGGCCGGTCGGTGGAGGCCTCGATGAGCCACACCACGTAGTCCTCGGTGGGGTCGATGGCCGGCAAGCCGGTCAGCTCGATCATCCCGGCGTCGGCCTTCGCGGAGGTCTTGAGCACCGCATGCCCGCCGCCCTCGAGATCGGCCTGGGCGACGACCTGGTCGGAGGCACGTTCGACCTTGGAAACGTAGTTGGTCGGAATCAGGTTCACCAGCCCGGCGACCAGGCCGATGACGACCACCGCCAGGGCCGCGACCACGAACATCCACCTCTTGAGCGGGCGCCGTGCGGGGGACTCGGCGTCCGTGGACACCGCATCGACAAGATCCATGCCGAGGTCGTCGTCGTTCTCGTCGCCGCGGTGCGCAGGGTATGCGGGATCGGTGCCGGTCATGATGTTGCCATCCTTTTCAAAGAGCGGGGGGTGGCCGGTGATTGCCACGTGTAAGCATAGGGCAGAAGGCTAGGTATTCAGTGTGTGCCGCCGGGGACGAAGCCGTGCTGGCGCCAGGCTTCGTAGAGCGCGATCGATGCGGAATTTGCGAGGTTCAGCGAGCGGCGGGCCTCGAGCATCGGCAACCTGACGGTGGCGGTGATGTGCGCATCGTTCTTCAATTCCGCCGGCAGCCCTACGGACTCGGGGCCGAAGAGCAGCACGTCGCCCGGTTCGTAGGACACCTCCGTGTAGAGCGTGCTGCCCTCGGAGGTGAAGGCGAAGACGCGGGCGGGGGCCAGAGCCGCCCAGGCGGATTCGATGTCCGGGTGCACGGTGACCACGGCCAGGTCGTGGTAGTCCAGGCCGGCTCGGCGCAGCTTGGAGTCCTCGAAGTCGAAGCCCAGCGGCTCGACGAGGTGCAGTTCGGCGCCGGTCACCGCGGCCAGGCGGATGGCGTTGCCGGTATTGCCGGGAATTTCGGGAGTGTAAAAAAGGATTCGGAACACGCACCCCAGTTTACGGTGCGCCGGGCCCGCGCATGGTGCCGGGCGCTCCGGCGGCGGTTCACCGGAGGGCCCGGGGAGGACCTGCGGACGCCGGGGAGCGCACGTGGTTAGTACATTCCGCCGATGAGCCGGGCCAAAATGGTGCGATCCACCACATGCGGGGTGGGCCCGGTGCCCAGGAACATCTTCATTTCCCGCACCAGGTTCACGGCGTTGACCACGTTGAGCACGTTCATCGGCCCGGGTTCGGCGCCGCGCGCATAGTCGATGACCGGTTCGTGCAGGTTCCCGTCGGGGGACAGGATCACCGTCCACCCGGTCACGTTCAGCTCCGGGAAGAGGCCCTGCATCTGGTGCACCACCGGCCCGAGGCGCGGCGGGTCGATGTGCTTGCCGTCGCGCAACAGGGTCGAGCCGTCCCAGCGGTAGACACCCCGGGGCAGCAGCATCGAATGCACCAGGGCCAGGCGGTAGCCGCCGAGCAGGGCGTGGTCGATGTACCCGCCGCCGGGGGCGTGCAGCCCGTTGACGAGCCGGGCCGAGGGCAGGGCGGTGAGCACCTGGCGTGAAAGCAGCTGCACCGAGCGGTTCTCGCGGGCCAGGCGGGCCTGGGCGCCGAAGATGCCGCGCTTGCGCGGTGCACCGTGGACCTGGCGGATGGAGGTGTCCCGGTCGATGGCCCCGGGCTCCTCGAGCCCCGGCACGTAGATCGTCGCGTCGGTGGCCGAGGGGCGGGGACCGGCGGCGCCAAAGCGCATGGACCCGCCGGCACCCGTGCCCGCCGGCTGCCCCGGGTCGGTGCCGTGGGCACCCGGCGCGGGGGCACCCCCTCGCAGGTAGCTGGACTCGGTGCCGTAGCTGCGGTCGTAGCGGGTGCGGGCGGCCGGGTCGATGAGGGTTTCGTAGGCGAGCGTGGCGCGGGCAAAGTCCTGGGCGTCGCCGCCGTGGTCGGGGTGCGTGAGCCGGGCCGCCTTGCGGTAGGCGGACTTGATCTCCCGGGGACTGGCGGTGGGGGCAATGCCCAAGACTTCATAATGGGTTTGCCGCTGGGCCACGTGGCCGCCTTTCAGTTCGGGGGTGCGTCGAGGACGGGACGTGCGGGTCCCTGGCCCCTGGGGTGCGCCGGGTCCGAAGCCCGGTATCGCTCCAGCGATCCTACCGGTTCCGGGTGCCGGTTTGCTGGGTGGATGTCCCCCTGCCCGATCCCCGCGGCCGTGGCCCGGGGTGTGTCCCTTAGCGTCGGCGGTATTCGGCCAGCAGGGTGCCGTCCTCCTCCAGCAGCAGGTGCAGCCCCAGGTGCCGGGGTTCATCGCCCTGCCGGCCCCGGGCGATCCGGGGCCCGTCGCCGCCGGCCAGCACGGGGGAGTAGGTCACGCACAGGCTGTCGAGCGCGTCCGCGCGCTGGAAATCGGCCAGCAGCGTGGGTCCGCCCTCGGAGTGGAGCACGCGCAGGCCGCGGGCGTGCAGGGTCTCGATGATCCAGCGCGGGTCGATGACGGGTCCCGGAGCAGGGGCAGAGACGACCTCGGCCACCGCGCCCAGGGCCGCGGCGCGCCCACGATCGGCCGAGCCGGAGGCCAGCACCAGGATCTTCCCGGGGTTCCGGGTGAACAGTTCGCTGTGCGGATCAAGGTCCAGGCGGCCGGAGACCACCACGAGCAGTGGTCGCTCGGGCATCCCGTGCGCCAGGCGCCAGGCGCGCGAGGCGTCATCGAGCAGCTCGCCCTCGTAGCCCTCGGCGCGGACGGTCCCGGCCCCGACGACGATGGCATCGGCCAACCGGCGCAGCAGCATGAACACGCGCTTGTCCGCAGCGGTGCCCAGCGCCCCGGAGAGCCCCCCGATGCTTGCGGCCCCGTCGGTCGAGCTGACGAAGTTGAAGCGGACGAAGGGCCCGGTGCCGCCTCCGGGCGCGTACCAGTCGAGCAGCTGCCCGTCGTCCGGGTCCGCTGCGGGGCCGGGAACCAGCCCGCGCATCAGGCGTCCTCCCGGGCCGCTGCGCGCGCCCCGTTGCCGGCGGCTGGCAGGGCCCCGGGGTGGGCCGGGGCGTTGACATCTCCCATGTTGTGCGCCAGGTATGCCGGTTCGCGCCATCCCATGGCAGCCTCCAGCATCCGGATGGTGGAAACCGATTCGGGGACGTTGTGCATGCGGATGATCCGCGCCCCGTTCATGATGCACATCGTGGCCGCGGCCATCGACCCGGCGGTGCGTCCGGCCTTCGGGGCATCGAGGGTCTCGCCGATGAAGTCCTTGTTGGAGACCGCCGCGAGGCTCGGGTAGCCCAGCGCGGCGATGGCCTCGAACCCGGCGGTGATTTCCAGGGTGTGGCGGGTGTTCTTGTTCAGGTCGTGCCCAGGGTCCACAATGATCTTGTCCTCCCCGATCCCCAGGGACCTGGCGAAGCCGACCTTCTCGCGCAGGTACTCGGCGACCTCTCCCACCACGTCCTTGTAGCGCGGGCGCGGGTAGACGGTCCGCGGGGCAGCCAGCGAGTGGGTGATGACCAGGTGCGCCCCGGCCCCGGCAACCACCCGCCCGAGCTCCGGGTTGCTCAGCCCGGTGGTGTCGTTGATGACATCGGCGCCGGCGGCCAGGGCCGCGGCGGCAACCTCGGGGTTGAACGTGTCGGCGGAGATGATCACGTCGCTGTGGGCGCGAACCGCTTCGATGACCGGCACGATCCGCTGGGCCTCCTCCTGCCAGGACAGGGCGGGCCCGGGGGAGAAGGGCACCCCGCCGATGTCGATCCAGTCGGCGCCCGCGTGCACCGCATCCAGGGCGGCGTCCACCGCGGAGGCCAGGGCAAAGGTCGCCCCGGAATCGTAGAAGCTGTCGGGGGTGCGGTTGATGATGGCCATCAGCGCGATCCGCGAGCTGAAATCGATGCTTCGGTGCGCAAAGCGGTGGACCGGGTGGCGGAGGGCTGGAAGGTACATGCTCATGCGGGCTCCTTGCGGGGATCTGTTATACCATTCTTACCAGTTTTAGAAGGATTTGCGTGGATTGGGCCGGCCCCGGGTGCCACCCGGCCGGGTGTTCGGCGGGCGGCGGGCCCCGCACATGGGTACCCTGAATGAATGACTTTGAACTTCACTGCCCCGGATGCCGGTGCCTGGATCGTGGCGGCACTGCAGGAACAAGGACGGGATGCGGATACCGCAAACCTGGTCGCCGGGCAGGTCCCGCGCGGCTACGAGGCCTACGCGAGGATCTTCCACCCGGCGATGGGCCCGGACGGGCAGCCTGTGCGCTGGGGGCAGATCGCCGCACGGCGCGGCACCACCATGCACGCCCTGGCGCAATTCGCCGCACTCTCCGGCATTGGCGAGGACGGGGTGCCGCTGGCCGAGGACTCCTGGGAAGGCGAGGCCCCGGGCTGGGACGGACTGGGCGCCGCCGAGCTGCGGGCCATGGCCCCTCTGTTGGTCGCACACACCACCACGCCGGAGCAGATCCACCTGGCCCTGTGGAACGGGCTCGCGTTCATCCACGGCGGGGACCAGGTCGAGGTCGTCATCGCGGACGACCCGGCACTCGATGCGCAGCAAAACGCCCAGCGCGCCGCCGAGCTTGCCGCGAAGGCCAAGGCCCCGGCATTCTCCGATGCGGTGCGCAACGCCCCGACGCTGCAGATCGGCTCCGGCTACCGCTCCTTCTACCTCTTCACCGGGGACGGGCAGGACCTCGCCAGCCCGCTGTGGGCACGGACCTCGCTGGGGGAGCAGCGCCAGTCGCCCAACCTCGCCTGGCCCCAGGACCGCAACTGGCTGATGAGCACCGAACTCTACGAGGACTCCACCATCGTCGGGGGCACCCGCGCGCTCATCGACGCACTGCTGGGCTGCGCGGCACTGGAAGCCTGGGAGGTCCAGGCCGACTCCCGGCTCGATGCCGCCGGGGACACCCGCAACGAACTGCCCGAGGCCGACACCGATCCCTTCGACCCGGAGGAACTGGCCGGGGAATACTTCGGCGGGGAACAAAACTAGGGGGACACGGCGCCCCGCCGGCTGTTGCCGCGGGGCCCGTGCAGTCCCCGGGCCGGGGCCCGGCCAGGCTGTGAGCAATCACTCCGCCCCGGAATCCGGCAACACGGCTAGAATTGTTCGGTGTCCACGAGCCCCATTTACCTAGACCACGCAGCAACGACACCCATGTCGGACGCGGCGCTCGCCGCCATGACCCGCGAACTGGCCCAGACCGGCAACCCGTCCTCGCTGCACGGCGCCGGCCGCCGCGCCCACCGCGTCATGGAGGAATCCCGCGAACGCCTCGCCGCCGCGGCCGGGGCCCACGCCTCGGAAGTCATCTTCACCTCCGGCGGCACCGAATCGGACAACCTCGCGCTCAAGGGCCTGTACTGGGCCCGCAACGGCGCCGATGCACGCCGCACCCGCATCCTGGTCCCGGTCATCGAGCACCACGCGGTGCTCGACACCGCCGAATGGCTCGAGGCCCACGAAGGGGCAACCATCACCTGGCTGCCGGTCACCTCCGACGGGGTCGTCGACCTGGAGGTGCTCGCCGCCGAAATCTCCCGCGACCCCGCATCCATCGCGCTGCTCACCTGCATGTGGGCCAACAACGAGGTCGGCAGCGTCCAGCCGATCGACAAGGTCGTCTCGCTCGCCGGGCCCCACGGCATCCCGGTGCACTCCGACGCGGTCCAGGCCTTCACCGCGCTGCCCATCTCCTTCGCCGATTCCGGGCTGGCCACCATGGCCGTGTCCGGGCACAAGATCGGCGGACCCGTCGGCATCGGCGCCCTCTTCGTGCGCCGGGATACGGTGCTCACCCCCATCCAGCACGGCGGCGGGCACGAACGGGCGCTGCGCTCCGGCACCCTGAACTCGGCCGCGGCCGCGGGTTTCGCCGCGGCGGCCACGCAGGCCGCGGCCAACCTGGCGGCCGAAACCGAACGCCTGGCCGCCCTGCGCGACGCACTGGTCGCCGGGGTGCACGAGCACATCCCCGAAGCGGTCTTCAACGGCACCGCGGATCCGGCCCACGCCGGGACCAGGCTGCCGGGCAACGCGCACTTCACCTTCCCGGGCTGCGAGGGCGACTCGCTGCTCTTCGTGCTGGACATGCTCGGGGTGCACTCCTCCACGGGCTCGGCCTGCACCGCCGGGGTGCCGCGCCCGTCCCACGTGTTGCTGGCCATGGGCCGCGACGAGGAAACCGCCCGCGGGGCCCAGCGCTTCACGCTCGGGCATACATCGAGCGCCGCCGACGTTGGGAAACTTGTGGCGGCATTGCCCGAGGCCTACGCGCGCGCCAAAAAGGCCGGCATGGCCGCACAAGTCAGCAGCATCCAAACAGCAGGGACAGGGTTCACACGATGAAGGTTTTGGCAGCAATGAGCGGCGGGGTCGACTCGGCCGTTGCGGCGGCCCGGGCGGTCGAGGCCGGCCACGAGGTCGTCGGCGTGCACCTGGCCCTGTCCCGCATGCCCGGCACCCTGCGCACCGGATCGCGCGGCTGTTGCACCGTGGAGGACTCCAACGACGCCTGGCGCGCCTGCGACGTGCTGGGCATCCCGTACTACGTGTGGGACTTCTCCGAACGCTTCAAGGAGGACGTGGTCGACGACTTCATCGCCGAGTACGAGGCCGGGCGCACCCCCAACCCCTGCATGCGCTGCAACGAGCGCATCAAGTTCGCCGCGCTGCTGGAAAAGGCCATCGCGCTGGGCTTCGACGCGGTCTGCACCGGGCACTACGCCAAGGTCATCCGCGACACGGCCGGCAACCCGGAGCTGCACCGCGCCGCCGACTGGGCCAAGGACCAGTCCTACGTGCTGGGCGTGCTCACCCACGAACAGCTGGAGCACTGCATCTTCCCGCTGGCCGACACCCCGTCCAAGGCCGAGGTCCGCGCCGAGGCCGAGGCCCGCGGGCTCTCGGTGGCCAACAAGCCCGACAGCCACGACATCTGCTTCATCCCCGACGGGGACACCCGCGGCTGGCTGGCCGAGCGCATCGACATGACCAAGGGCGAGATTGTCGACCAGGAGGGCAAGTCCCTGGGTGAGCACGAGGGCGCCCACGCCTTCACCGTCGGGCAGCGCAAGGGCCTGAAGCTGGGCACCCCGGCTGCCGACGGCAAGCCGCGCTTCGTGCTGGAGATCCGCCCGAAGGAAAACAAGGTCATCGTAGGCCCCGAGGCCCTGCTGGCGGTCGACGAGCTGCGCGGCATCCGGATCTCCTGGGCCGGGCTGCCCATCGCCGACGCGTCCGCCGGCATCGAGTTCGATTGCATGGTCCAGGTGCGGGCGCACGGGGACCCGGTCGATGCCCGTGCCCGCGTCGTGGCGCAGGAAGACGGGTCCAACGTGCTGGTGGCCACGCTCATCGAGCCGATGCGCGGGGTCGCCCCGGGCCAGACCATGGTCATCTACCAGGGCACCCGCGTGCTGGGCCAGGCCACCATCGACTCGGCCCGCTCCACCGCCTGGGACCCGACGCTCGTTTCCTGATCCGCCACGCCTCCGAAGGCCCCGCCGGGTGCTTGCTGCACCGGCGGGGCCTTCGCCATTTCGGGTGCACCTCAGCTGTTCCGTGGTCGGGCCCGAACGGCTATCGTGTGGCCATGACCAGTCGACTAGCCGCCATTGCCATCGATGCGATCCGTCCGCGGGTCGTGGCCGACTTCTGGTGCGCCGTGCTTGACTGGTGCATTGTTGAGGAAGACAGCGAAGGAATCAGCATCGCGCCGCACGACAAAAGATGGCCTCACATCGACGTGTTCGCGGTGCCCGAGGGCAAGAACGTGAAAAACCGGTTGCACTTCGACCTGCGTGCCGACGGGGTCTCGACGGCGCAGGAGCTCGAACGCCTGCTCGCCCTGGGGGCGCGACGCACCGACGTCGGGCAGGGGCCGGACGTCAGCTGGGTGGTCCTGGCCGATCCCGAGGGGAACGAGTTCTGCCTGCTCTCACGAACCGTCCAGGACCTCCACAACCAGGGATGAGCCCGGCCCGGGGAGTCGTGTGCCGGAATCACCTGGGCGGTATCGGTGTCGGCCTGGGGTGGCTGCGCACCAGAAAGAGCACCAGGAGAAGCAGCGCCGCGGCGCTGGCCAGGTAAAGAACACTGCCCCACGGGGCGTGGTCACCGCCGGAGATGCCGAAGGTGTCGGCCAGACCCATGCCCGAGGGGAACGACGCGACCATCATCGAGGGGGCGCCGAGCACGAAGAGCAGCAGGGACAGCACCGTGGCGCCGGCAGCGGACAGCTTCCGCAGCAGCGCCGCGACCAGCATTCCAACGCCCAAAAGGATTCCGGTGACAGCCCACGCCACCACCAGCGGTGTCCCCGCATACTCGCCGGCCCCGGCCATCTGGGCGCGGATCTCGGCCAGCGTGGCACCCGGAACCGCGGCCAGGGGGTTCCAGACCAGGATCTGCAACGCGCCAAGGACCGCGTAGCCGGCGACCATCCCGAATCCCGCCAGGGCGGCCCGCACCGCGCGGGAACGTGCAAGCTCCGGTTCAGCCATCATGCCGCCAGCCTAACCGTTCACCCCGGGGCGTGGTGGCCTCCGTGGCCGGATCCCGCCACAGGTGGCGCAGTCATCGGGCGTCGGGCCGGCGGGCAGACGGGCGGGCGTCCGCCAGGGACCGGATGTGGGCGGCGTTGCCGAGGATGGCGGGCTTGTACCGCTCCAGGTCCGGGGACTTGATGCCGGTGGCGACCACCGCGAGCAAGGCGGCGACGGCCTCGTCGAGCCGGCCGCACGCATGGAGGGAGATCGCCTCGAAGACTGCCAGCGACGGCGAATCCGGAAACCGTGCCCGGGCGCGCTCGAAGACTTCTGCCGACCGGGCGAATTCGCCGAGGTTCCGCAAGGTGGATCCGTACTGCAGGGAGCATCGGCGCAACAGGTCTCCCGACAGCCCTGCGTCAAGGGCCCGCTCGTAGAACGACGCCGCGGTGCTTTCCTCTCCCGCCGTGTCGTAGGCGCCGCCCACCTCGTACAAGACCCGCGGGTTGGCCGGGTGCCGCTCCAGGATCGGCAACAGTGCATCGATGGTGGGCTGCATGTTGTTCCGGTCGCGGGTCTCGAAGATCCCCTCGAGCTGATCATCCAATGTCATCGCTCCAGTATCCACCCGCCGCCGACCAGCGGGACCATTCCCTGCGCCGGGCGGCGGAACCGCCTGTAGGATCGGACACCATGTCGCTGGGGCGGGGATACGGACGGTTGTGGGCGGGCAATGCCGCCTCGAACTTCGGCGACGGCATCAGCTACGTCGCGATTCCGCTGTTGGCGACGGCGCTGACGACGAACCCGTTGCTGGTCGCGGGGCTGTCCATGGTGTACTCGGCCGCCAAGTTCCTGGTGGTCCTGCCCGTTGGCGCCATCGTCGACCGGATGGACCGACGAAGCATCCTCTGGCTCTCCAACCTGGGCAGGTGCGCCCTGATGGTGGCGCTGGCCGCGCTGGTGGCCACCGGAACGGAGTCGATGCCCGCCCTGTACGTGGCCTTTGCCCTGATCGGGCTCCTGGAAACGGCAGCGGACAACTCGGCCCTGTCCATCCTCCCGTCGCTGGTGGGCAGCAGGGACCTGGACCGGGCCAACAGCCGGATTTCCGCCACCCAACTGGTCGCCGACGAGTTCGTCGGTCCGCCGCTTGGCGGGTTGATGTTCGCCGCGGCGATGGCCTTGCCCCTCGCCGCCACCGCCGGGGCGTACGCGGCGGCCGCGCTGCTCTTCCTTGGCCTGGCGGGCAGCTTCCGTCCCGCGCGGCGGCCCGGCCGCCGGACGACGCTGCACCGGGACGTCCTCGAGGGTGCTACATGGCTGGCCCGGCACCCGCTGCTGCGCTCGCTGGCGGTCGTCGGCGGGTTGGCGAGCGTCGCGTACATGATGCCGTTCTCGATCCTTGTCCTTTTCGCGCGGGACGTCCTGGGCCTGGGCTCCGCCGGCTACGGGATCCTGCTCTCGGTGTCGGCGCTCGGCGGGCTCGCGGGGGCGGCCATGGTGGCGCCGCTGCGGCGGAGGATCGGGTATGCCGCCACCACAGCCGGCAGCCTGCTGGTGGGCGCGGCCAGCCTGCTGGCGATCTTCCTGGCCGATGTCCCGTGGGTGACGGGATTGTTCCTGGCCACCTACATCCTGCACGCCGTGGTCTTCAGCGTCTGCGTCGGTTCCCTGCGCCAACGCCTGGTGCCGGACCGGCTGCGGGGGCGGGTCAATGCGGTGTCGAAGTTGTTCGGACTCGCCGGGCTCGCCATCGGCGCCGGTCTTGGCGGCCTGCTCGCAACGGTGTTCGATCTCGCTGTGCCGTTTCTGGCGGGATCCTTGGTGTTCGTCGGCTGCGCAGCCATCGCGTGGCCGAACCTTCGGGCGTGGGAGGCAGCTGCCGCGGTCCACTCGTGACCCGGGACCGATGCCCGCGAGGCGCCCGGGTCGGATGGAGGCATGTCCATCGGAGTTCGGGCCGCTCACACGCAAAAATCCCGCCTGCCGGCCGCGGAATGCTGGCGACAGGCGGGATCGCGGGCCGGGCGGGCCGGTTCGCTACGCCTTGGCTTCGTCGACGATGCCGTACATGCGCGTGGAAATGTCCGGGTACTCGAGGCGGGTCTTGCCTTCCTCGAGCCGCGGCAGCTGTGCCGGGCCGTGCTCCACGCAATGCACGAAGTCGAATTCCGGCCACCACTTCTTGGGCCGCTCGGCCTCGGTGAATCCGCACACGGCGCAGGTCAGCTGGACCCATACGGGGCGCTTGCCGGTCCGGTTGGCGCGCGACTGGATCAGCCAGGCCGGGGGATTGGCGTTCAGTTCGGCAAATTCGGCTTCGCTCATCCGCGCCGGGATGCCGTGGCGCTTGGCCATTTCCATGGGGATATCCAACGCAATCGCTGCGTCTCTACGTGTCATCATCGTGCTTAACCCTAGGCCACTTGTGCCTGCGGTGCCGACGCAGGGCGGGCGCCGCCTGGCCGGGCTGCGGCATTGACGGAGGCCAAGGATCACATTTGCATTCCAATGTGCGTCGAATCACTCGATAGTGGCATTCGGTGACGGGGATCACCTAGGCTGTATGGCGTGTGGGTTCACTCACACATCATGTGCTCGCAGACAGATTAAGGATTGCTCATGGCCCGCAAGAAGAACGGGATGCGGCTCGCCGCTGCCGTTATCGGCATCTCCGCCCTGGCCCTGACCGGTTGCACCGGTCCGGCCGCCACCCCCGGGGGCAGTGAAGGGGGCGAGACGGGCACCACAAGTGCTCCGATCACCCTGGGTACCACCGACAAGGTCACCTCCCTTGACCCGGCAGCCTCGTATGACAATGGCTCGTTCATGGTCATGAACCAGATCTACCCGTTCCTGCTCAACTCCAAGCCCGGATCCGCCGAGCCGGAGAACGACATGGCCGTATCGGCCGAGTTCACCACGCCCACTGACTACACCGTCAAGCTCAAGCCGGGTCTCAAGTGGGCCAACGGCTCCGATCTTGACTCCAAGGACGTCAAAGCCAGCTTCGACCGCCAGGTGAAGATCGCGGACCCGAACGGCCCCTCCTCGCTGTTGGGCAACCTGGCCAGCGTGGAGGCCCCGGACGCCACCACCGTGGTCTTCAAGCTCAAGAGCGGCAACGACCAGACCTTCCCGCAGGTGCTCACCAGCCCCGTCGGCCCGATCGTCGACGACGAGCTGTTCCCCGCCGACAAGGTGCTTGACGACGACGCGATCATCAAGGGCAAGGCCTTCGCCGGCCAGTACACCATCGAGTCCTATGCCAAGAACTCACTGGTCTCCTTCAAGGCCTTTGACGGATACCAGGGCCTGCTGGGCAAGCCGGCCAACTCCGCAGCCAACATCAAGTACTACGCAGACTCCAACAACCTGAAGCTGGACGTGCAGCAGGGGAACATCGATGTCGCCTGGCGCTCGCTTTCGCCCACCGACGTCGAGGACCTGTCCAAGGACTCGAAGGTGGCCGTGCACAAGGGTGCCGGCGGCGAGCTGCGCTACATCGTATTCAACTTCGACATCATGCCCTTCGGCGCCAAGACCTCCGATGCGGATGCGAAGAAGTCGCAGGCCGTTCGCCAGGCCGCGGCCAACCTGCTGGACCGCCAGGCCATCGCCACCCAGGTCTACAAGGACACCTACATTCCGGCGTACTCCTACGTGCCGCAGGGCTTCACCGGAGCCATCGAACCCCTGAAGGACATGTACGGCCAGGACGGCGGCCCGTCGCTGGACAAGGCCAAGGCAGTGCTCGAGGCGGCGGGCGTCTCCACCCCGATCAACCTGAAGCTGCAGTACAACCCGGACCACTACGGCCCGAGCTCCGGCGACGAGTACGCGATGGTGAAGAACCAGCTGGAAAAGGGCGGCCTGTTCAAGGTCGACCTGCAATCCACCGAATGGGTCACCTACCAGAAGTCCCGCGTCACCGATTACCCGGCGTACCAGCTGGGCTGGTTCCCGGACTACTCGGATGCCGACAACTTCCTCTCGCCCTTCTTCGCCAAGGACAACTTCCTGGGCAACGGATATGACAATGCGGAGGTCGGCAAGCTGATCAACGAACAGCGCGTGGAAACAGACCGCGCCAAGCGCACCGCGCTGATCGAGGAAATCCAGACCAAGGTCGCCGGCGACCTCTCCACGCTGCCGCTGCTGCAGGGTGCCCAGGTGGCCGTGGCCGGTGCTGACGTCAAGGGCGTGGAATCCACGCTGGATGCCTCGTTCAAGTTCCGCCTGGGTGTCGTGTCGAAGTAGGCACCACCCCCGCGGGACACCGCACCACCCGGCGCGTCCAGGCCTGCGGGAGCACCCTTCGCCATCCGGCGGATCGTGCTCCCGCAGGCCTGCGGCCGCCACGGAAAATTGATTTCTCCAGCTAGGACTCCACCATCCCATGGTCATCACCACCGAACCAGCCGATGAACCCTCGGCACCACTGTCGCCGATCACGGCGCCCACCAAGGCAGGGGGCAGCTTTGCACGCTACCTCGTCACCCGCTTCCTGCTGATCTTCCCCACCATCTTCATCCTGGTCACGCTCGTCTTCTTCCTGATGCGCGTCACCGGAGACCCGATCACCGCGGCCCTCGGCGGCCGCCTCACCCCGGACCAGCTGGCCGAGCGCATCGCCGCGGCCGGCTACGACCGCCCGGTCCTGGTGCAGTACCTCGAATACCTCGGGCAGGTCTTCACCGGCAACTTCGGACGCACCCTTTCCGACAACAGGGCAGTGTCCGAGGTGCTGACCACCTACGGTTCGGCCACCGCGGAACTGGCCTTCAATTCGCTGGTCATCGCACTGCTCATCGGCATTCCCTTCGGCCTGGTCTCGGCCAAGCTGCGCGACCGCTGGCCCGATGCGATCCTGCGCGTCTTCGCGATCCTCTGCTATGCGACCCCGGTGTTCTTCGCCGGCCTGCTGCTCAAGCTCATCTTCGGGGTCTGGCTCGGCTGGCTGCCGATTGCCGGGCGCGCCGGCATCAACGCCGAGCTGGCCCTGACGTCCCTGCAGAACCCCAGCGGCATCTTCCTGCTCGACGCACTGCGCTCCGGGAACATGGCCGCCGCTTCCGACGTCATCGAGCACGCGGTCCTCCCGGCCGTCGCACTGGGCCTGCTCACCGCCGGGGTCTTCCTGCGGCTGGTGCGCACCAACGTCATCGGCACCCTGGGACGGGACTACGTGGAAGCGGGGCGCTCGCGCGGCGTCTCCGAATACCGGCTGCTGACCAAGCACGCCTACCGCCCGGCGCTGATCCCGATCATCACGGTGATGGGCCTGCAGATCGCGCTGCTCCTCGGAGGCGCGGTGCTCACCGAGACCACCTTCGAGTGGAAGGGCCTGGGCTTCATGCTCGCGCAGTATCTGACGGCACGCGACTTCGTCGCGGTGCAGGGCATCGTGGTGCTGCTGGCGGTCATCGTCGCGGTCACCAACTTCATCGTGGACATCATTGCCGCGCTCATCGACCCGCGAGTGAGGTTCTAGCCATGGGTGCAACAACCGTGACGGCCCTCGGGGCCAAGAAGCCGCTGTGGACACGGCTGCCGATCATTTCCCATTACCGGATGAGCGCCGGGCTGCAGCGCGGCATGCTCGTGGCGGGACTGGTGCTCTCCGTGGTGTTCGTGCTGGCCGCGGCGCTCGCGCCGGTGCTTGCGCCCTTCGGGTTCGCCCAGATCTCCGACGCAGACGGCCAATTCCCCACCCAGGCCGTCCCGGGCGGAAAGTTCATCTGGGGCACCACCGTGGGCGGCTTCGACGTCTTCTCGCGCACCCTGTGGGGAGCGCAGACCGCCCTGCTGGTCATCATCATCGCGGTGATCGCCTCAATCTTCCTGGGCGTCTTCCTGGGCCTGGTCTCCGGCTACCTCGGCGGCTGGCTGGACCGCATCCTGGTGGTGCTGGCCGACGCCATCTATGCCTTCCCGTCGCTGCTGCTGGCCATCGTCATGTCGATCGTGATCACCGGAGGGCAGTCCGACCTCTGGGGCGGCATCCTGGCCGCGGCGATCTCGATCACCGTGGTCTTCATCCCGCAGTACTTCCGGGTGATCCGCGCCGAAACGGTGCGACTGAAGGCCGAGCCCTTCGTCGAATCGGCGAAGGTGGTCGGCGCCTCGACCTGGCGGATCATGTTCAAGCACGTGTTCAGGAACGCAACGCGCACGCTGCCGCTGATCTTCACGCTCAACGCCTCCGAGGCGCTGCTGACGCTGGCGGGCCTGGGCTTCCTGGGATTCGGCATCGAGCCGACCAAGGCCGCCGAATGGGGCTACGACCTGAACCGCGCGCTGAGCGATGCGACCAGCGGCATCTGGTGGACCGGCGTGTTCCCGGGCGCGGCCATCGTGCTCACCGTGCTCGGGCTGACCCTGGTCGGCGAATCCATGAACGACCTGGCGGACCCGCGGTTGCGGATGCGCCGAAAAGCAAGGCGTCGCGGCGGAAAGGCCACAGCATGAATGCGCACCGCAAGGACGTGATCGGCCGCGCCGACGGCACGGTCCTGGAAATCAGGGACCTCGAGGTCACCTTCACCACCGACGCCGGCCAGGTCCCCGCGGTGCGCGGGGTCGGCTTCGAGGTCGCCGCCGGGGAGGTCGTCGCGGTGGTGGGCGAATCCGGGTCCGGCAAGTCCGTGACCGCCCGCACCATCCTGGGCCTGCTGGCCGAGACCGCGGTGGCCCGCGGGGCCGTGGTGCTCAAGGGCAACAACATGCTGACCCTGGGGGCACGCGAACTGCGTGCGGTGCGAGGTGACGACGTGGCGATGGTCTTCCAGGAGCCCTCCACCGCGCTGAACCCCGTGTACACCGTGGGCTGGCAGATCGCCGAGGGCATCCGCGCCCATGGCAAGGTCTCCAAGAAGGAGGCCAAGGCCCGCGCCATCGAGGTGCTGCGCAAGGTCGGCATCCCGGAACCGGAGAAGCGGGTGAACCACTATCCGCACCAATTCTCCGGCGGGCAGAAGCAGCGCGTCATCATCGCCGCCGCGCTCGCGCTGAACCCGGCGCTGATCGTCGCCGACGAGCCGACCACGGCGCTGGATGTCACGGTGCAGGCCGAGATCCTGGAGCTGCTGCGCGAGGTGCGCGACGACTTCAACACCGGGATCGTGCTGATCACCCACAACATGGGTGTCGTCGCGGACCTGGCGGACCGGGTCGTGGTGATGTACCAGGGCAAGATCGTGGAGAGTGCGCCGAGCTCCGAGCTCTTCGCAGCCCCGCGCGAGGACTACACCAAGGCGCTGCTGGCCGCGGTGCCGCACCTGGGCCGCAACTCCGCCTCCGCGGGCATGGTCTCGCGGTCCGGGCAGGAGAAGGAGGTGCTGGTGCAGGCCACCAACCTGAACATCACCTATCCCGGGCGCCTCGGGTCCCCGTCGTTCACCGCTGTGGACGACGTGTCGCTGCAGATCTGCGCCGGGGAAGTCTACGGGCTGGTGGGGGAGTCCGGGTCCGGGAAGACCACCATCGGCCGGGCCATCGCCGGGTTGAACAAGGTCAGCGGCGGATCGCTGAAGGTGCTGGGGCACGAGATGCTCGGGTTCAAGGAGCGCAGCTTCAAGAAGGTCCGCCAGGACATCGGCTTCGTGTTCCAGGACCCCGCGGCCAGCTTCAACCCGCAGCTGTCCATCGGCGAGTGCGTGGCCGAGCCGCTGATCGTGCACCGCTCCCTTGATGCCCGTGCCGCGCGCAGGCGCGTCGACGAGCTGCTCGAGGCGGTGCAGCTGCCGGCGGCCTTTGCCGCGCGCTTCCCGCACGAGCTCTCCGGCGGCCAGCGCCAGCGCGCCTCGCTGGCCCGGGCCCTGGCGCTGGACCCGAAGTTGCTGATTGCCGACGAGCCGACCAGCGCGCTGGATGTCTCGGTGCAGGCCAAGGTGCTGGAGCTGTTCAAGGAGCTGCAGGCCGAACTGGGCTTCGCGGCCCTGTTCATCTCCCACGACCTGGCCGTCGTGGACATGCTCTCCACCTGGGTGGGGGTGCTCTACCGCGGCAAGCTCGTCGAGGAGGGCATCGGCAACCAGGTCATGGGCGACCCGCAGCATCCCTACACCCGGCGGCTGATCGCCTCGCTGCCGGTGCCGGACCCGGTGGAGCAGGCCATTCGCCGCGAGGCGTTCCTCAAGGCCGTCTAGGCCAAGCGGTTTCGCCCCGCGGGTTCCCGCTCCGGCGGGTGCGCGGCACGGGGGCGGTCCACCACGGTGGGCCGCCCCCTTTGCCGTCCCCGCCGAGGTCCCGCGCCGTGCAATCGTTGCCGTCCGCGGCGCGCGTGTCACGGTTGGGTGCATTCAAGCGCGCAACCCTAGACTTGGGTTCATGAGCCAACAGAACAACGCACAGGTGCCAGACAACGCCGAAACCGGCGCCTACGACCCCGCCGCCAGTTCCCTGGCCGACACCGTCGAAAAAGAGGTCATGGAGGAGTTGTTGTCCATCCGCAGCAGCATCGACAATTTCGACGCGACGCTGGTCTACCTGCTGGCCGAACGCTTCAAGGCGACCCAGCGGGTCGGCCACCTCAAGGCCGTGCATGCGCTGCCGCCGAGCGACCCGGGCCGGGAGAAGGCGCAGATAGAGCGCCTGCGCCGCCTCGCCCAGGAGGCGCACCTGGACCCGGAATTCGCCGAGAAGTTCATGAACTTCATCATTTCCGAGGTCATCAGGCACCACCAGACGATCTCGGCGACGCACGCGGAGAACGGCAACTAGCGTGCAACCCGACATCCGCCCCGGCACCCACCCCGAGCAGGAACCCGAATCCGGCACGCGGGCAGCGGCACTCCAGGTCCAGGCCAGCGGGCACGGGCCGATGCCCGGCACCGACCCGATGGAATCGGTGCTGGTGATCCGCGGCGAGATCGGCGCGCCGAACCTGCCGCACCTGCACCAGCTTCCGGACCGCGGCGTCGGCTCCGATGCGATCGGCCGCGGCGCGCAGCTGCTCGAGGAAATGGTCGTGGACCTGCAGCCATACGGCTGGCGGCTGGCCCCGGCCGCCGGCATCGATGCCCGGCGGGCCGCCTCGGCGCTGCGCACCGACCTGAACGTGCTGGCCGATGCCATCGGCGCCGAGGAATCCGGCGGCAGCGAGCTGAAGATCCAGTTCCCGGGTCCCGCCACGCTGGCGGCAAACCTGCACCTGCACCACGGCGAACGCGCCGTCTCCGACCACGGGGCGCGCCGCGACCTGGCCCAGTCCCTGGCGCTGGGGGCCGCCCGGCACCTCGAGGCGGTCTCCCGGATGACCGGCGGGCAGAGGATCACCGTGTACATCGACGAACCCGACGCCGGGGCGGTGCTCAACGGGACGCTGCCGACCTCCAGCGGCTACCGCACGCTGCGCTCGGTGCCCGCCGCCGAGTTGCGCGGCTGGTGGAGCGAGCTGGTCGAGGCCCTGCAGGGCGCCGGCGCAGCGGAGGTCGTCATCGGCGCCGAGGCCGAACCCGGAACCTGGACGAGCCTTGCGGCCACCGCGCTCGAGGCGGGTGCCGATGCGCTGGGCGCCAACGCCGCCTCGTTGACCGTGCCCGGGTGGGAGCTGATTGCCGGGGCGGTGGAATCCGGCACGCGCCTGTGGCTCGGCACCGTTGACGCCGGAGCGAAGCTTCCCGGCGTCGTGGAGGCCGTCAGCGCCATCCGCCGCCCGTGGCGCCAGCTCGGGCTGCCCGATGCGGCGCTCGGCGCCCTGGTGCTGATGCCTTCGGCCGGCCTGGCCGAGCTGTCCCCGGCGCAGTCGACTGCGGTGCTCGGGCGCCTGGCGTCCTACGCCGAGGCGCTGAACCAGGTTCGCGTCGACGGCTAGCTCCCCGGGCCCCGGCCTACCGGGGCTGCCGGACGGGGCGTGCCCCGTGCCCGGGGATCGGGTGCGCGGGAGCTGTGCGGGATTCGGCCTCCAGCACCAGGTCCAGGCGCTCGTGCCTGATCCGCGCGTCGACATGCAGCAGCGTGACCATGACCTGGCCCAGCACCATGGACAAGGCGCCCACGACTGCCTGGGCGGCAACTCCGACCCCCACGCCGAGGGCCGTGTTGGAGCCGGAGACGAACTGGCCCGTGGCCACATCCAGGATCTGGACCACGAGCCCCGAGAGCAGCCCCAGGACGATGGCGACCACCAAAAGGATCCCCAGGATCCGCCACCAGGATCCGCACACCAGCCTCCACGAGGAGGCGATCGCCGAGCCGATGCCCATGGACCTGGCCACCAGCTCGACCGGCCCGAAGCAGAGCTTGATGGCCAGCCACACATACAGCGGCAACAACGCCACAAGCCAGAGGGCCAGCAGGATTCCCGCGACGGCCGGCCCCAGCGGGCGTGCCAGGGCCGCGGCGCCGGCCACCGAGAGTGCCAGCACCAGCAGCACCGCGGCGCCGGCCAGCAGGTTCCAGGCCACCAGCCGGAGCATGGCCTGCGAGCTCAACGCCAGCGATGCTCCCCATCCGGTGCGCAGCCCCAGGGTGGCGCGCATCGCGGCGACGGTGCTCGGCCCGATGACCAGCACCCCGGCCAGCAGCTGCACCGCCAGGTAGCCGCCGAGCCCCGCGGCCAGTGACGGCCAGGTCCGTTCGAGCCCCTGCACCACCTCGGCGGGGGAGGACTGGCCCGGGTCAAAAGACACCTCGAAGCCGGTGAACCAGGGAAGCAACAGCCACAGGGCGAGCAGCGCCGGCAGCAGCTGGACCAGCACCGCGTTGAGCAACGTGGGGATCGGCGCGAGCCGGATGACGGCGAATGTCGCATCGAGCAGGTCCCCGAACCCCAGCGGCCGCAGCTCGAGGACCCCGGGCTTAGCCGGCGGCCCGAAGCGGTGCGCGGGGTCCGGGCCGGTGCCGGTGCCGGATGCCGCTGCCGGCTGCCCGTCCCACCCGGACGGGGGCGGGCCCCAGGCCGGGTGCGGATCGGGCTGCCCCGGTTCGGGGACCTGGGAATCAGCTGGCATCGGGAAACGACCTCAATCCTTGGCGGGGCTCCGGGGCGGCGAACGGTGCGGGCCGTTGCGCTCCGCCCTCATGCGGCCAGTCTAGCCGCGCCGGAATGCGAGACAAACGATGTGGTGGATTGCCGTTTCCGCGGCGATTTGCCCGGTGTGCTCATGTACTCTTGAGGTATCCGGGCGCATGCTTATCGCGGCGCCCAGCGCAAGGCTACGGAAGGGCAGATTATGAAGGCACGCATCCTGGTTGTCGACGACGACGAGGCGCTGGCCGAAATGATCGGCATCGTGTTGCAGAACGACGGCTTCGAGGCCGTGTTCTGCTACGACGGTGCCAAGGCATTGGGTGTTTTTCGCGAGGTCAAGCCCGATCTGGTGCTGCTTGACCTGATGCTTCCGGGACTGGACGGCATCGAGGTCTGCAAGCTCATCCGCGCCGAGGACGATGTCCCGATCGTCATGCTCACCGCCAAGTCCGACACCGCCGACGTGGTCCGCGGCCTGGAATCCGGCGCGGACGACTACGTCCCGAAGCCCTTCAAGCCCGCGGAACTGGTGGCGCGCGTGCGCGCCCGGCTGCGCCCCGGCGAACAGCATGCCCCCGAAACCCTGAAGATCGGGGACCTGAGCATCGACGTCGCCGGCCACCGGGTGACCCGCGAGGGGGAGCCGATCGGCCTGACCCCGCTGGAATTCGACCTCCTGGTCGCCCTGGCCCGCAAGCCGTGGCAGGTCTTCACCCGCGAGCAGCTGCTCGAGCAGGTCTGGGGCTACCGCCATGCCGCCGACACGCGGCTGGTCAATGTCCACGTCCAGCGCCTGCGTTCCAAGGTTGAGATGGATCCGGAAAGCCCCGAGGTCGTGCTGACCGTGCGCGGCGTGGGATACAAGGCGGGCCAGGCCTGAGCCTGGAGGTGACGGGCAGCATGAACACCGTCGAACCGGCCCCGGACGAAACCCGGGTGCCGGAGCCGGAGCACCAGCGGCCCTGGCACCGCCGCGCCCTGGCTTGGCTGGTGCGTGCGCGCAACACCGTGCGCTCGCGCTGGACCCGTTCGCTGCTCTTCCGCACCGTGACCTCCGCGGTGCTGCTCACCGCCCTGGCCCTGCTGGGCGCCGGTGCGTTCCTGTCCAACCAGATTGCCACGGGCCTGTTCCAGGAGCGCTTCAACCAGGTGGAGTCCGAGTCCCTGCGCGGGCTGAACCAGGTGCGCGCCATCTTCGACTCCGCGGCCACCACCGACCGCACCAGCACCCGCTCGCTGGTGACCAGCACGCTGAAGATCCTCGAGGGCGACACCGCCCTGGTGCCTCGCGACTTCGTGCTGGTCCCGCTTTCCGGGGACGACAACCTCTACGTGGGGCCCACCGCCAGCGGCAACCTGACCTCCCGCATCGTGCCGGAGGCCCTGACCGCCCAGGTCCAGGAGTCCAACGCCACCTACTGGCAGTCCATCGAGGTCAACGCCGGGGCCAGCGCCGGCCCGGGCCTGATCTTCGGCACCAAGGTGACGCTGCCGCCGGGCCGCGAATACGGCCTGTACCTGGTCTACGACCTCTCCAGCGTGCAAAAGACCCTGGACTTCATCAACCGGGCCATGGGCCTGGTCGGCGGGCTGCTGCTGCTGGTGGTCGGCGGCATCACCTGGTACGTCACCCGCCTGGTGGTCCGCCCCGTGGCCGCCGCCGCGCAGGTTTCCGAGAAGCTTGCCGCCGGGCAGCTGGAGGAACGCATGGTCGTTTCGGGCGAGGACGAGATCGCGCGGCTGGGCAACTCCTTCAACCACATGGCCGCCTCGCTGCAGGACCAGATCAACCAGCTGGCCATGCTTTCGCAGATGCAGCAGCGCTTCGTCTCGGACGTGTCCCACGAGCTGCGCACCCCGCTGACCACCGTGCGGATGGCCGCCGAGGTGCTGCACGACGCCCGCGAGGACTTCGACCCGATCAACAAGCGCTCCGCGGAGCTGCTCTACAACCAGGTCGAGCGCTTCCAGATCCTGCTCAACGACCTCTTGGAGGTCTCCCGCTTCGACGCCGGGGTCGCGGTGCTCGACGCCGAGCCCACCGACCTGGTCTCCGTGGCCCGGCGCGTGATCGACACCGCCACCCCGCATGCCGAGGCCATGGGCTCGGTGCTGCGCCTGGGCACCCCCGCCGGCGGCGCGGTGGCCGAGATGGATGCGCGGCGCATCGAGCGGGTGGTCCGCAACCTGGTGCTCAACGCGGTGGAGCACGGCGAGGGCAACCCCATCGACATCACCGTGGCCGGCAACCAGAACGCGGTGGCGATCACGGTGCGCGACCGCGGCATCGGCATGAGCCCCGAGGCCAGCACCCGCGTCTTCGACAGGTTCTGGCGCGCCGACCCGGCCCGGGCGCGGACCACCGGCGGCTCCGGCCTGGGGCTGTCCATCGCCATGGAGGACACCCGGCTGCACTCCGGCCGGCTGGAGGCCTGGGGGGAGCGCGGCGTGGGTTCGTGCTTCCGGCTAACCCTGCCGCGGATCCTGGGCGACACCATCATCGCCTCCCCGCTGCCGCTGGAGCCCATCGTGCTGGCCGACGCGGTGTTCGACCGCGGCATGGTCGTCTCCTTCCCGCTGACCGGGGAGATCCCCTCGATCGGCTTCAAGCCCGCCCCGCCGCTGATCCCCGAGGAGCACCCGGACACCGCGGCGCCGGGCGCCGGCGGCCACACCCCAGGAAGGCACCACCCGCATGACTAGGAACCGCCCAACGCCCCGGATGCTGCTGGCAGTGCTCCTGGGCTTCGTGCTGGTGCTCACCGGGTGCTCGCAGATCCCGCGCAACTCGCCGGTCCAGTCCATTGCACTGGACGGCTCCGGCACCGATGCCGACGGAAACGTGCAGTTCAACCTGCCCGGCCCGACCCCCGACGCCACCCCCCGGGAGATCGTCGAGGGGTTCATCGAGGCCGGCATCGCCGCCCAGGACGACTACAAGACCGCCCGCCAATTCCTGGACCCCAAGCAGGGCGGGGTCTGGAAGGGCTCGGTGCGGACCCTGGTCTACGACGCCCGCCCCTCGGTGATCCCGGGCAGCAACCCCAACACCTTCACCATCCAGATGGAGGTCGTCTCCGAGGTCGATGCCGCGGGCATCATGACGGAATTGCCCGCGCACACCACCCGGGCGGTCGACGTGGCGCTGGAGAAGGTCGACGGCCAATGGCGCATTTCCCAGCTGCCCGACGGCATCATGCTCGACAAGGCCAGCTTCAGCCACGTCTTCGCCCCGCAGACCCTCTACTTTTACGACGTCAGCTACCACTACGCGGTGCCCGACGTGCGCTGGTTCCCCACCCGCACGGGCGTGGCAGCGGTAATGGTCGAGGCGTTGCTGGCCGGCCCGGCACCGTACCTGGAAAACGCGGTGGTTTCGGCGTTCCCGCCGGGCAGTTCTCTGGTGCGCTCCTCGGTGCCGATCGAATCGCAGCGGGCCACCGTCGACTTGAAGTCCGCCACCTTCCTGGACTCGACGGAGCTTACCCGCCAGCAGATGCAGCAGCAGCTGGAACTCAGCCTCGGCGGGCTGGGCACCGTGCGCTCGGTGGTGATGACCGACGAGCAGTCCGAGGTCAAGATCGGGCCCAAGGACCCCGACTTCCAGGTCGCCGAGGTCAACGCCCCGGTCCCCGACACCCAGATCGGCGTCCTGGACAAGGCGCTGTACTACCTCAAGGGCAAGTCGCTGCGGCTGGTCGGCGGCATCGGGGACATCTCCGGCTACGACCCGCGCCTGCCGGCGATGAGCCCGCAGGGGAACCGCTATGCGTTCCTGAACGGCTCGCTGACCAAGCTCGTCGCCATCGACGAGGAGGGCCGCAGCTCGGTGGTCGCCACCGGGACGGACCTGGTCCGGCCCTCCATGGATGCCCATGGCTGGACCTGGACCGTCGACAATTCCTCGACCACCAGCGTCCTGGCGGTGCCGGAAGACACGGTGCTCAGCGGAAAGGTCCGACCGATCACCGCCGGTTGGCTGGAGCACGCCAAGGTCTCCTCGCTGCGCGTGTCCCGGGACGGGGCCCGCGCCCTGATCGTCTCCTCGAAGGACGGGGAAACCAGCGTGACGATCAGCGGGATCCTGCGCGATGCCGACGGCGCGCCGCGCGGCTTCGCCCCGCCCAAGAGGCTGTATCCGGAGGTTCCGGTGACCCAGGCCGTCTGGAACTCCGATGTCTCGGTCATCGTCTCAGCAACCAGCACCAACGAAAAGGTGGCGGCGGAGGAAATCGGCCTGACCGGCACCCGGGTGACGTACCTGCCACTGCTGGGCATGCTCGATTTGTCGGCCGGTCCCGGGGAACGCCGCCCGGTGTACGCCGAGACCAAGGACAAGATCTACACGCGCGTGGGCAGCTCCTGGCATGAAATGGAAATCATGGTCCGGGACCTGACCTACCCGGGCTGAGTGGCCGGTCGACGGTCGCGGTTCTCCACAGCAGGTCCGCCGGGCCTCGAACGGGCCTGGCCCGGGGAGCATGCTGGAGGGCATGAAACCTTGGATCCGGCAGGACCCGGATGCCGTCTACCGCAGGCCGCCCGCTCCGCGCAGCGACCCGGCACGTTCCTGGGCCCGGCTCCTTGATGCGCTCTGGTGGCACCGCGCTGCCCGGGCCGTGCGGGCGGGCCTGCACGGCACCGCCGCACTGCTGTTCCCGGTGGACTGCGTAAGTTGCCGGCGTCCGGACGCCGTGGTGTGCGGTTCCTGCGCCCGCGCGTTGCGTGCCTCCTGCCTGCACCCGCGGAGGGTCGAACTCCGGGCCGAGGCGCTGCCGTTGGACGGGTGCCTCGGACCGATGCCGGTGGTTGCCGCGGGAGCCTATGAGCACGAGCTGGCGGCCGTCGTCCTGGCCTTCAAGAACCACCAGATGCCGGCCCTGGGCAGGTACCTGGTGCCGCCGTTGGCCCGCGCGGTGCTGGCCGTGCTGGACACCCTGGCTGACCAGGGCCGCCCGGTGGTGCTGGTCCCGGTGCCCACGCGGCTGCGGGCCAGGACCCGGCGCGGGTACTTCCCGGTGGGATTGCTGCTGTCCAGGTTGCGGCGGGCCCGGGTGCTGCCCGCCGGCGTGGAGGTGGCGCAGCTGGTCCGGTACCGGGTGGCCAGGCAGTTCACCTCCGCGCAAAAAGGCAAGGGCAGGCGCGCCCGGGGCGCGGTGCGCGGCACGATGCATGCACCGGTGACGCCGCAGCTGGCACGGCTCGCGGCCGCCGGCACCCAGGTGCTGTTTGTCGACGACGTGCTCACCACCGGGGCGACCTTGGCCGAGGCGAACCGCGCCCTGGCCGGGTCCGGGCTGCGGGTGTGCGGGGCGGCGGTGCTTGCGGCAACACCCGCACCGGATGAAAAAAGCCACGTTCGCGCAACGCGATGAAGTAATAATCCGAACATCCTTGATTATCGTTGCATCTGTCATAGGGTGAGGTATGGGCACCCCGCAAGGGGAAAGGAACCCATCTTCAGCGACCGGAAGGAGTGACTTCTTCGGTCGCTGTCGTGTCACCTGAGCAATGATGGAGGACACCATGGAGATGACGATCAACGGGCGCAATGTCAGTGTTACGGATCGCTTCCGCGAATACGTGGACGAGAAGATCGACAAGGTCGATCAGCTTGCAACGAAGATCCAGCGCTTGGACATCAAGGTCACCAAGGAGCAGCACGCACGCAATGCGGAGACTGCCCTGACCGTCGAATTGACGGTTCTGGGACGGGGACCGGCGATCCGTGCCGAGGCCAAGGCCGCGGACAAGTTCGCTGCTTTCGACACCGCATTCGCCAAGCTCCTGGAGCGTCTGCGCAAGGCCCGGGACCGCCGCAAGGTCCACCACGGCACCCGGACGCCCCAGGCCGTTCACCAGGCAACCAGCGGACTGGAGCCGGCCAACAGCTCGCTTCCGCTGCACGAGGCAACGCGTCTGGCACAGCAGGAAGAGGAAACCCGGCAGGCCGCCGAGGCCTCCGAGAACGGCGCACCGCCGATCGAGATCCGCCGCAAGGTCTTCCCGGCGGAGTCGATGAGCGTCGACGACGCCGTTGACCGCATGGAAATGATTGGACACCCCTTCTACCTCTTCGTGGACGCGGCAACCGGGGCGCACTCGGTGGTCTACGCCCGGAAGTCCAAGGGCAACCAGCAGTACTCCTACGGAACCATCACCCTGGATCCGGAGGCCACCGACGAATCCACCCTGGAGACCCGTCGCTACCGCGACCCGGATCCGCAACCAGTCAACGCCTGATCCAACGGCGCATACGATGGGACCATGAGCAGGATTCTTTCCGCAGCGCAAGCCCGTCGCATCGCCATCGCAGCCCAGGGGCTGCATCGTCCCCGGCCCGCCGCACCAGTGAATCTTGGTGCGGTGGGCCGGGCCTTTGCCCGGCTGGAACTGATCCAGATCGACTCCGTCAACGTCGTCACCAGGGCCCAGTACCTGCCGATCTTCTCGCGGCTGGGCCCTTACGCCCCGGAGCTGTTGGACGCACTCGCGGTGCAAAAACCGCGCAGGGTGGTTGAGTACTGGGCGCACGAGGCCTCGCTGGTGCGCAGCGACCACTTCAGGGACCTGGTCCCGTGGCAGCAGCGCTCCTGGCCCGGCAGCATGAAGACCATTGACGACGACGGGCGTGTCCTGGCCCACCGGATCCTTCGGCTGCTTGCCGACGGCAGGCCCCGCACCTCCCGGGAAGCCGCCGCCGAACTGGGCCACGAACAGACCTCGGACAACGACTCGTGGGGCTGGAACTGGTCCGCGGTCAAGCGCGCCCTGGAGGCATTGTTTGCCGAGGGAATGATCAGCACCGAGGGCCGCAACGGCGCATTCGAGCGCCGCTACACCGCCTTGCACCAGGTGTTCCCCGAAGCACCCGTACCCGCAGCCGTACCCGCAGCCGTACCCCCGGCCGGGAACGACCGGCGCCAGGGCATGGAGCGGCTGCTGCTGGCTGCCGCCGGGGCGCACGGCATCGGCAGCGTGCATTGCCTGGCCGACTACTTCCGGCTCCCGTTGCGTGAAAGCGCCGCGGTCCTGCAAGACCTCGCCGCCGGCGGAGCCCTCGAAACGGTCGGCGTGGCGGGCCTGAAGGACACGTTCTACCTGTTGCCCGGAACCGCCATTCCCCGTCGCTCGCACGCCCGGTCGCTATTGGGCCCCTTCGACTCGATGGTCTTCAACCGCCGCCGGATCGAGAAGCTGTTCGGCTTCACCTACCGCCTGGAGATCTACACGCCCGCGGCCAAGCGCGTCTACGGGTACTACGTGCTGCCGTTCCTGCTGGGCGAGGCGCTGGTGGCCCGCGTGGATCTGAAGGCAGAGCGGGCCACGGGCAGGCTGTTGGTCCGTGGCGCCTTCGCCGAGCCCGGCGCGCCCGGGAACACCGCGGCGGAGCTGGCGGCCGAATTGCGGCTCATGGCGCGCTGGCTGGGGCTCGACGAAGTCGTGGTTTCGGCACACGGGAATCTGGCAGCAGCCTTGGAGTTTTCACTAAGCTCGCCCGAATCCAGCTAAAAGCCACAAGTGAAACCAATCTCTCACGTAGACTGAACACGCCAGAAATCCTGTGCTAGAGATTTGGGAGCTGCCTCGTGGCATCACTGCTTGAACGTATCCTGCGTACCGGCGACAAGAAGACGCTGAAGAGGTTGCGCGGATACGCCGACGCCATCAACGTGCTTGATGGCGAATTCCGTGCCCTATCCGATGCGGAACTGCGTGGTGAAACAGACAAGTTCAAGGCACGCATTGCCGATGGCGAGTCCCTGGACCTCCTGCTGCCCGAGGCCTTTGCCGCCGTCCGCGAAGCCGCCGACCGCACCCTGGGCATGCGCCACTTCGATGTCCAGCTCATGGGCGGCGCCGCCCTGCACCTGGGCAACATCGCCGAGATGAAGACCGGCGAAGGCAAGACCCTGGTCGCCACCGCGCCGGCCTACCTCAACGCCCTGACGGGCAAGGGCGTCCACGTGGTCACCGTCAACGACTTCCTGGCCGAGTACCAGTCCGACCTGATGGGCCGCGTCTACCGTTTCCTGGGCCTGACCAACGGCTGCATCCTGTCCAACCAGGACCCAGCCGAACGCCGCAAGCAATACGAGGCGGACATCACCTACGGCACGAACAACGAGTTCGGGTTCGACTACCTGCGCGACAACATGGCCTGGAGCTCCGACGAGCTCGTCCAGCGCGTCCACAACTTCGCGATCGTCGACGAGGTCGACTCGATCCTCATCGACGAGGCCCGCACCCCGCTGATCATTTCCGGGCAGGCCTCCGGCGACGTCAACCGCTGGTACACCGAATTCGCCAAGCTGGTCACCCGCCTGAGCCTCGACACCGACTACGAGGTCGACGAGAAGAAGCGCACCATCGGCGTGCTGGAACCCGGCATCGAAAAGGTCGAGGACTACCTGGGCATCCACAACCTCTACGAGGCGTCCAACACCCCGCTCATCGGGTTCCTGAACAACGCCATCAAGGCCAAGGAACTGTTCAAGAACGACAAGGACTACGTCGTGATCAACGGCGAGGTCATGATCGTCGATGAGCACACCGGGCGGTCGCTGGCCGGGCGCCGCTACTCCGAGGGCATGCACCAGGCCATCGAGGCGAAGGAAGGGGTGGAGATCAAGGCCGAGAACCAGACCATGGCGACCGTGACCCTGCAGAACTACTTCCGCCTCTACAAGAAGCTTGCGGGCATGACCGGCACGGCGCAGACCGAGGCCGGGGAATTCATGGGCACCTACAAGCTCGGCGTGGTGGAGATCCCCACCAACAAGCCGCTGCTGCGCAAGGACCAGGCGGATTTGATCTACAAGAACGAGATCGCCAAGTTCGACGCCGTGGTCCAGGACATCGCCGAGCGCCACGCCACCGGCCAGCCGGTGCTGGTGGGCACCACCAGCGTGGAAAAGAGCGAATACCTGGCCCGCCTGCTGGCCAAGCAGGGCATCCGCCACGAGGTGCTCAATGCCAAGCAGCACGCACGCGAGGCAGCCATCGTCGCCCAGGCCGGCAAGAAGGGTTCCGTCACGGTCGCCACCAACATGGCCGGCCGCGGCACCGACATCATGCTCGGCGGCAACGCCGAATTCCTGGCCGTCGCCGAGATGGAACGCCGCGGACTTGACCCGGAAACGAACTCCGAGGAATACGAGCGCGTCTGGGATTCCGTCTTCGAGACCGCCAAGAAGCAGGTCGCGAGCGAGGCGAAGGAAGTCTCCGACGCCGGGGGACTCTACGTGCTGGGCACCGAACGCCACGAGTCACGCCGCATCGACAACCAGCTGCGCGGCCGTTCCGGACGCCAGGGGGACCCGGGCGAGTCCCGCTTCTACCTCTCGATGACCGATGAGCTGATGCGCCGCTTCAACGCCGGCGCGGCCCAGCGGATCATGAACAACCCCTCGATGCCCGACGACGTGGCCCTGGAATCGAAGATCGTTTCCAAGGCCATCGAAACCGCACAGGCGCAGGTCGAGGGCACCAACGCCGAGCAACGCAAGAACGTGTTGAAGTACGACGACGTGATGAACCGCCAGCGCGAGGCCATCTACGGCGACCGCCGGCGCATCCTCGAGGGCGGCGACCTGGAAGAGAAGGTCGGGCACTTCCTCGAAGACGTGGTCAAGGCCATGGTCGCCGAGGCCACCGGCGAGGGACACTCCGAGGACTGGGACCTGAAGCGGCTCTGGGGAAACCTCAAGCAGCTCTACCCGATCTCCATCACCCTCGACGAGGTTGCGGAGGAAGCCGGCCACCGCGACGCGATCACCCCGGAACTCCTGGAGCGCGAAATCCTCTCCGACGCGCGGCTGCAGTACGCCGCACGCGAGGAAGCGGTCGGCGAGGAAAACATGCGCGAGCTCGAACGCCGCGTGGTGCTCTCGGTGATCGGCCGCAAGTGGCAGGAACACCTCTACGAAATGGACTACCTCAAGGAGGGCATCGGCCTGCGCGCCATGGCCCAGCGCGACCCGTTGGTCGAGTACCAGCGCGAGGGCTTCCTGATGTTCCAGACCATGATGGAATCCATCCGCGAGGAAAGCATCGGCATGCTCTTCAACATCGAGGTGGAGACCCGTCAGGCCCCGGAAATGTCCCTGCCGGGCGTCGTCGACGGCCGATCGGTGACCACCGAGCCGGTGCTGAACACCCCGGGCCTCGAGGCCCCGGCCCGTCCGGCGACGCTGCGCTACACGGCACCCGAGGAAAGCGGCGAGGCCTCGACCCACATCGAGCGCACCCCCGGTGCGGCGGCCCCGAAGGCTGCCGGCGGCAACAACAAGAAGAAAAAGGGCAAGCGCCGCTAGCCGATCTCCAGTGCAGTAACCTGCCAACGTCCGTGCCACCGTTCGATCCTCAGAGCGGCGGCACGGACGTTTTGCATGTCCCGGATGATCACCGCCGCCTCGAAGACCAGGGGCAGGACCTGGGTGATGCGCATCCGCAGCACCCGCGGGTTGGAATAGCAGCAGGAGGTGGGGTCGGGGCGCTGGATCGCGCCGAGACGCATGTGGTGGTCGAGCTTCAGCATGCACTCCGGGCTCAGGGCGCGCAGCAGCTGGCGTGCGGGCCGTGCTCCGGCCAGTACCTCCAGCACCGCCGGTGCGGCCGCGTGCACAACCGCTGCCACGGATTCGGCCGGGGCCAGCAGCCCGTCCATGGGCGGGAAGAGCTTCTCGGCAACTGCCCGGGCGGCGGCGGTGGGCGGCTTGGGACGCAGCCCGTCGGCAAAATCGTGTTCGGTGTCCGCGCGGAAATCCTCGTCGAGCCGAACCTGCTCCGGGAGGCTGCGCGCCGGAGTCTCGGTGCCCGGTTCCTGGCCCGGGCAGCGCTTCCCGCGCCTGTCCGGACCGGGGCCGAAGGCCTTCGGAAACCTCCGTATGGGGGTCGGCTCCGCTGCGGCGGGGGCCGGTGCGGTGAAGCGGTTTGCTTGGACGAGCGTCGGCGCGGTGTTGGAAGGGGCCGGCTCGAGGGCGGTGATGGACATGGTGGACTCCTGGTGGGCGGATGGCTTCGACGGTGGAGGGCGGTGTGTGCAATCGGTTTCAGGGCTTCTGGGAAGCGGGCCGCGGTGCCTGGAGCACCATGCCGACCTCGAGCCTGTCGGGGTCGGGGCCGATCAATCGGCGGTTCGCGGCGAACCATAGCGGCCAGGCCGCGGCGATGTCTTCGGGGCCGGCGCTCGAGGGCAGGTGGCGTGCGGCAATGGCCCAGAGGCTGTCTCCAGGCCGGACCACGACCTCCTCAAGGGTGCGGGTGGTTCCGCCGGCCAGCCGGGCCAGCGGCAGCGGGACCCGGTGCGGGATGAATCCGGGACTGAGGAGTTCGGTTTCGGTGCCCTTCGGCCCGGTGGCCTCCGGCTGTCGCGGGCCGGCCTGGCGCTCGTGTTGCCCGGCGATCGCGGCCTGAAGGTGCTGGGCCGGTGCCAGCGGCGCGGCAACGGTCGCAGGGGCCGCAGGGGCCGCGGCGGTGGCGCCGCCCGCGGCGCATCCGGCCAGCACGAGGGAACCGCCGAACCCGGCCAGCAGCACCCGGGCGACGAATCCGGGAACGAGTGCCGCCAGGGCCGCACCGCGACGCCGGTGCCCGCAGGCGGCGAGGAGACGGGCGGCCAGGGCCAGGGCCAGGCACAACAACAGCCAGGCGACCGACGCCGCGCCCAGCAATCCGATGGCCAGGCCGGTGAGCCGTTCCAGGGACCACGCATCGAGCCGGGTGCCGGTGGCGGCGCGCTCCTGCAGTGAGCGCCACAGCACGATGCTGGCCCCGAGCATGCCCAGCGACAGGACGGCCGCGGCCACGAGTGCCAGGGCGTCGCGGGCTGGTTGTGAACGCATATTGGCCTTCTTTGATGTCATTTGATGTTGTTTGCATCTGTTTGTAACAGCATGATGACACTTCGTGCACGGGGAATCTAGGGGTAGGCGCGAAACTTTTGGGCATCTAGGGTGGGCCCATGAGATGGGAATCGCTTTTCGCCGACCTGGAAGCACAATTCGAGGCCGAGGCCGCCCGCGACCAGGCCAGCGAAATCCAGGAATTTGTCCGGATCGAACGCGCCCGCCAGACGCTGGTCCAGCGCCTGGCACGGCACCTGGACACGCGGGTCGATGTGCAGCTGCTCGGCGCCGAACGCCTGGGCGGACAGCTTTCCTCCCTCGGCAGGGACTGGCTGATGCTGCGCCACGGCGGCACCGAGGAACTCGTTCCCTTCCGTGCGCTGGCCTGGTGGTCCGGGCGGGAGCCGGGCAGGAACCCGGAGCCGGGGGAGCGGCGGGTCGGCTTCTCCCAGGCCCTGCGCGTGCTGGTGCGGGACCGGGCCAGGGTGGGCATCGGCGGAACCGACGGGCAGCAGCTGGCCAGCGGAACCCTGGACCAGGTGGGCCAGGACTTCGTCGAGGTGGCGCTGCACGAGCGCGACGAATTCCGCCGCGCACCTGCCATCCACGGACGGTGCGTGATCCCGTTTTCCGCAGTGGCCAGGGTGCGCCGCGAGGAATGAGGCCCCCGGCGGGGTTGTCCACAGCCGGGCTCGCCCCCTTCTCACGCACGGCCGCCACGGCGTATGGTGGCCCCCAAGGACAACGGCGGGGCTCGTGCCTCCGCCGATGAAGCATCCCGCGTTTCTGCGCAGCCAGGCGGAAGACTCCCCGGCCGCGCATCGGCGGGGTCATGGCGGAGGGGGATATTCGACATGGACAAGGCCCACGAAGCGGTGGCGGCAGCGGCCAGCAGGCTGGGAAGACCCAGCTGGAAGGACCCGCGGCTGCTGCTGGGCATCCTGATCGTGCTGGCCTCCTGCGTCGGGGTCGTGGCCCTGACCAGTTCCCTGGACCGCACCACGCCCATGTACTCGGCCAAGGCCGACATCTCCCTGGGCGAGCAAATCACCGCGGAGAAGCTCAACGTGGTGAACGTGAAGCTCGACGCGCTCGAGGAGCGCTACGTGCCGGCGGATCCCTCCCTGCTTGAGGGCACGCGGGCCAACTCGCTGGTCCGCGCCGGGCAGCTGCTCCCGCGCAGCTCCCTGGGGCTGGACGACGGAACCAACCGCCGCCCGGTGTCCATCGACCTGCCCGATGCCCTGCCGGCGGCGATCACCTCCGGGGCCCATGTCGATGTCTGGGTCTCGCTGAAGGACCGGACCGCCAATGCCTACGCCCCGCCGACCCTGCTGCTGCCCTCCGCCGAGGTCACCGGCCGCACCGAACGGGCCACCGGCTTCGGCGGAACGGCCGGGACGCTGGTCGAGATCCTGGTGGTTGACAGCGGGCTGGCGGACCTGCTCGAGGCCATGGCCAACGACGCGCGGATCACCGTGGTCTTCAACCCCGGGGCCAGTGCCTCATGAACATCTCGGTCGTGGTGCACGGGGACGACGGCACGGTGGTCGACAGGCTCGAGAGCCACCGCGGGGTGCTCACGGTGGCCCGCAGTTGCACCGAGATGTCCGAGGCCATCGCCCTTTGCGAGACCGGGCTGGCCGACGCGGCGATCCTGGCCGGGCCGCCGGTGGAGGTCGAAACCCACGACATCGATGCGATGATCGAGCGCGGGGTCCCCGTGCTGGTGCTCTGCGACGACGCGGCCCAGGGCAAGCGGCTCGGGGCGGCCGGCGCCTACGTGGCGGGAACCGGCTGCACCGCCCCGGAGCTGGGCACCCTGGTCGCCCGGGCCCGGGCCGAGCTGGGGCACCGTGAGCGCGGCACCGTTCCGGCCGCTGCCGGCGAAGAGCCGGGGACACCGGCCCGGAAGCGGGCGCGCGTGGTGGTTTTCTGGGGCCCCGTGGGTTCCCCGGGCCGCTCCCTGCTGGCGCTGAACTACGCCGTGGAGTGCGCGCTGGGGGACCAGGAAGTGGTGCTGCTGGATGCCGACACCTACGGGGCCTCCCAGGCCGTGCAGCTGGGCCTGCTCGACGAGGCCGCGGGCATCGCGCAGATCTGCCGCACCGTGGACTCCGGGCGGTTCGACGCGGCGAAGCTCGAGCGGATCTGTGCACCGGTGCTGATCGCCGGGGCCCGGATGCGCGTGGCCACCGGGCTGCCGCGGGCCAGCCGCTGGCCCGAACTGCGCCCCACCGCGCTGCGCCGTGCGGTCCTGGCGCTGCAGGAGGCCTGCGACACGATCGTGATCGATGTCGCGGCGCCGCTGGAACTCGACGAGGAGCTTTCCTTCGACACCGCCGCCCCGCAACGCAACGGGGTGACCGCCGCGATGCTGCGCATCGCCGACGAGATCCATGCCGTCGGGGCGGCCGACAGCATCGGGGTCCCGCGGCTGATCAGGGGCCTGGAGGAAATGCACGAGGTGCTCGGGGCACTGCCGGTCACGGTGCTCTTCAACAAGGTCTCCGCGGCCAACGCCGGGGCCTCCCCGCGCCAGGGGCTGGCCGAGACCTGGGCGCGGTTCGGGCCCGGGCTGCCGATCGCCGGCTACCTGCCCCGCGACCCCGCTGCGGTGGACGCCGCGCTGCTGGCCGGAAGCGCGCTGGCGGAGATCGCCCCGCATTCGGCCCTGCGGGTGGCCATCGCCGCCCTCGCCGGGCAACGGATCAGGGGCAGGGCGCCGTTTCTGCGCCGTTTGGCCCCGTCGAAGTGACGTCGGTAACCCGGCGGGATAGTGTTGTAGCACCAGCGTCGCGCAACGGAGCGCCACGCACACTCGATCCACGGAGGCGTTCTTTTGAACTCGTCGGAGTCCAGCATGTCCGAAACATTCATCGCTGAGACACTCACGCCCGAATTGGTGGCAACCTACTACGGGCAGTTGGCACCAGAGGACGCGGCGGCCTACACGCCGCAGCAACTTGAATCCAGGGTGGGAGCCCACCTGGCCGTCGGCTGGATACGGGAACCCAAGACGCCCCGCGTGGCCATCACCCGACACGCCGCCATGGCCATGGTGTACGTGGTCACCGACGACATGCCGTTCCTGGTCGACTCGGTCACCGCCGAGATCGTGCGGCAGAACCACGCCATCAACGTCGTGGTCCACCCCACCTTCGTGGTCGGCCGCGATGCCGAGGACGGACACATCACCGCCCTGGACACGGTCCCGGCCAACGAGCACCTGGCCAGCGGCGACACCGCCGCCCTGCCTCAGATCTCCGCGCTGGTCGCCGAAAACCGCGACACCGCCATCGAATCCTGGATCTCCGTGGAACTCGGCGGGGACCCGAGCGACGAGGCCCTGACCAAACTGGTCGCAGGCCTCGAACGCATCCTCAAGGACGTGCGCGCCGCCGTGGAGGACTGGGCGTCGATGCGCAACAAGGCCCACGAGATCGCCGACTCCCTGGCCACGGTCGCAGGCGCCGAGCAGGTCCCCGACCTGGACGCCGCCATCGACCTGCTGCACTGGCTCGACGACGGGAACTTCACCTTCCTGGGCTACCGCGAGTACGACCTGATCACCGAGAACAACGAAGACGTGCTGCGGATCCAGACCGAATCGGGCCTGGGCCTGATGCGCAACGCCATCCCGGCGCGCGACACCCAGCACCTGACCAAGCGCGGCCGGGCCATGGCCCGCGACAAGCGCGCCCTGGTCATCACCAAGGCCAACTCCCGCTCCACCGTGCACCGCGGGGTCTACCTGGACTACGTGGGTGTCAAGCGCTTCGACGCGGCCGGCAACGTCAACGGCGAACGCCGCTTCATCGGCCTGTTCGCCTCCAGCGTCTACACCTCCTCGGTGCGCAGCGTCCCGGTCGTGCGCGAGAAGGTCGAGGCCGTGCTCAAGCTCGCCGGCTTCGCCCCCGATTCGCACTCCGGCAAGGACATCGTCACGATCCTGGAGACCTACCCGCGCGACGAGCTCTTCCAGATCTCCGTCGAGGACCTCACCAACACCGTGCTGGGGATCCTGCGCCTGCAGGAACGCCGCCGCACCTCGCTCTTCCTGCGCCCCGACGTCTACGGGCGCTTCATGTCCGCGCTGGTCTACCTGCCGCGCGACCGCTACACCACCGGGGTGCGCCTGCGTATCGAGAAGGAATTGACCGAGGCGTTCAACGCCGAGTCGATGGACTTCGAGGTCCGCATGTCCGAGTCCTCGCTGGTGCGCCTGTTCTACCGGATCCGGCTGCAGCGCCACGGGCTGACCCCCGTGGTGGACCGCGCCGGGCTGGAAACCCGTCTGGTCGCCGCGGTGCGTTCCTGGTCCGAGGGCATCACCGTGGCCGCCAACGAGCTCTACGGCAACGACAAGGGCGCCGCGCTGGCCGCCGGCTGGTCCGAGGCCTTCCCCGCCGCCTACCGCGTCGAGTTCGAGGTCGAGGACGCGCTGGCCGACATCGAGCGCTTCGGCAAGTACGAGGACGAAACCCACATCGGCCCCGTGGTGAAGTTCTATGTCCCCGAAGAGGATGAGGACTCCGAGGTCAACGCCCGGATGAAGCTCTACCTCACCGCGCCGCTCTCGCTGTCGCGGATCTTGCCGGTGCTGCAGAACCTCGGCCTGGAAGTCATCGAGGAACGGCCCTTCGCCGTGACGCCCTCGCGCGCCGAGCCGCGCTACCTCTACGACCTGGGCCTGAAGTTCCCCGAGGGGATCGACCCCATGGACGCCGAGGCCCTGCTGGCCGACGCCTACTCCGCGGTGGTCACCGGCGCGGCCGAATCCGACCACATGAACCGCCTGGTGCTGCTGGAATCGATCTCCTGGAAGCAGGTCGGGCTGTTGCGCGCCTACTCCCGCTACCTGCACCAGCTGGGTGTCTCCACCTCCTACACGTTCATCTCCGACACCCTGGTCGCCAACCCGGAGGTCACCCACGGGATCATCGCGCTCTTCGAGGGCACCTTCGACCCGGCACTGACGCCCGAGGCATCCGCCGCCGCCATCGAGGTCGCCCACAAGGTGCTCAACGAGGCCCTGGACAAGGTCCCGACGCTCGATGCCGACAAGCTGCTGCGCCGCTTCGTGAACCTCATCGAGGCCACGCTGCGCACCAACTACTACATCGATCCGGCGGCACTGGCCTTCAAGCTGCTGCCCGGAAAGATCACCGACGCTCCCTTCCCCCGCCCCAAGTACGAGATCTGGGTCTGCTCCCCGCGCATCGAGGGCGTGCACCTGCGCTTCGGCGAGGTCGCCCGCGGCGGGCTGCGCTGGAGTGACCGCCGCGAGGACTTCCGCACCGAGGTCCTGGGCCTGGTCAAGGCACAGATGGTCAAGAACGCCGTGATCGTGCCCACCGGCGCCAAGGGCGGCTTCTACGCCAAGCAGCTTCCCAACCCGGCCGTGGACCGCGCCGGCTGGATGGAGGAGGGCAAGGCCTCCTACCGCATCTTCATCCGCTCGCTGCTGGAAATCACCGACAACCTGGTGGTCGACGAGGACGGCGAGAAGGTCGTGCCGCCGGCCAACGTCGTGCGCCTGGACGGGGACGACACCTACCTGGTGGTCGCCGCCGACAAGGGCACCGCCTCGTTCTCCGACACCGCCAACGCCATCTCCGCCGAGCGCGGCCACTGGCTGGGCGACGCCTTCGCCTCCGGCGGGTCGGTGGGCTACGACCACAAGGCCATGGGCATCACCGCCCGCGGCGCCTGGGAGTCGGTCAAGCGCCACTTCTTCGAGTTCGGCGTGGACACCCAGACCCAGGAGTTCACCGCCGCGGGCGTGGGCGACATGTCCGGGGACGTATTCGGCAACGGCATGCTGCGCACCCGCACCGTCAAGCTGCTGGCCGCCTTCGACCACCGCGACATCTTCCTGGACCCGAACCCGGAGCCGGGGGCCGCGTTCGACGAGCGCGCGCGCCTGTTCGAGTTGCCGCGTTCCTCCTGGGCCGACTACAACAAGGACCTGATATCCGCCGGCGGCGGGGTGCATTCCCGCGCGCTGAAGTCCATCCCGATTTCCCCCGAGGTGCGCGAGGCGCTGGGCCTGGGCGCCACGGTCAGCTCCATGGCCCCGAACGAACTGCTCAAGGCCATCCTGGGCGCACCGGTCGACCTGCTGTACAACGGCGGCATCGGCACCTACGTCAAGGCCGCCGACGAGTCCCACGCCGAGGTCGGGGACCGCGCCAACGACGCGATCCGCGTCAACGGCGAGCAGATCCGCGCCAAGGTCATCGGCGAGGGCGGCAACCTGGGCATGACCCAGCGCGGCCGCATCGAGGCGGCGCTGCACGGGGTCATCCTGAACACCGACGCCATCGACAACTCCGCAGGCGTGGACTGCTCGGACCACGAGGTCAACATCAAGATCTTCGTGGACCGCATGGTCGTGGCCGGGAAGCTGGAGGCCTCCAAGCGGGCCGAATTCCTGCACTCGATGACCGACGAGGTTGCCCGCCTGGTGCTGAAGACCAACTTCGACCAGAACGTGCTGCTGCTCAACGACAAGCAGGAGCTCAGCAGCTGGTCCCCGGCGTTCGAACGCCTCATGGACTGGCTCGAGGAGCATGCGGACCTTGACCGGAAGCTGGAGTTCCTGCCCTCCACCGAGGTGCTTGAGGCGCGCCTGGCGGCCGGGGGTACGCTGACAGCCCCGGAACTGGCGGTGCTCGTGGCCTACGCGAAGATCCAGCTGGCCGCCGCGCTGGCCGCCTCCGACCTGCCCGACGACCCGCACTTCGCCGCGACGCTGCGCAACTACTTCCCGGTGCAGCTGGCCGAGCAGTTCGGGGCGGACCTCGACTCCCACCCGCTGCGCCGCGAGATCATCGCCACCGTGGTGGCCAACGACATGGTCAACATCGGCGGCACCACCTACGCGTTCCGCGTGATGGAGGAGACCGGGGCCGACGAGGCACAGGTCGCCAAGGCGTTCGTGGCGCTGCGCGAGATCTACTCGCTGGACGCCGAGATCGACGCGATCAATGCGCTGCCGGCTTCCTTCGACTCGACGCACTGGTGCCGCCTGCACCTGGACATGCGCCGCCTGCTGGACCGCGCCACGCGCTGGTACGTCCACCACGTGGACCGCGAACAGGACGTGGACGACGCCGTGGCCGCACTGGCACCGACCGTGCGGGCGCTGCGCCCGGAGGTCGGGTCGCTGCTGCGCGGGGTCGACGCCGAGCGCGCCGCGGCCTGGGCGACCCAGGGCAAGGGCTGGGGCCTGGACGAGGACCTGGCGACCCGCTGGGCCGTCCAGTTCGAGTCCTTCGCGCTGCTGGACATCGCCACGGCCGCGGCCCGCACCGGGGCCGATGCTACCGAGCTGGCCAAGGTCTACTACGTGCTCTACGACCGCTTCGGCGTCGACTCGCTGCTGGAGCGGATCACCTCGCTGCCGCGCGACGACAGGTGGAAGGCACTGGCCCGCGCCGCGCTGCGCGACGACCTGTACTCGACCATCATCGACTTCACCCGAGACGTCGTTGCCGTCACGGATCCGGGGGAAAGCGACCCGGCCGTGCGTGTGGCTGCGTGGTTGGAGGCGAACGCGGCTAACCTTGATCGTGCACAGAACATGTTCGCGGAAGTGAACCGGCTGGAACGCGATGACATGGCGTCCCTGTCGGTCGCGCTGCGGCTGTTGCGTTCCATCGTACGGAGGTAATATCCATGGCCATCTTCACGGACCAGCTACGCCAGAGCGCCGACTTTGGTCCGGGGGATGAGGATTGGATCCACCTGTTGGTGGGGGACTGGCAACTGATCGCCGACCTGGCGTTCGCCGATTTGGTGTTGTGGTTCCCGGTCCCGGAGGGGACGTACAAGGCCCTGGCCCATGTGCGTCCCTCCACCTCGCATACAGTGTTCCACACGGACTTCGTCGGGGAGCGGATCCGCAAGGACCTCAAGCCGCTGGTCGAACAGGCCTGGCAGACCCAGGACATCGTGCGTTCGGACGCGGGCACGGTGCGGCCCGGTGAGCACTCGATGCTCATCGAGGCCGTGCCGCTGGTCCGCAACGGGCGCACCCTGGCGGTGCTTTCGGTGCACTTCGACCTTTCCGGCTCGCGGCTGCCCTCGCGGCTGGAGCTGACCTACCGGCAATGCGCCGAGGACCTTTTGCGCATGTGCACCCGCGGGCTGTGGCCGGACTTCGCCACGCCCACCGGTTCCCGGCGCGGCGCCCCGCGCGTGGGCGACGGGTTCATCAGGCTGGATGCCGACGCGGTGGTCCAGTACGCCAGCCCCAACGCGGTCTCGGCCTACCGCCGGCTGGGGGCCGCGGCGACCCTGGAGGGCGTCTCGCTCTCCGAGGCGACGATGTCCCTGGTCAAGGACCGCCGGCTGACCGACGAGGCGCTGCCGCTGGTGGTCTCCGGCAAGATGCCCTGGCGCACCGAGATCGAGTCGATGGGCGTAACGCTGTCGCTGCGCGCGATCCCGCTGCGCAACGCCAAGGGACGCTACGGCGCCCTGGTGCTGTGCCGCGACGTGAGCGAGCTGCGCCGCCGCGAAAAGGAACTGGTGTCCAAGGACGCGACCATCCGCGAGATCCACCACCGGGTGAAGAACAACCTGCAGACCGTGGCGGCGCTGCTGCGCATGCAGTCGCGCCGGATGAAGTCCGAGGAGGGCCGGGCGGGCCTGGACCAGGCCATGCGCCGGGTCGCCACGATCGCGGCGGTGCATGAGACGCTCTCGCAGGGGCTGGGCGAGAACGTGGACTTCGACGAGCTCATCGACCGGCAGTTCCGGATGATCGTGGAAATCGCCTCGCCGGGGCAAAAGGTGATGACCGAGAAGACCGGGGCCTTCGGGCACCTGCCGGCGGAGCTGGCAACACCGCTCTCGCTGGTCATCAACGAGCTGGTCACCAACGCCGTGGAGCACGGGCTGGCCGAGCGCGACGGCACCGTCCAGCTGGCCGCCGAACGCAAGCGCAACGCCGTGGGGGAGGACATCCTGCGCGTGGCCATCTCCGACGACGGGGTGGGACTGCCCGCGGGCCCGCGCACGGAGGGCCTGGGGCTGCAGATCGTGCGCACCCTGGTCACCAGCGAGCTGAGCGGGAACATCCACTGGGAGGACCGCTCGGGACCCGGGACCCGGGTCGTGATCGAGTTGCCGGTCGCCGCCCGGCGCTGAGGCCAGGCAGGCCAACGACAGGCAGGCGGGGGCCGGTTCCTGAAAGGAACCGGCCCCACCTGCCTGTGTGGTGCTGCGGAGCGCCTAGAACTTCGTGCGGTGTGCCAGGATGCTGGCGACGTAGTTCTTGGTGTCCGCGTACATGCCGTTGCGCTTCACTCCGGTGGCGCCCTGGTAGTAGTAGGCGATGCCCAGCTCGACCGACGGCGCCGAGCTTTGGTGCGCGCGGATGATCGCGACACCGGCGGTGACGTTGTCCTGCGGGTCCAGCAGGTCGAGCTTGCGCCCCACCAGCCCCGAGGCCCATTCCCCGGCCGAGGGGATGACCTGCATGACGCCCACGGCGTTCGCCGGGGAGACCGCGTTCATCCGGAAACCGGACTCCTGGAAGGCGTGGGCCTGGGCCAGGGAGGGGTCGACGCCCATCTGGCGGGCGGTGCTGGCCACCATGGCCTGCATGGCCGCGGGGGAGGGCAGGTTGCGGGAGAGCAGCTCGCGCTTGTTGTCGTTCGCCGAACCCACCACGTCGCTCTTGTAGGTGCGGCCCAGGAACGTGTTGCCCACCAGCGGCTTCGAGCTGGTCGGGTTCACGTCCGAGGAGGACTTCGGTGCGGAGGTGCCGTTGCCGCTGACCTTCAGCGTCCGCCCGATCTGCAGGACGGTGGAGTAGGTCACCGACGGGTTCAGGCGCAGGATGGTGTTCAGCGGCGTCCCGGTCTTCAACGCAATGTGTCCCAGGGTGTCGCCGGAAACCACGGTGTAGCTGGAGCCGCCGGATGGGGCCTTGGGTGCTGCCGATGCCTTGGGGGACGACGGCGCGGACGGTGCGCTCGGGGAGCCGCTGATCTTCAGCTTGTCGCCCGGGCGGATGATGTCGCCGTTGGACAGGTTGTTCAGCTTCATGAAGGCGGAGACCGACATGTTGTGGCGGATGGCGATCATCGAGGGGGAGTCGCCCGACTTCACGGTGTAGGTTCCGGACGCGGAGGCGCTGTTGCCCTTGGGCGCGGACTTGGACGGGGACGATGAGCCCTTGGATCCGAAGTGCAGCACCTGGCCGACGTAGATGGTGTCCCTGGCGGGGTTGCCGGCGGCGCTGCGGACCTCGTCCAGGGAAACGCCAAGCTTCTTGGCGATCGCGCCCATGACATCGCCGTTGACGACCTTGTAGGTCTGTGCCGGCTTGGCGGAGGTGCCTGCGTTGTTCGTGGAGGCCTTGGGCGATGCGGCGCGTGCGTCGCTGCCGCCCAGGCGCAGCACGTCTCCGGGCTTGATCAGGTCGGAGGAAAGCTTGTTGATCTTCTTGAGCTCGGACACCGAGACCCCGGTGCGCACGGAGATGTGCGAGAGCGTGTCGTTCTTCTTGACGGTGACGGTTCCGCTCTTCTTGGCCAGGGGCACCACCGAGCCGGGAACGTGGGAGGCCACCAGGTGGGCGCTGATTCGCGCCTCGGCTGCCTTGACCATGGCGGGGGTGGCGGTCTTGGGTGTCAGGGCATCACGGGTGGGCAGCGGTGCTGCCTCGGCCGGGAGTGCGAGGGAACCGAGGACAACTGCAGGGATTGCGACCGTGGCCACGGCGCTGCCAATGGCTCTGACGCGATTGTTATGTGCAAGGGACATGGAGCGATCCTTTGGGTTGGGGCAAGGACGAATCGTTCGGTCGCAAAAGAACGCACATGGATTGTGGCCCATGTGCGTGTTGTGACTCATGGTGCAGGTGTGACTAATGTGAATTTACACCACGGAGTGGAATTTGTGAAAGATCCCACCAAGAAATCGTTCATATGGCTCCTGAACCATCCAAGGATGTGGCACGCTGGAATGGTGAGCAATCTTGAGAACCTAGTGGCCGACTGGCTGCCCCTGCCCGACCTTGCCGAAGCGCTGGACGTTTCCATCAAAAGGGTCCATAGCCTGATCGACGAACGTGCCATCATTGCCGTGCGCGTGGGCAAGCGAAACATCCGCAGCGTACCCGCCGCCTTCGTGATGGACGGGGGCATCGTCGAGAGCCTCAAGGGCACGATCTCGGTGCTCGTTGACTCCGGCTACGAGGACGAGGAGCTGCTGGTGTGGCTCTTCACCCCCGACGAGTCCCTGAACGGCACGCCCATGGATGCGTTGCGCGCCGGACGCAAGACCGAGATCCGCCGCCGCGCCCAGGCGTTGAGCTGGTAGCAGGCACCGTGTTGCACCTGCCCGGTGCATAGCCCCGAACCCAAGCAAGAAGCGACGGCCCCCCTCCGGATGATCCGGGGTGGGGGCCGTCGCTTTTCTCGTTCCTGCCTACTCCTACGAGGTCCGGCGGATTGCCGCCAGGCCCAGGGTGCGCAGACCGTGCCGTGCCAGCGGGGTGACGGTGAGCCGGTCCAGGGCGGCCAGGCCCTGCTCGGAGAGCTCGGCGATGGAGGCCTCGGTGGCCGCCAGCGCCCCGCACGACTCCAGCAACGCACTCATGCGGGTGACCTCGTCCTCGCGCAGGTCATCGGCACCCAGGCGCGACTGGATGAATTCCTGGTCGGCCGGCGGGGCAAGGGTCAGGGCATGCGCGATGATCTCGGTGCGCTTGCCCTCGCGCAGGTCGTCGCCGGCCGGCTTGCCGGTGATCGCCGGATCGCCAAAGACGCCCAGGACGTCGTCGCGCAGCTGGAAGGCCTCGCCCAGCGGCAGGGCAAACCGGGAATACTGTTCCAGCAGGTCGGAGGAGGCCCCCGCCAGCGCGCCGCCGAGCAGCGTGGGATTTTCCACGGAATACTTGGCGGACTTGTAGCGCACGATGGTGCGGGCGCGCTTGACCGCCTCGGCAGGCCCGTAGGCCGGCCCTGCAGACTCCTCCAGGACATCAAGGTACTGTCCGGCCATCACCTGCGCGCGCATGCGGTCAAAGATGGTGCGGGCCTCGGGCACCAGCGGCTGGATGGTGGCGAAGAGCTGCTCGCTCAGCGAAAGGCAGAGGTCCCCGGCGAGGATCGAGGCGGCCTCGCCAAAGCGCGGGGCGTCCCTGTGCCAGCCCGAGGCGCGGTGCAGCGACTCGAAGCGTCGGTGCATGCTGGGCTGGCCCCGGCGGGTGTCGGAGCGGTCGATGAGGTCGTCATGGATCAGGGCGGCGGCCTGGAAGAGTTCCAGTGCGGCGCCGGCCTGCACGATGTCGGTGGCCTGGGCATCGCCGCCGGCCCCCAGGTACCCCCAGAAGGCGAACAGCGGACGCAGTCGTTTGCCGCCGCGTGTCAGCTCGTCGATCGCGGTGACGATTTCCGCCGCCGCCGGGGCGATGTCGGAGATGGCTTCATGTTGTTCTGCAAGGAATTCCGACAGCAAGGTCTCGAGCCGTTCCGAGAAGTCTGCGGAAAGGTCCCGTGCCTTTTCGGGGTCGGAGGTGTCCGCAGCATAAAGTGTCATGATTCCCATCCATAGGTTGCGCAACGTGGTGTTTCCTTAACTCTAGCCGTGCAGTTGCCGCCAGCTGGATTGTCGGAGTCGTTGGCTAGACTTCAGTGCATGGCCCAAGGCAAGGTGCGCGCGATATTGCATGTCGACATGGATGCTTTTTTCGTGTCCGTCGAGTTGCTCACGCGCCCCGAGCTGGCGGGGAAACAAGTGATCGTGGGTCATCCGGGTGAACGCTCCGTGGTGCTCTCGGCGTCCTATGAATGCAGGGCACTGGGAGTGAAATCGGCCATGCCGATGGCCGTGGCGATGAGGATGGCCCCGCATGCGGTGGTGATTCCACCGACGCAGGGGCTGTATTCCGCATATTCCGCCAGGATCATGGAAATCTTCCACCAGGTCACGCCGCTGGTGGAACAGCTCAGCGTGGACGAGGCATTCCTGGACGTGACCGGAAGCATCCGGCGGCTGGGACCTCCAGAGGCGATCGGCGAGATGATTCGCGCACGGCTGCGCACCGAGCTGGGTTTGCCCGCAAGCGTGGGCATCGCCGCCTCGAAGTTCGTGGCCAAGGTTGCCTCCACACGCGCCAAGCCCGATGGCATGTTGGTGATCCGCCCCGAGCAGACACTGGCCTACCTGCATACCCTGCCGGTGGGTGCGCTGTGGGGAGTGGGGGCCAAAACCGCATTGGTGCTGCGGGAAATGGGGATCACCACGGTGGCCCAGCTGGCCCACACACCGCAAAACACGCTCAGCCGCCGACTGGGAGCGACCGGAATCCACCTGTACAACCTGGCCTGGGGGCGTGACGACCGGTCCGTGGAGACCGAGCGCGAGGAAAAAAGCATCGGCGCCGAGGAGACATTCGCGATCGACATCTGGGATGACGAAGCATTGCGCCGCGAAATACTCCACCTCGGCCATCGCGTGGCCACGCGGCTGCGCGAGGCCGAAAAAGTGGCGGGCGTCGTGGCCTTGAAGCTGCGCTACAGCGATTTTTCCACGCTCTCGCGCAGCCGGACCCTGCCGTATCCCAGCAACGCGGCCGGCGACCTGGTCGCTGCCGCGGATGGACTTTTTGAAAAGCTTGGCCGGCGGCCCCAAGCCGTGCGACTTGTGGGTATCCGGGCGGAGAAGCTGGCTGACGCCGGCGGCGGGATGCAATTGAGCATCGATCCGCGAGACGACAACTGGCGGCAAACCGAGGCAACGATGGATTTGATCCGTTCCCGGTTCCCGGCCGGGGCGCTTCGCCCGGCTTCCCTGCTCGAACGTGGGCAAAAAGAGAAAAAACCGGACCAGCCTTCTTGACACATTCGCCGTGAGTCTGCTGCGAGTTGAATCCTGACTACCTTATTAGCAGGATTCGGGACTATTCTGGAAGTAGAAGTTAGCTAGCCGTATCGGCCGGGAACATTGCCAAGGCGTATTACGTTCAAGTAGGTAAAGGCGAGAGCCGGGACCGTGAAGTGAAGGGGAAGAGACGATGCCACTTTCCGAGCATGAGCAACGTCTTCTGGAGCAGCTGGAAAAGCAGCTACACGAAGACCATCGCTTCGCATCGACGATGAAATCCGCGTCGACGGCGGGGAACTACTCAACGCGCAATCTTGCTTTGGGTGCTTTGATCGGCATCGTGGGGCTTGGGGTGCTGATCTATGGCGTTTCAAGCCAGTTGATCATCGTGGGCGTGCTGGGATTCATCATCATGTTTGGCGGCGTGTACCTGGCCCTTTCGCGCAAGGGCGGCTCCAAGAAGGGCGGCGTGCCCGGTGCGGGCAAGAATCCCCAGAAATCGGGATTCATGAGCGACCTCGAAAACAGGTGGGAACAGCGCAAGCGTGACGAGCACGGTTCCTGATAAGCCACCTTTGACCGGAGGCCCGGAGGCCTGACCCTCCGCCTCCGCTTACTCCAGCCAAGGCTCCGCAGCATGTGCGGGGCCTTTGCCTTTTTAAGGACTGGCCCTCCGCCTGGAGGCATGCGGCCCCATGCCGTCTGGACGGGCCGCTGGCGATCGCCACGGTCGGCCGCCGCCAGGCAAGGCCAACCCCGCAGCCGGTGCGCGACACGGCGACGCGCCGAGTATGCCCAATCGCCGTAAATTTTATTCCGGCGGTGGATCCCGCACGCCCGCGCGCGCTGCCCGAATCCCTCCACTTGCCCCCACCGCAGCGGGCGGCTTCCCTGCCATTTTCGCATCCAGGTTCTAAAGATCCTTGTGAATCCGGGAATTCCCAGAATCCCGAATGTGGGCCCCGCCACATCCCGCTTTCTGGGAGTTTGGTCTGAATCCAAATCCCTCCACTTCGCCCCCACGCCGGAATGCCGCGGAAAATCAACACTTTTCGTTCTCTTTTCATCTCAAAATGCCGGAATGGTCGTTGACAGTGGAGGCTTGTGGAGTAAAGTGGAGCGAAATAGAGGGGAATGGGGCAAGTTGCTTCTTTCAACCGGGAGGCGGTCTGTGTGTTCCTAGGAACGTATACACCGCGCCTGGACGAGAAAGGGCGATTAATCCTCCCGGCGAAATATCGTGACGAATTAGCCAATGGTTTAGTTCTGACTCGTGGCCAGGAGCGCTGCATCTACGTCTTTAGCCAACGTGAATTCGAGAAGCAGCATGAGCAAATGAGCCAGGCTCCGATCTCATCACGCCAGGCCAGGGACTATGCGCGTGTTTTTCTCTCCGGCGCTTCGGATGAATTGCCGGACAAGCAGGGGCGGGTCACCATTCCGTCCATGCTTCGTTCATATGCGGGGCTGGACCGTGAGGTCACAGTGATCGGCGCGGGCAACCGGGTCGAGATTTGGGATTCCACGGCGTGGAATACCTACCTCGAAGAACAGGAGAATTCGTTCTCCGAAACGGATGACGAAGTACTTCCGGGATTCTAGGCACCACATGGTGACTGGAAACCGGTCAGTGGCTTGGACGAGATCTCCAGCCGCCCGTGCCACGCACATCCTGGCTCCACTTCCCCGGAGCCAGGCTGGGCAGCAGCGGGTCGGAGGGGGATCTGGTCTCAGCCAACAGATGAGGCAAAATGCCCACGCGAAAGGGGGAGCGGTGAATATCGACGGCAACGCAGAGCGACCCGCCTCGGAACGCCACGTTCCAGTACTGCTCGAACGATGCGTAGGGCTTTTGGCACCTGGCATCGAAGCCGGAATCGCCGCACGGGGCCGTGCCGTGGTCGTTGACTGCACCCTGGGGATGGGCGGCCACTCGGAAGCCTTGCTCCGGCGCTTCCCGGATGTCCACCTCATCGGCCTTGACCGCGACGAGCAAGCCCTGGCCCTCGCCGGTGCCCGGTTGGAACCCTACGCAAACCGCACGGACCTTGTCCATGCGATCTACGACGAAATCGCCGATGTCGTCGAGGACCTTGGGTTCGACGGAATCGACGGGGTTCTCTTCGACCTCGGGGTTTCCTCCCTGCAGCTCGATGAACGCGATCGCGGTTTCGCCTACTCCTATGACGCCCCGCTTGACATGCGCATGGACACCTCGCGCGGACCCACCGCGGCCGACATCGTCAACGAGTACAGCGAAACCGAACTCGTGCGCATCATCCGTGCCTGGGGCGAAGAGAAATTCGCCGGACGCATCGCCTCGGCCATCGTCGAGGCGCGCAAGGCCAAGCCCTTCAGCACCACCGAGGAACTGGTGACGGCCATCCGGTCGGTCGTCCCCGCCGCAGCAGCACGCACCGGCGGCCACCCGGCCAAGCGGACCTTCCAGGCGCTTCGCATCGAGGTGAACGAGGAACTGGACGTGCTTGATCGGGCCATTCCCGCGGCCATGGGCGCCCTGCATGTCGGGGGACGGGTGGTGGTGATGAGCTACCACTCGCTGGAAGACAAGATCACCAAGCGGCACTTCGCCGCCGGATCAAAGTCATCGGCCCCGGCGGGTTTTCCCGTGGAGCTTGAAGAACACAAGGCGCAATTCAAGGTCCTCACCCGAGGAACCGAGAAGCCAACCGACCAAGAAATCGCCGAAAACTCACGAGCAGCCTCAGCGAAGCTGCGAGCCGTGGAACGCATCCTGAAGAGGAACTGAGTATGAGCAACCGGACACCCCACCGCGTACGTTCTCGCGTCATCGAGCTACCCGCAACACAGGGTGCCAACGCGCTCAGCCATGCCCCGCAGCCCATCCCGGCCTCGCGCCCGGAGGAAACATCCGCCAAGCGCCGCACCACCCTCTCGGTGGTGCCGGCGCTGGGGGCCAAGCGACGGGTTCCATTCATCGTCTCCATCTTCGTCCTGGTCATCGCCTCGGTCGTGGCGGTGCTGCTGATCAACGTGTACATCGCCAACGGCCAGTACACCGCGGTGGACCTGCGCGGACAGGAACGTTCGCTGTCCCAGGAAAACGAGGCCTTGCGCCAGGAAGCGCTGTACCTGGGATCCCCCCAGGTGGTGGCCAAGAAGGCTGCCGACCTGGGCATGGTCAAGCCCGGCGCGCCCGCGGCCATCAACCTGGACACCGGCAAGGTCGCCGGGACCGCCACGGCGGCCGAAAAGCCAAGCGCCGAGAACAAGGCCAAGAGCGGGATCCTGAAAGCCCCGGCCAAGCCCGCAACCACGACCGAGGCCAAGGGCAAGACCGCTGAACCGGCAGCCAGGGACGCCGCGACCGAACCCCCGGTGGCCGCCGAGGTGCCGCCGAAGTCCACCGTCGCCCGGACCCCCGTGCCGGCGGACGGCTCGCGCCCCGACTTCTCCCCGGCCCAACTCAATGGCGGGACGATCCCCGCACCAAGCCTGAAGACCCCGGGACAGTAGCACCCCCGGAACCGGGGCCGCACCAGGCCCCGCTACGCACCACCACGCCCACCCGGTATGAGCTGAGGACCGAATGCCACCAAAATCCCCAACCACCGGAACGACCCACCTGCGCCTGCGCATGGTGGTGGCGATCTCCCTGGTGCTGTTGCTGATCACCGGCGGACGGCTGTTCTTCGTCCAGTCGCTCAATGCCAAGGCCGTGGCCGCCGAAGCGGTGGACAATCGCACCCGGGTCCAGGAAACGCAACCCAAGCGCGGCCAGATCCTGGATTCCAAGGGCACGATCCTGGCCACCAGCGTCGATCGCTACGACCTGGTCATCGACCAGCGGAAGGTCGATGCCGACAAGCCGATCGTGCGCAAGAAGCTCTCCGGTGGAACCACCCGGGAATCGGTGAGCATCGAGCAGGCCGTGGGCGAGCTGGCACAGCTCATCGACCAGGACATCGACACCGTGCGCACCGCGATCGTGGGCGATCCCGGGGCGAAGAAGAACGCCTACTCCGTGGTGGCCAAGGGAGTGACCCCCGAGGTCCGCAACTCGGTCATGGAACTGCGCATCCCCACGCTGACCGGACAGCTGCGCAGCGAACGCCAGTACCCCAACGGGGTGGTGGCCGGCCCCCTGCTCGGCTTCGTGATGAACACCGACGACCAGCAGTCGCTCAAGGGCGCCGAGGGCCTGGAAATGAGCCAGGACAAGCGCCTGACCGGAACCCCCGGAACGCGGACCTACGAGGTCGGCGCCGACGGCGTGCGGATCCCCGTTGCCGAGACCACCGAGGTCCCCGCGGTCGACGGGCAGGACGTGAAACTGACCCTGGACGCGGACATCAACTTCATCGCCCAGGAAGAGGCGCTGAAGAAGCAGAAGCAGTTCAACGCCGAATGGGTCTCGGTGATCGTCAGCGAGGTCAAGACCGGACGGCTGATCGCCATCGGCGACTCCAACCAGCTTGACCCCAACGACCCCAGCGCCACCGAGGCAACGTTCCGCCGCTCGGCCTCCATCACCCAGGCCTTCGAACCGGGATCCACCGGCAAGGTCCCGACCTTCGCCGCGGCCCTCGAGGAGGGCGTGGTCAAGCCCACCGACGCCTTCAAGGTCCCCAACGCGTACACCATCAACAAGGAAACCATCAACGACTCGTTGAAGCACTCCACCTACGACATGACCGTCGCGGGCATCTTCGCCCGCTCCTACAACACCGGCACGGTCATGATCGGCAACAAGATGAGCAACGAGACCCGCTACAAGTACATGAAGAAGTTCGGCCTCGGCAAGGCCATCAACATCGGCCTGTCCGGGGCCAGCCAGGGCATCCTGGCCAAGCCGCAGGACTGGGAACGGCGCCAGCAGTACGCGACCATGTTCGGCCAGGCCTACACCCAGACCGCGCTGCACACCGCGCAGATCACCCAGGCCATCGCCAACGGCGGGGTGCGCATCGATCCCACGCTGATCGATTCCTACGTCAACCCCGACGGCACCATCGAGAAGCCCGCGGCACCCAAGTCCGAGCGCGTGGTTTCCGCGAAGACCTCCAAGGAGATGCTGCGCTTGATGGAGACTGTGGTCCTGGAGGGAACGGGTACTAAGATGGCTGTGTCCGGCTACCGCGTCGGCGGCAAGTCGGGCACCGGCCAGGCCGCCGGGCCAAACGGCGGCTACGACGGCTACACCAACTCGTTCGCCGGGGTCGCCCCGCTGGACGACCCCCAGATCGCCGTCGTGGTCACCATGTACCGCCCCAAGGGAGACTGGAAGTCCTGGTCCGTGGGCGACACCTTCAGCGAAGTCATGGGCAAGACCCTGAACGCCTACAACGTTCCGCCGAGCAATTCGAAGCCCAACGGGTACGACGTGTTCATCGGATCCGAACAAAAGAAATCCTGGTAATGCCTGAAGCCCTCACACCCCGCGCGGCGGAAACGCTGCTGCGCCCGCTGAAACAACGCACCACCACCCTGCGAGCCATGCTCGAATACCTGCACGAAACCGGGCGGGGTGCGAACATCATCGGGAACGGCGAGGCGCAGGTCTCCGGCATCTGCCTGGACTCCCGCGCCGTGCTGCCCGGGGACCTCTATGTCGCCGCTCCGGGGGCCCGGTTCCACGGCGCGCAATTTGCCGCCGCCGCCGCGCAGGCCGGTGCCGCCGCGATCCTCACCGACATCGAGGGCGAAGCCGCCGCCTCGGCGCCGGGCCTGCCGGTGCTGCTGGCCGCGGATGTGCGCGAGGTCGTCGGGGAACTGGCCGCCCTCATCTACGGGACCGACGAGGACTGCCCCGAGCTGTTCGGGCTGACCGGAACCAACGGGAAGACCACCACAAGCTACATGATCCGCTCGGTGCTCGGCGCCCTGGGCCGGGAAACCGGCCTGGTGGGCACCATCGAGATCTCCGCCGGGCAGACCCCGATCCCCAGCATCCTCACCACCCCCGAGGCCCCGCAGCTGCACGGCCTGATGGCCCGCATGCGGGAACTGGGCGTCACCTCCGCCACCATGGAGGTGTCCTCCCACTCGCTGTCCTACCGAAGGGTCGACGGCCTGCGCTTCGCGGTCTCCGGCTTCACCAACCTCACCCAGGACCACCTGGACCTGCACGGCAGCATGCAGGAATACTTTGCGACCAAGGCCGAGCTCTTCGACCTGGAACGCAGCGATCGCGCCGTGATCACCGTCGACGACGACTGGGGACGTGCCATGGCCGCCCAGGCCACGGCGGAGGTCTGGACCCTGGCCACCACCGGCACCGGAACGGACGCGGACTGGGTCGTGGCCAACGTGCGCCCGGCCGGCCTCGGGCACCGCTTCGAGCTGCACGGCCCCGGGGAGCAGGTGTTCACCGCCGTCACCGGCCTGCCGGGGGACTTCAACGTCTCCAACGCCGCCCTGGCCGTGGTGATGGTGCTGGCCTCCGGGGTCGAACCGGGGCAGCTGCAGGCAGCCCTGGATGCCGCCAACCCGCTGACCGTCCAGGTGCCCGGCCGGATGCAGGTCATCGCCGAATCCCCGGCCGCCATCGTCGACTTCGCCCACAACCCAGACGCCCTGGCCCGGGCCCTGGGTTCGGTGCGCTCCACCGAGCCGGGTTCCCGGGTCATCGTGGTCTTCGGGGCCACCGGCGAACGCGACGCGACCAAGCGCCCGGTCATGGGCGCCGTGGCCGCCAGACACGCAGACGTGGTCATTGTCACTGACGACGACCCGCACTCCGAGGACCCCTCCGGGATCCGGGAGGCGGTCGCCGCCGGCGCGCGGGCCGAAATCCTCGCCAACGGGCTTGGGTCCGAGGTCCACGAGATCCACCCGCGGGCGGCCGCAATTGCCGCCGCGGCGGCGATGGCGGGGGAACACGACACCATCCTGGTCGCCGGGCGCGGCCACGAGGTCTTCCAGGAAGTCATGGGCGTGAACCTGGAACTCGACGACCGGCAGGAGCTGCGCCGGGCATTGCTCGCCAACGGCTTCCACCCCCTGGAACCGGCTTCCGGTTCCACCGATCCCGCGGATGAAGGGTAAAGTCCTAGTTGCCATGATTGATCTTCTTTCCGCCGAAATCGCCGAAATCACCGGCGGGCGACTCACCTCCTCGGCCAGCGCCGACACCTCCGTCCTCGGGGTCGACACCGACTCGCGTGCCTGTGAAACCGGTTGGCTCTTCGTGGCCAAGCCCGGGGAGTCCTCCGACGGACACCACTTCATCGACGCCGCCCTCAAGCAGGGTGCCGTGCTGGCCCTGGCCGAGCGCGAAACCCTGGCGCAGGACGGCACCGTCCACCCGGCGATCATCGTCCCCGACGCCGTCATCGCCATGGGCCAGATCGCCGCGGCCATCGTCGAGCGACTCAAGGCCTCCAACGGGCTGCGCGTGGTGGGCATCACCGGGTCGGCCGGCAAGACCACCACCAAGGACCTGCTCGCCGCGCTGCTGGGCGAACTCGGCCCGACCATCGCCCCGCTGGGCTCCTACAACGGCGAGGTCGGCGTCCCGCTGACCGTCTTCCGGGCCACCGCGGAGACCAAGTACCTGGTCGTGGAGATGGGTGCCACCGGCATCGGCCACATCACCTACCTCACCGACATGGTCCACCCCGAGGTCGGGGTCGTGCTGGGCGTCGGATCGGCCCACGCCGGGGAATTCGGCGGCATCGAAAACATCGCCAAGGCCAAGGGCGAAATGGTCGAGGCGCTTCCCGCCACCGGGCTCGCGGTGCTGAACAACGACGACAACCTCGTCGCGGCCATGCACACCCGCACCGTTGCGCCGGTGCTGCGCTTCGGCGTCCAGCGCACCGCGGGGGACGCCGCCGGCGTCTGGGCCCGCGACCTGGACGTCGACGCCAACGGCCACCCCGTCTTCACGCTCGTGGCGGCCGACGCCACCGAGCACCCGGTGACCTCCGGGCTCATCGGGCGCCACCACGTGGCCAACATCCTGGCCGCCGCCGCCGTGGCCGAATACCTGGGCCTGGCACCGGCGAAGATCGCCGCGACCCTGCAGGACCTGGGCCCGGCCAGCCGCTGGCGGATGGAACGCTTCGAACGGGCCGACGGGGTGAGCATCATCAACGACGCCTACAACGCCAACCCGGACTCGATGCGCGCCGCGCTGCGCACGCTGGCCGAACTCGGCCTGCCCGACGCGCAGGGCAACGCCAGGCGCACCTGGGCGGTGCTGGGCGAAATGCTCGAACTCGGCGAGGAATCCCGCCACGAACACGACATGCTGGGCCGCATCGCGGTGCGCATGAACATCAAGAAACTGCTCGTCGTGGGGCGCGGGGCCAAGCTGGCCTACAACTCCGCGGTGCTCGAGGGCAGCTGGGGCGACGAGGCGTACTACGCCGAGGACGCCAAGGCCGCCGCCCGCATCCTGAACGAAAACCTGCTCCCGGGGGACATCGTGCTGTTCAAGTCCTCCAACGGTGCCGGCCTGCGGCACCTGGGCGACCAGATTGCCGGAACCAACAACGGCGCACCCGCCGCAAAGGAGGGCACCGCACTGTGATTGCTCTAATCATGGGATCAGGCATCGCCTTGATCTTCACGATGGTCACCATGCCATTGTTCATCCGCATGCTCAAGCGCCGGCAGTACGGCCAGGTGGTCCGCGACGACGGACCCACCTCGCACGCCACCAAGTCCGGCACCCCCACCATGGGCGGGGTCGTGATCATCGCCGCGGTGATCCTGAGCTACTTCGCCACCCACGGCCTGCTGTCCCTGATGGGCCGGCCCTCCGCCGGGGTGACCTCCAGCGGGCTGCTGCTGCTGCTGCTCTTCGGCGGGATGGGCGTGGTCGGGTTCCTCGACGACTTCATCAAGATTGCCAAGAAACGCTCGCTGGGCCTGCGCGCCTGGGAAAAGATCGTGCTGCAGGCGGCGGTGGGCATCGGCTTTGCCGTGCTGGCGCTGAACTTCCCCAACGAGAAGGGCCTGACCCCGGCCTCGACCGCGATCTCCTTCCTGCGCGACACCAACATCGATTTGGCCTTCGCCGGCCCGGTCCTGGGCCTGGTGCTGTTCGTGGTCTGGTCCAACCTGATCGTCACCGCCGCCACCAACGGCGTGAACCTCACCGACGGCCTGGACGGGCTGGCCACCGGCGCCTCCATCATGGTCTTCGGCGCCTACACCATCATCGGGATCTGGCAGCAGAACCAGGCCTGTGCCCTGCACGAGGCGGCCAACGTCTGCTACACCGTGCGCGACCCCATGGACCTGGCCCTGCTCGGCGCGATCCTCTGCGGCGCCTTGATCGGGTTCCTCTGGTGGAACGCGAAGCCGGCCAAGATCTTCATGGGCGACACCGGGTCGCTGGCCATCGGCGGCGCCGTGGCGGCCTTCGCCATCCTCTCCCGCACCCAGGTGCTGCTGGTCGTGCTGGCCGGGCTGTTCGTGATGATCACCTTCTCGGTGATCATCCAGGTCGGGTTCTTCAAGCTTTCGGGCGGCAAGCGCGTGTTCAAGATGGCGCCGCTGCAGCACCACTTCGAGCTCTCCGGCTGGGCCGAGGAGAACGTGGTGGTCCGCTTCTGGATCCTCGGCGGGCTGTTCGTGGCCGCCGGGCTGGGCATCTTCTACTCCGAATGGGTCGTTGGACTGTGACACCTGTCAATCTTGGGCACCTGGTCCGCTGGGAATCGGACTGGGCGGGGCTGCGCGTCGTCGTGGCGGGCCTGGGCCTGTCCGGCTTCTCCGCCGCCGACACGCTGATCGAACTCGGCGCCAAGGTCGTGGTCATCGACGGCGCCGACACCGAGGTGAACCGCTCGCGGGCCGACACGCTGAAGATCGTCGGCGCCACCGACGTGCTGCTGGGCCCCGCGCACACCGACGCGCTGCCGCTCATCGACGGGGCGGCCCCGCAGCTGCTCATCGCCTCCCCGGGCTGGAACCCGCGCCAACCCATGCTCGCCGCGGCCGCCGAGGCCGGGATCGAGATCTGGGGCGACGTGGAACTGGCCTGGCGCGTGCGCGAGAAGGCGGGCCGCAAGACCGCCGAATGGGTCGTCATCACCGGGACCAACGGCAAGACCACCACGGTGGGGATGACCGAGGCGATCTTCAGGGCCGCAGGCCTGCGCGCGGTTGCCGCCGGCAACGTCGGCACCCCGATCCTGGATGCGATCCGGGATCCGGAGGGCTTCGACGTGATCGCCGTGGAGCTCTCCAGCTTCCAGCTGCACTTCACCCACAGCATCTCCCCGCTGGCCTCCGTGGTGCTGAACATCGCCGAGGACCACGTGGACTGGCACGGCGGGTTCGAAAACTACAAGGCCGACAAGGCCAAGATCTACGAGCGGACCCGCGTCGCGGCGATCTACAACGCCGAGGAGCCCGTGGTGGAGGCCATGGTCGAGAACGCCGACGTCATCGAGGGCTGCCGCGCCATCGGCTTCACCACCGGGGTCCCGGCGGTGAGCATGGTCGGGGTGGTCGAGGACCTGCTGGTGGACCGCGCCTTCCTGGAGGACCGCAGGAACTCGGCGGCCGAACTCATCGCCCTGAAGGACATCGGCGAGGTCGTGCCCCGGCACACCGCCGCCAACGCCGCGGCCGCTGCCGCCCTGGCCCGCGCCTACGGGGTCGAACCCGACGCGGTCGCCAGGGGCCTGGCCGGCTTCGACGCGGGGGACCACCGCATCCAGGCCGTGGCCCGCCGCGACGACGTGCTGTGGATCAACGATTCCAAGGCCACCAACCCGCACGCCGCCAACGCCTCGCTGGGCGCCTTCTCCTCGGTCATCTGGATCGCCGGGGGCCTGTCCAAGGGCGTGGAATACGACGAGTTGGTCTCGGCGCACGCCACCCGGCTCAAGGCGGTGGTGCTGATCGGCACCGACACCGCCAAGCTGCGCGAAGCCCTTGAACGACACGCGCCACTGGTGCCCGTGATCGGGCCCGGCGTGCGCGAAACTGAACGGGAGACCGCGGCCGGAACAACCGGCTCGGCAGCCGGCTGGGCCGTGATGGCCCGGGCCGTCACCGAAGCCGCCGGGATCGCCGAGCCCGGGGACACCGTGCTCATGGCACCGGCAGCAGCCTCAATGGACCAATTCACCTCATACGCACAACGCGGCAATGCCTTCATCGACGCGGTCCGTGCGCTCATGGGGGAGACAAGCAAGTAAGGAGCGACCGTGAGCGGCACTTCCCGGACCCCGCGCGGCAAGGGCGCCAAGGCCGGCACCCCGGGCCCCGCGCGCGGCCGGGGACGCGAGCCCCGCGGGCCCTCCGCCTGGTTCACCCGCCTCGAGGACCCCTCGCTGCGCGGCGCCCAGATCAACTACTACGTGGTGCTGGGCACCACGCTGGCGCTGACCTTCATGGGCCTGATCATGGTGCTTTCCTCCTCCTCGGTGGAGGCCATCGCCCGGAACAAGTCCGCCTTCGGCGACTTCTCCCGGCAGTCGATGTGGGCGATCCTCGGGGTCGCGGCCATGGTCGGCATGCAGATGCTGCCGCTGCGGACCCTCAAGAAGCTGGCCTGGCCGGCGTTGGGCGTCGCAGCGATTCTGCTGATGGCCGTGCTGGCCTTCGGCACCGAGATCTACGGCAACAAGAACTGGATCTACATCGGGTCCTTCTCCATCCAGCCCTCGGAGTTCGCCAAGGTCGCCCTGGCCCTGTGGGGCGCCTGGGTGGTCGAACGCAAGGCCAACCTGATGGACCAGTGGAAACACGCCGTCATCCCGCTGCTGGTGCCCTTCGGGCTGCTGGTGGTCGGGCTGGTGCTGCTGGGCCACGACCTGGGCACCGCGCTGATCCTGCTGCTGATCCTGGCCGTGGTGATGTTCGTCGGCGGCGCCAAGGCCAGGCTCTTCGTGCTGGCCGGGCTGCTGGGCGTGGTCGGGATCCTGGTGATGGTGCTGGTGGCGCCCAACCGCATGGGCCGCATCCTGGCGTGGCTGGGCATTGCCTGCGGGGACCTGAACGACTACTGCTACCAGGCCCAGCAGGGGTTGTTCGCCCTGGCCTCCGGCGGCTGGTTCGGCGTGGGGCTGGGCCAGTCGAGGCAGAAGTGGTCACACATCCCCGAGGCGCAGAACGACTTCATCTTCGCGGTGCTCGGCGAGGAACTGGGCCTGCTGGGCACCATCTTCGTGATCGTGCTCTACGCGATGCTGGCGGTGGCCATGTACCGGATTGCGGTGCGCACCGGGACCATCTTCGGGCGGGTGGCCATCAGCGGCATCATGGCCTGGCTCATCGGGCAGGCTTTCATCAACATCGGGATGGTCACCGGCCTGCTGCCGGTGATCGGGGTCCCGCTTCCCTTCATCTCCTCCGGCGGCTCGGCCCTGCTTGCCGCGTTCCTGGGCGTCGGGGTGGTACTGTCCTTTGCCCGGGAACAACGCGTTCGGCTGCAACCGGCCGGAACCGCGCGCGGGCTCGCGGCCCTGCTGGCCAGGGCGCGGTCCAAACGCTGAAACCACTTGACACACCTTCGAAAGCAGCACACCTTGCCCATGACTGACGCATTTGCCGTGGTGGTCGCCGGCGGCGGCACGGCCGGACACATCACCCCCATGATCGCGATCGCCGACGCCCTGCGCCAGGCGGACCCGGACGCCGCCGTGACCGCGGTGGGAACCGCCGACGGCCTGGAAACCAGGCTGGTCCCCGAGGCCGGCTACGAGCTGCGCACCATCGCCAAGGTGCCCATGCCGCGCCGTCCCTCGGTGGACCTGCTCAAGCTGCCCTTCCGCTTCCTGGCCGCGATCAAGGCCGCCGGGAGGATCCTGGACGACGCCGGGGCCCGGGCCGTGCTCGGGGTCGGCGGCTACGTGTGCACCCCGGTGTACCTCGCCGCCAGGAAGCGCAAGCTGCCGATCTTCATCCACGAGGCCAACGCCCGGGCCGGGCTGGCCAACAGGGTCGGCGCCCGCTTCGCCGCCGGCGTCGGGACGGCCTTCAGCGGCACCGGGCTGCCCGGGGCCAAGGTGGTGGGCATGCCGATGCGCGGCTTCGTGGCCACCATGGACCGGGCGGCGCAGCGCGATGCGGCCCGCGAGGCCCTGGGCTTCACCGGGGATGCACCGGCCCTGGTGGTCACCGGGGGCTCCTCGGGGGCCGCCTCGATCAACGCCACCATCGCCGCGTCGCTGCCGCTGCTGGCGCGCGCCGGGGTGCAGGTGCTGCACATCACCGGCCGCGGCAAGGCGGTGCTCGCGCCGGACGGCAAGCCGCTGTCCGCCGCGGGCTACCGGCAGGTCGAGTACGTGGACTCCATGGACCAGGCCTATGCCGCCGCCGACCTGATCGTCGCCCGCTCCGGGGCCGGCACGGTGTGCGAACTCGCGGTGGCCGGGACCCCCTCGGTCTTGGTCCCGCTGCCCATCGGCAACGGGGAGCAGCGCCTGAACGCCGCCGACCTGGTCGCCGCCGGGGGAGCGCTGCTGGTGGAGGACGCGCAGTTCACCACCTCGTACCTGGCCAATACGCTGCTGCCGCTGCTGGCCGACAAGGAGGCGCTGGACGCCATGGGGGCTGCCGCCAAGACCCAGGGCAAGACCGATGCCGCAGCGGTCATGGCCGCAATGATCCGCCAGGGCCTGGGCCGCACGACGCCGCCACCAACCACCACGGGAAGCTAAGGGACATGCAGGAACTACACACACTTGAGAACCTGGGCAACGTCCACCTGATGGGCATCGGCGGGGTCGGGGTCTCCGCGGTGGCCCGGCTGATGCTGGCCCGCGGCCTGAACGTCTCGGGATCCGACGCCAAGGAGCTGCCGGTCCTGGACGACCTGCGCGAGGCCGGGGCGCGGATCTGCGTGGGTTACGCCGCGCAGAACCTCGGCGACGCCGACACCGTGGTCATCTCCTCGATCATCAAGGCCGGAAACCCGGAGTACGACGAGGCCGTGGCCCGCGGGCTGCGGATCCTGCACCGCTCCGAGGGGCTGGCGGCCACCATGGAGGGCCACCGGGTCATCACCGTGGCCGGCACCCACGGCAAGACCACCACGACTTCGCTGATCGCCTTCATGCTGCGCGAGGCCGGGATCTCCCCGACCTTCGCCGTCGGGGCGAACATCGGTTCGCTGGGGTTCAACGCCGAGTACGGGCAGGGGCGGGTGTTCGTGGCCGAGGCCGACGAATCCGACGCCTCGTTCCTGAACTACTCCCCGGACGTCGCGGTGGTCACCAACATCGAGGCCGACCACCTTGACCACTACGGTTCCGTCGAGGCCGTGCACCAGGCTTTCTACGCCTTTGCCTCCCTGCTGCCCGAGGACGGGCTGCTGATCTGCTGCGCCGACGACCCCGGGTCGCTGGCCCTGGCCGAGCGGATGCGCCGCGAGCGCCCGGACCTGCGGGTTCAGACCTACGGATTCTCCGAGGACGCCGACCGCCGGCTGGCCGATGCGCACCCGCGCGGACAGCGTTTCGCCTGCACCCTGGAATGGGGCGCGGGGGAAACCGCGGAGCTGGAGCTCGCCCTGCCGGGGAACCACAACCTGCTCAACGCCGCGGCGGGCTTCGCCGTCGGCCTGGACTGCGGGCTGGATCCCGAGGTCGCGGTGGCCGGGCTCGGTACCTTCACCGGGGCGGCGCGCCGCTTCGACTTCCGCGGCGAGGCCGCCGGGGTGCGGGTCTATGACGACTACGCCCACCACCCCACCGAGGTGCTGGCGGCGCTGCGTGCCGCCCGCGCCGTGGCCGGCGACGGGGCGGTCCACGTGCTGTTCCAGCCGCACCTGTTCTCCCGCACCAAGGAATTCCACCGCGAGTTCGCCGCGGCGCTCTCGCTGGCGGATTCGGCCTACGTGCTGGAGATCTATCCGGCGCGCGAAACCCCGATCCCCGGGGTGACCAGCGAATTGGTGACCCGCGAGCTGAACACCGCCGGCGGGCTGGTGTCCATGGGCCAGGCCGCCGGGGTGCTGGCCGCGGCCGCGAAGGCCGGCGACGTCATCATGACCATCGGAGCCGGGGACGTCACCGAGCAGGGCAGCGCCATCCTGGCCGCCCTGGAAGAACGCCCGGGCAGCTGATGCGGGGCAACACCGGGGCGGGGCCGGGGGAATCGAACGTCCTTGACCTGCCGCAGGACCCCGCGGTGCGCGCCAGGAACCGCTGGCTCATCGGCGGCGCGGTGGTCGCCGCGCTGGTCGTGGCACTGGTCCTGGTGCTGACGTTTTCCCCGATCCTGGCGATCAAGTCGATCACGGTCTCGGGCAACGAGCTGGTCAGCGAGAAGAAGATCCAGCAGGCCCTGGAACCGCTGCACGGGGTCCCGCTCTCGCGGGTCGGGACCGGCACGGTCATGGAGCTGCTGGCGGGGGAGCCGGCGGTGAAGGACGCGATCGTGCAGGCAGAGGCGAACAACACGCTGCAGGTCCAGGTCGTGGAATTCGTTCCGGTGGCGGTGCTGCTGGAAGGCAAGCAGCGTTCCCTGGTGGGCCCCGAGGGGCAGCGGTTGGCGAAGCTGGGTGCCAAGGACAAGCCGAAGCTTCCGACCATCCGCTCCTCGAAGGTGACCAAGGATCCCAAGGTGTTTGCGATGCTCACCCGGGTTCTCTCAGAACTACCCGATAAGCTGTTGGCGACGGTGGATCATGCAACGGCCACCAGCAAGGACTTTGTCGAGCTCAAGCTCAACGACGGGACACTGGTGATTTGGGGCAACGACCAGGATTCGGCGCTCAAGACAAAGGTTCTTGAAGCACTTCTGGGGGCCCCGAAGGACAAGAAGGCACCGATCAAGGTGTACGACATTTCCAGCCCGCAGCACCCGGTGGCCCGTTAACGGTCCGCCAAAGGCATAATTACAAGAAAAAAGAACGACTTAGGGGCGACACGCTGCCTTGGTCGTTGCATGTACGAACCACGAAACATAGCGTTTTAATAGCGGTTGCTTGACATAACTATAACCTTCGAGTTGAGGGTTAACGTTGGTCCGGTTGAGCTTCCTCGGTCAGCAGCACATCGAACAAGGGAATCAGGACGTGGCAGCTCCACAGAACTACCTCGCCGTCATCAAGGTCGTCGGCATCGGCGGTGGCGGCGTCAACGCCGTCAACCGCATGATCGAAGTTGGCCTGCGAGGCGTCGAATTTATTGCAATCAACACGGATGCGCAGGCATTGCTCATGAGCGATGCCGACGTCAAGCTCGATGTGGGACGCGAACTTACCCGTGGCCTGGGTGCCGGTGCCAACCCCGATGTGGGTCGCCAGGCAGCCGAGGACCACGCGGAGGAAATCGAGGAAGTGCTGCGCGGGGCCGATATGGTCTTCGTCACCGCCGGTGAAGGCGGTGGCACCGGTACCGGTGGCGCGCCGGTCATCGCACGCATCGCCCGCGGTCTGGGCGCACTGACCATTGGCGTGGTCACCCGTCCGTTCACCTTCGAAGGCCGTCGCCGCGCCACCAGCGCCGACAACGGCATCGAGGCGCTGCGCGACGAGGTCGACACCCTCATCGTCATCCCCAACGACCGCCTGCTTTCGATCTCCGACCGCAACGTCTCGGTCCTGGACGCCTTCCGCCAGGCCGACCAGGTGCTGCTTTCCGGCGTCCAGGGCATCACCGACCTGATCACCACCCCGGGCCTGATCAACCTCGACTTCGCCGATGTGAAGTCGGTCATGCAGGGAGCCGGCTCGGCACTCATGGGCATCGGCTCGGCACGCGGCGAGGATCGCGCGGTCAAGGCCGCCGAGCTCGCCATCGCCTCCCCGCTGCTCGAGGCCTCCATCGACGGCGCCCACGGCGTCCTGCTGTCCATCCAGGGCGGCTCGGACCTCGGCCTGTTCGAGATCAACGAGGCCGCACGCCTCGTCCAGGAAGTCGCACACCCGGAAGCCAACATCATCTTCGGCGCCGTCATCGACGACGCCCTGGGCGACGAGGCACGCGTAACGGTGATCGCCGCCGGCTTCGACCAAGTCGACGCCACCAGCGCCCCGCAGACCGTGCAACCGGCGGTCCGCAACGCCCCTGCGGCCCCGGCAGCGGCACCCGCCGCCCCGATGGCTGCACCGGCTGCGGCGCGCGAGGAAGTTCGCGCGGCGGTTGCCACGGCCGAGCCGGGCTTCGAGGAACTCCCTGCCATCGTTGAGCCGGACCTCTCGGCCACCAACGACGACCTGGATGTCCCCGACTTCCTGAAGTAGGCGGGAAACCGCCGGAGAGGGATCCTTCGAGGCCCACCATGTTGCGATACCAATCGACGCTCGCCCCGAGCGTGCACATTGCATTCACTTCCGTGGCCGAAGGAAACCTTGCCGTCCACGTTCCGGACGATCGCGACGCCGTGCTGCTGCGGCGTCGCGATCTGGAACAGGACCTGGGCCTGGGCCCGAAGCGGTTCAGCTACATGAACCAGATCCACTCGGCCACGGTGCTTGAGGTGGCCGAAGGATCCCGGGACACCGGGATTCTCACCTGCGACGCCCTCTTCTCCCCGGACGCCGCGTCGCCGCTGGCCGTGATGGTCGCCGACTGCGTTCCGGTGGTCTTCGTCGGAACCGGGGAGCACGGCGCGCTCAGCGCGGTCGCACACGCCGGACGACGCGGACTGCTCGACGGCATCCTGGGTGCCACCGCCGAACGCCTGCGTGCGGCCGGGGCCCGGCAGCTCGAGGCCTGGATCGGGCCGGCCATCTGCGGGTCCTGCTACGAGGTTCCCGAGGCCATGGCCGCCGAGGCCTGCGGGCAACGCCCCGGGATCGGATCCAGAACCCGCCAGGGAACCACCGGGCTGGACCTGCCGCACGCCGCGGCGGCCGAACTACGCGACCTTGGCGTCGGCGTCACCGAATCGGGGATCTGCACCCTGGAGAACGAGGACTACTTTTCCTACCGCAGGGATCCAGGCACCGGCCGCCTGGCCGGATTGGTGTGGGACACCGCCACCCCGGGTTCGCCGGAAACCGGACCGGGCGCACGGCGCTAGGCCGCGGGCCACCCCGGGCACCGCCTTCCGGGGCCCCGTGCACAACCCCCGCGGTGCGACACACCGCGCAATTCGCCCCAATGTCCTCCGGCACCGCCAAATGGTGCTGTAGCGTCTAGTTAGCGGAGAGACTTGCGGTTCGGTAAACCGCCGACCGCGCACGATCAAAAGGAGAAGACCATGGCTGGCGCATTGCGCAAGACAATGATCTACCTGGGACTCGCCGAGGGTGACGAGAACTTCGAGGCCGAGAAGCACGACATTGAAGCGCGTGAAGAAGTGCGTGTTGTCGAGCCGGTCCGCGAAGAGCCGGTTGCCGCACAGCCTGCTCCGGTAGCACCAGTGGCACCCCGCCCTGTCATCGAAAACGAATACCGGGCTCCGGTAACACCCATCAAGCGCGCACCTTCTGCACGGGACGAGGACTCTTCATTGCGTCAGATCACCACCGTTCATCCACGTTCTTACAATGATGCAAAAATCATTGGCGAGAACTTCCGTGATGGCATCCCCGTCATCATGAACGTCACGGACATGGGTGAAGCAGACGCCAAGCGCCTGGTTGATTTCTCCGCGGGGCTGGTCTTTGCCCTGCACGGCAGCATCGAGCGCGTCACCAACAAGGTGTTCCTGCTTTCACCCTCCACGGTCGAGGTCCTGGGTGAGGACAAGAAACAGTCCGAAGACCAGGCCACGTTTTTCAACCAGAGCTAAGTCCAAGGGTTCGTAGGAATAGTGGAGCTAATTTTCGCACTGCTGTATGTGGTGCTGACGGTGCTGCAAGTCATGTTGCTGTTGCGCATAGTGCTTGATGTCACGGAGTCGTTTGCGCGCTCGTGGCGTCCGCGCGGCATGGCGCTGGTCGCGGTCTCGCTGATCGCCAAGACCACCGACCCGCCGATGCGCTGGTTGCGCTCGCGCATAAAACCGCTGGATCTCGGGGGAATCCGCCTGGATCTGGCGTTCATCATTTTGTTCTTCGCCGTCATCGTGCTCAAGATTATTGTGAACAACCTGGGCATGGCCACGGTGCAGGGATAGGCCTTGAGAGAGGCATGAATTACGGTGCGACAAGGGCCAAGACAAGAGACTTTCAGAAAGAAAGTGCGTTGCCTTTAGCCTTTACCGGCCCAGTCGTTATAGTGTTGTCACATTAGGCGCAACGACTGCACCGGGTTGCGCACCAATAAACGGTAAGTGTACTCGAGCCGCACTTCAGCGGTTCGAGGAGAGAACCAAGTATCGAGGTGACCAGATGGCTCTCACGCCAGAAGATGTAGTCAACAAGCGATTTCAGCCGACGAAGTTTCGTGAAGGCTACGATCAGGATGAGGTTGACGATTTCCTAGACGAGATCGTTGTCGAGCTACGTCGTCTGACGCAGGAGAATGACGAACTGCGTCGCCGCCTGTCGGAAGCCGGCATCAGCGAAGGCGAACAGTCCGTTCCTGCCCCTGTGGCGGCCGCACCGGCAGCCAAGCCTGCCGAGGCCGACAAGCCCAAGGAAGCCAAGGCTCCCGAGGTCAAGAAGGAAGAGCCCAAGGCAGCCGAAGCGCCCAAGGCGGCAGAGCCGGCCAAGGTTGTTGCAGCAGCCCCGGCAGCAGCTCCCGCCCAGGCCTCCACCGCCGAATCGGCCGCAGGCGTTCTCGCCATGGCCCAGCGCCTGCACGACGAATACGTCTCCGCGGGTGTCGAGCAGCGTGACAAGATCATCGCCGAAGCCCAGGTCGAGGCCAACAGCCTCGTTTCCGAGGCCGAGGAGAAGAGCCGCAAGACCCTCTCCGCCCTGGAACAGCAGAAAACTGTCCTGGAGCGCAAGGTCGAGCAGCTGCGTGGCTTCGAACGCGACTACCGTGCACGCCTGAAGACCTACATCGAGGGCCAGCTTCGCGACCTCGAAGCCAAGGGCTCCATGGACACGGCAGACGCCAAGGACAACGGCTAATCTGCTTCACCACTTGCCTCGCATATTGATGGCTTAAGATTGTTGGCGGCCGGGTTACCGGCCGCCAACAATGCGTTAAAGGACATGATGGAAAACAGCTCCGTACCACCGGCACCACAGGGTGCCGCCAAGCCCGCGGCAGGCAGCGCCACCCGGCGCCACCTGGTGCTCGCCACGAGCACCCTGGCCGTCCTGGCGCTGGTCCTCGACCAGTTCACCAAGCGCATCGTTGAAACCAGCATGTACGAGGGCCAGGTGATCGATGTCTTCCCGCCGCTGCTGCGCTGGTACTTCATCAAGAACTCCGGTGCCGCCTTCTCCATGGGCGAGGGCGTCACCTGGATCTTCACCATCATCCAGGCCGCAGTGCTGCTCTATGTCGCGATCTTCCTGGTGCGCAAGGTCCGCGTCTGGTCCTGGGCACTGGCCCTGGGCGGGCTGATGGGCGGGGTCGCGGGAAACCTCACCGACCGGCTGTTCCGTCCGCCGTCCTTCGGGCACGGACACGTGGTCGACTTCATCGCCCTGCCCAACTTTGCCATCTTCAACGTCGCGGACATGTTCATCGTCTGTTCGATGGTCGCCATCTGCCTCCTGCTGTTCACCGGCCGGGAGCTCGACGGCAGCAGGTCCGGCTCCAAGAACAAGCCCGGGACCGATACGCAGGAGAAGCCGTGAACGGCGAACGCACCGAAACACTCCAGGTCTCCGAGGAAGAAGCCGGCACGCGCATCGATGCCTTCCTGGTCCAACGGCTGGGCATCTCCCGTGGCCAGGCGGCACTGCTGTGCAGCGAAGGCAACGTCACCATGGCCGGGAAGGCCCTGGGGAAGTCCCGCAAGGCCCCTGCGGGGGCAACCATCGAAGTCTTCATCCCGCTTCGTCCGGACCCACTAGAAATCAGGGTAGAACTCGTGGAAGACCTCAAGATCATTGCCGACGACGATGACTACGTCGTCATCGACAAGCCCGTGGGGGTCGCCGCACACCCCTCGCCGGGCTGGGTCGGGCCCACCGTCGTCGGGGCCCTGATGGCCGCGGGCTACCGGATTTCCACTTCCGGCGCCTCCGAACGCCAAGGCATCGTCCACCGCCTGGACGTCGGGACCAGCGGCCTGATGGTCGTCGCCAAGACCGAACGCGCCTACACGGCACTCAAGCGCGCCTTCAAGGAACGCACCCCGAAAAAGATCTACCACGCAGTGGTCCAGGGCCTGCCCGACCCGCTCGAGGGCACCATCAACGCCCCGCTGGGACGGCACCCGGGCCACGACTGGAAGTTCGCCGTCGTCGAGGACGGCCGCGACTCGGTGACCCACTACAAGGTCATCGAGGCCTTCGGCCGGGCCTCGCTGGTGGAGGTCAACCTGGAAACCGGGCGCACCCACCAGATCCGCGTGCATTTCTCCGCCCTGCGCCACCCCTGCGCAGGGGACCAGACCTACGGGGCCGACCCGAAGCTGGCCGCCGCACTGGGACTGACCCGGCAGTGGCTGCACGCACAGCGGCTGGGCTTCTTCCACCCGGTGAGCGGCGAATGGGTCGAATACACCAGTGAATACCCGCTGGATCTGAACAACGCCCTGGAAATGCTGCGCGACGGCACCTTCTAGGACCTTCGGCGGCACCCGCGGCACGGCTTCGGGTGCCGCTATTCACATCCGGTTCGATTGGCCAGCATTGCTTGACTCAACGGCCTAGACTGGATCGGTGGCTAGCTCTAATCGCGATGGATTCGTACACCTTCACACGCACACCGAATATTCAATGCTTGACGGTGCTGCGCGCCTGACAGAACTCTTTGAAGAGACCAACCGGCTCGGGATGACCGCCCTGGCCACCACCGACCACGGCTATTTGTTCGGTGCCTTCGACTTCTGGTCCAAGGCGACCGCCGCCGGCGTCAAGCCGATCATCGGCATCGAGGCCTATGTCACCCCGGGCACCGCGCGCGACGACAAGACCCGCGTGAAGTGGCGCACCGACGAGTCCCAGCGCCGCGACGACGTCTCCGGCGGTGGCCTCTACACCCACATGACGCTGTTGAGCTACAACAACACCGGCATGAAGAACCTGTTCAAGGCCTCCTCCATCGCCTCGCTCGACTCGGTCTTCGGCAAGTACCCGCGCCTTGACCGCGACCTGCTGAACACCTACCACGAGGGCATCATCGCCACCACCGGCTGCCCGTCCGGAGAGGTGCAGACCAAGCTCCGCCTGGGCCAGTACAACGAGGCCAAGGCGGCCGCCGCCGAGTTCCAGGACCTGTTCGGCAAGGAAAACTACTTCTGCGAGTTCATGGACCACGGCCTGGACATCGAACGCCGGGTCACCCAGGACCTGCTGCGCCTGGCCAAGGAACTGAACATCCCGCGGCTTGCCACCAACGACCTGCACTACACCCACGAGCACGACGCCCCGGCCCACGAGGCGCTGCTGGCCATCAACTCCGGGTCCACGCTGGACGAGCCGACGTACGACCAGGGCGGTTCGCGCTTCGCCTTCTCCGGTTCCGGCTACTACCTCAAGTCCCCGGCCGAAATGCGCCACCTATTCCGGGAAATGCCCGACGCCTGCGACAACACCCTGCTGATCGCCGAGCGCGCCGAGGTCTCCTTCGACACCAGCGCCAACTACATGCCGCGCTTCCCCTGCCCGCCTGGGGAGGACGAGACCAGTTGGCTGATCAAGGAAGTCGACGCCGGGCTGCACTACCGCTACCCCAACGGCATCCCGGACGACGTGCGACGCCAGGCTGACTACGAGCTGGACGTCATCATCAAGATGGGCTTCCCCGGCTACTTCCTGGTCGTGGCCGACTTCATCAACTGGTCCAAGGACAACGGCATCCGCGTGGGACCCGGGCGCGGCTCCGGCGCCGGGTCCATGGTCGCGTACGCCATGCGCATCACCGACCTCGACCCGCTGCACCACGGGCTGATCTTCGAACGCTTCCTGAACCCCGAGCGCGTCTCCATGCCCGACTTCGACGTCGACTTCGATGATAGGCGCCGCTCTGAAGTGATCAGGTACGTCACCGAGAAGTACGGCGACGAACGCGTGTCCATGATCGTGACCTACGGGTCGATCAAGACCAAGCAGGCGCTGAAGGACTCCTCGCGCGTGCTGGGCTACCCCTTCTCCATGGGCGAGCAGCTGACCAAGGCGCTGCCCCCGGCCGTCATGGCCAAGGACATCCCGCTCAACGACATCGAGGACCCCAAGTCCAAGCGCTACTCCGAGGCCGGGGACTTCCGCCAGTTGGTGGCCACCGACCCGGAAGCCGCGCGCGTCTTCGAGACCGCCAAGGGCCTGGAGGGGCTCAAACGCCAATGGGGCGTGCACGCCGCCGGGGTCATCATGAGCTCGGACCCGATCATCGACGTCATCCCGATCATGCGCCGCATCCAGGACGGCCAGGTCATCACGCAATTCGACTACCCGACCTGCGAAGGCCTGGGGCTGATCAAGATGGACTTCCTGGGGTTGCGCAACCTCACCATCATCTCCGACGCCCTGGAAAACATGAAGGCGAACCAGGGCGTTGACCTGGACCTGGAGCGCCTGGAACTCGACGACGCCGGTGCCTACGAACTGATGGCCCGCGGCGACACCCTGGGCGTGTTCCAGCTCGACGGCGGGCCCATGCGCTCGCTGCTCAAGCTCATGCGCCCGGACAACTTCGAAGACATCTCCGCGGTGCTCGCGCTGTACCGCCCGGGCCCGATGGGCGCGAACTCGCACAACAACTACGCGTTGCGCAAGAACAAGCTTCAGGAAGAAACCCCGATCCACCCGACCCTCCTGGAACCGCTGCGGGAGATCCTGGGAACCACCTACGGCCTGATCGTGTACCAGGAGCAGGTCATGTCCATCGCGCAGAAACTGGCCGGCTTCTCGCTGGGCCAGGCAGACATCTTGCGCCGCGCCATGGGCAAGAAGAAGAAATCGGAACTGGACAAGCAGTTTGCCGGCTTCTCCCAGGGCATGATCGACAACGGGTACAGCATGGAGGCCGTCAAGGCCCTGTGGGACATCCTGCTTCCCTTCTCCGACTACGCCTTCAACAAGGCGCACTCGGCCGCCTACGGCGTGATCTCCTACTGGACCGCGTACCTCAAGGCCCACTACCCCTCCGAATACATGGCTGCCCTGCTGACGTCCGTCGCGGACGACAAGGACAAGACGGCCATGTACCTGAACGAATGCCGGCACATGGGCATCACCGTGCTGGCGCCCGACGTGAACGAATCGGCGCTGAACTTCACCCCGGTCGGCACCGACATCCGCTTCGGCATGGGGGCCATCCGCAACGTCGGCGCCAACGTCGTCAACGCCCTGGTCGAGGCCCGGGCCGAAAAGGGCAACTTCGAGAACTTCGCGGACTTCCTGCAAAAGGTCCCCGCGGTGGTCTGCAACAAGCGCACCATCGAATCGCTGATCAAGGCCGGGGCCTTCGACTCCATGGGCCACGCGCGCCGCGCCCTGGTCGCCATCCACGAAGAGGCCGTGGACTCGGTCATCGCGGTCAAACGCAACGAGGCCGCCAACCAGTTCGACCTCTTCAGCGCGTTCGACGACCCGACCGCCGCGGCCGGCATGACCGTCGCGGTCCCGGACCTGCCGGACTGGGAAAAGAAGGACAAGCTCGCCTTCGAACGCGACATGCTGGGCCTGTATGTCTCGGACCACCCGCTCAAGGGACTGGGCGGGCTACTGGCCCAAAACGCCGACATGTCCGTCACCCAGGTGCTCTCCGACGACGGGCCGCAGGACGGGCACACCGTCACCATCTGCGGCATGATCACCTCGCTGCAGCGCCGCATCGCCAAGAAGTCCGGCAACCCGTACGCGCGCTGCGAGATCGAGGACCTCTCCGGGTCCATGGAAACCATGTTCTTCGGCAACGCCTACGCCCCGATCGCCAACGTGCTGGCCGAGGACCTGATCGTGGTGGTCAAGGGCCGGGTGCAGAAACGCGACGACGGCTCCATCACGCTCAACGCCCAGGAGCTCACGGTCCCGGAAATCAGCGAGGACGGCGAGGGCGGGCCGGTGGTCATTTCCATGGCCAACCACAAGGCCACCGAGGAAGTCATCTCCGCCCTCGGCGACGTGCTGCGCGTGCACCAGGGCACCACCGAGGTGCGGGTGAAGCTGCACAGCACCCGCGGGACCTCGCTGGTGCGCCTGGGCATGGAATACCGGGTCAACCCGAACTCCGCGCTCTTCGGGGACCTCAAGGTGCTGCTGGGCCCCACCTGCCTGGACGGCTAGGGCCCTGGTCCCTACTGCGCCGCGGCCGCGGCACCGGCGCGGCTACTGCTGCCCGGGCGCCGGGGCGTAGGCGTCGGCCAGCGCGGGATAGAATTCGTCCCACGCCACCTCGTCCGGGTCTTCCCCCAGGGTGTGGGCGATAGCCCGTTGCATGTAGTATTCCCAGCCCGGCCCCATGTTCCGCGGGTCGTCCGCATCACCGAGCACCTGGTGGAATTCCAGCTCGCACCCGCCGGCGGCCGGCCGGATGACCAGGCCCATGCCCCAGCCGCCGAACTTGCTGGTCGTGGTGTACTCGAGTTCGTGCGGCGCCCGGCACCGGGTGATGTCCAATTCCTCGGGATCCGATTCCTGCACGCCCTCGAGCATGGAGAAGGTGCGCTTGCCGGTGGCCTCGTCGGTGCGCAGCACCCCGATCCACCCGGCCAGGGCGGTGGCGTCAGTGAAGGTTTCCCAAAGCCGCTGCGGAGTTACCTCCACGGAGCGGGTGATGACGATCCGGGACTTGCCCTCGTGCAATTGTGTCGATCCGTTTGCCTCGCGCATGGTGAATTGTTTCCTTTGCCCATCGATGGTTTGGTCCTGGAAGAAGCCTAGGCCACCGGGCACGGCGGCGGACAGGAACATGGGCCCGGTGGCACCGGGATTACGACGCCGGAGTCCTCTGCGGCCTCGGCTGCCGCACCCGGGCCCGGCTCGCGATAAACTGGCATGGTGACTTCCAACGTACGCCCCCAGACCTTTTCCGCGCTCCAGGACCTCGACCTGCGAGGTGCCGCCCTGGACCATGCCAGCCTCAAGGCGGTGCTGCCGCGCCCGGAACTGAACTTCGCCACCGCGGCAGAAGCGGTCGAATCGATCATCCGCCGCGTGCGCACCGACGGATTCTCCGCGCTGTCCGAGCTGGCCGAGCAGTTCGACGGCGTGCAGCAGGACCACACCCGGGTCCCGGCAGACGCCATGGAACGGGCGCTGGCGGAGCTTGACCCCGAGGTGCGGGCGGGCCTGGAGGAATCCATCGCCCGGGCCCGCGTCTTTGCCGCGGCCCAGGTGCCCGGCGAGACCCGCGTCGAATACGGCGCCGGTGCCGCCGTCACCCAGCGCTGGGTCCCGGTGCGCCGGGTGGGCCTGTACGTCCCGGGCGGGCTGGCCGTGTACCCCAGCTCGGTGATCATGAACGCGGTGCCGGCCCTGGCCGCTGGCGTCGGCTCCCTGGCCATCGCCTCGCCCCCGCAGAAGGAGTTCGGCGGGCTGCCCCACCCCGTGATCCTGGCCGCCGCCCAGTTGCTGGGCGTCGGCGAGGTCCACGCCATCGGCGGGGCCCAGGCCATTGCCGCCTTCGCCTACGGCGTCCCGGCCGGCGCTGAAATGGACCCGGCGCTGGCCATCGAGCCCGTGGACGTGGTCACCGGTCCCGGGAACCTCTTCGTGGCCACCGCCAAGCGCCTGGTCAAGGGCGTGGTCGGCATCGACGCCGAGGCCGGGCCCACCGAGATCGCCATCCTTGCCGACGCCACGGCGAACCCCGCCTTCATCGCCGCCGACATGGTCTCGCAGGCCGAGCACGACCCCAACGCCGCCGCGGTGCTGGTCACCGATTCCCCGGCGCTTGCCGAGGCGGTGCGCGAGGCGCTGGAAAACCAGTGCGCCACCACGAAGCACTCCGAGCGGGTGCGCATCGCGCTGGGCGGGAACCAGTCGGCGATCATCCTGGTCGACGACGTCGCCGCCGGGATCGCCGTGTGCAACGTGTACGCCGCCGAGCACCTGGAAATCCACACGGCCGACGCGGCAGCCGACGCCGCGAGGATCACCGCGGCGGGTGCCGTGTTCGTCGGGCCCAACGCCCCGGTGAGCCTGGGGGACTACTGCGCCGGCTCCAACCACGTCCTGCCGACCAGCGGCACCGCGGCCTTCGCCTCGGGGTTGAACGTGAACACCTTCCTGAAGGCCATCCAGGTCATCGACTACGACCGTGCCGCCCTGGCCACGGTGGCACCGCACGTGATCGCGCTGGCCAACGCCGAGGACCTGCCGGCCCACGGGGACGCGGTGGCCATCCGCTTCCCGTGAGGCGCCCGGGGCAACCCGGCCGCAATGGTGCCTGATTGTGAGTACGACCACAACATGTGGTAATCACATTGTTGTGATTAGGCTATATATGGCCCTAAACTGATCCCGGGCACGTATGTGCCCGGCAAAAAGACCCGAGAAAGGGGTGCCATGTACTGTCCCTATTGCAGGCACACCGATTCGCGCGTCGTGGACAGCCGGCTGACCGACGACGGCACCGCGATCCGCCGCCGCCGGCAGTGCGCCGCCTGCGGACGCCGGTTCAGCACCGCCGAGACCACCAGCCTGAACGTGCTCAAGCGTTCCGGGGTGGCCGAGCCGTTCAGCCGCGCGAAGGTCATCAACGGCGTGCGCAAGGCCTGCCAGGGCCGGCCCGTCACGGACGACGACCTGGCCATGCTGGCCCAGGAGGTCGAGGAAGCGGTGCGCTCCAGCGGAGCGGCGGAAATCAACGCCCGCGAGGTCGGGCTGGCAATCCTTGCCCCGCTGCAGCGCCTCGACGAGGTGGCCTACCTGCGCTTTGCCAGCGTCTACCAGGACTTCAAGTCGCTCGAGGACTTCGAGCTGGCCATCGCCAAGCTGCGGGCCGAACGCGAGACCCGGCCGGTGGGGCACCAGCGCCCGCTCGGCGCCCGCTAGGACGGAAGGCCCGCAGGGGCCCGTGGCATCAACCGCAAACGGCGGGCCGCCTGGCCATTCCCTTCACCGAAACGTGAATGGGGATGGCAGGGGGCCCGCCGTTGTTTTTGCGCCCGTAAGGTCTAGGACAGCGCCGACTGCAATGCCGCACCGACGATCCCGGCATTGTTCTTGGACTTCGCCGTGGTGATCGGGGTGGCGATCGAAAGCTGCGGCAGGTAGTCGTCGGCGCGCTTGGAGATCCCGCCGCCGATGATGAACAGGGTGGGGGAGAAGAGGAACTCCACGTGGGAGAAGAAACGCTGCAGGCGCACCGCGTACTCGTCCCAGGACAAGCCCTCGCGCTCGCGGGCCGACGCCGAGGCGCGGGCCTCGGCGATGACCGCGTCGATCTCCAGGTGCCCGAGTTCCACGTTGGGAACCAGAACGCCGTTGTGGATCAGGGCCGAGCCGATGCCCGTGCCCAGGGTGATGACCAGCACCGTCCCGTCGACACCGGCGCCCGCACCGAAGTGCACCTCGGCCAGTCCGGCGGCGTCGGCGTCGTTCATGACATGGACCGGGCGCCCCAGCTGCTCGGTGAACAGCGCATCGACGTCCGTGCCGATCCACGACTGGTCCACGTTGGCCGCCGAGCGCGCCACGCCGCGGTGGATGATCGCCGGGAAGGTGACGCCCACCGGGGTCCCGGCGCCGGGGGCATCCCCGCGGGCATCGAGCTCGGCCACGATCTTGGCAACGACCTCGGCCACCGCGGCCGGGGTGGCGGGCTGCGGGGTGTCGATGCGGACGCGTTCGCCGACCAGCTTCCCGATCGAGAGGTCGACGATGCCGCCCTTGATGCCGGTGCCACCGATGTCGATGCCGATGGCCAGGGGAGTCGGGGTGGAGGCGCTGTGTGTCATGCGGTGGGGTTTCCTTCTCGAACGGGTTCTTGACGGGGCGGGTGGTGACCTGCGCTAGGGCAGGGTCAGGATTTCGGCGCCGTCCTCGTTGACGAGCAAGGTGTGTTCAAATTGTGCGGTCCGCTTGCGGTCCTTGGTGGTGGCGGTCCAGCCGTCGTCCCACATGTCCCACTCGATGGTGCCGAGGGTGAGCATGGGTTCGATGGTGAACGTCATGCCCTCTTCGATGAGCTGGCTGTAGGCCGGTGCGGCATCGTAGTGCGGGATGATCAAGCCGGTATGGAAGGATTCTGCCACGCCGTGGCCGGTGAAGTCCCGCACCACGCCATAGCCGAAGCGTTTTGCGTAGGCGGAGATGGTGCGGCCGATGACGTTGATCTCCCGGCCCGGCATGACCGACTTGATGGCCCGGCGCAGGGATTCCTCGGTGCGCTCGACCAGCAGCCGGGATTCCTCGTCCACGTCCCCGGCCAGGAACGTGGCATTGGTGTCGCCGTGGACCCCGCCGATGAACGCGGTGATGTCGATGTTCACGATGTCCCCGTCCTGCACCACGGTGGTGTCCGGGATGCCGTGGCAGATGACCTCGTTGATCGAGGCGCACAATGACTTGGTGAAGCCGCGGTACCCCAGGGTCGAGGGGTAGGCCTTGTGGTCCAGCAGGAACTCGTGCCCGATCCTGTCCAGCTCGTCGGTGGTGACACCCGGGACGATGGCACGGCCGACCTCGGCCAGTGCCTGGGCCGCGATCTTGGAGGCCACGCGCATCTTGGCGATGATCTCCGGGGAGCGGACTTCCGGGGCATCGGACTTTCGCGGTGCGGGGCGCCCGACGTATTCGGGGCGGGGGATCGAGGCGGGGACGGTGCGTTGCGGAGTGGGGGTCCCTGGAACCAGGGAACCAATGGGCGCGGTTGAAGCTAAAGGCATGGTTTCCATTCTAGCGGTGTGACGGGACCCCAAGCCACGGCGCATTTACGTTTCGCACGGCGCTGCGCGGCCTCCCGGCGGTAGGGTGGTGGCATACCGAGTCACGATGCAGGAACGAAAGGTGGGTCAGTCCCGATGAGTGGAGCATTGCCCGGCGAGGGCGAATTCTGGTTCAACATCACCACAGGCCAGGTGGAGTCCGGTCCGCAGGGGGATTGGTCTAAGCTCCTGGGCCCCTACAAGTCGCGGGCCGAGGCCGAACTTGCCATGAGCAAGGTGCGCGAACGCAACGAACAGTGGGACGAGGCCGACGAGGAAGACGAAGAGTAGGGAAGGGAGCGGGCGGGCCCCGCTACTGCCCGAACTCGTGTTCCGGTCCCGGGAAGACGCCGCCGAGGACCTCGTCGTGGTATGCGGCGGCGGCACCTGCCACCACCGAGCGCAGGTCCGCGTACTTCTTCACGAAGCGGGCGCCCTTGCCCGCGCCGAGCCCGAGCATGTCCTGCCACACCAGCACCTGCCCGGTCGTGGCGCCGCCGGCACCGATGCCCACGGTGGGAACGTGCAGGGACGCATCGACCCGGGCTGCGGTTTCGGTGGGAACCATTTCCATCAGCACGGCAAACGCGCCGGCGGCCTCCAGCGCCTGGGCGTCGGCAACCATCGCGTCGGCCGCATCGCCGCGGCCCTGCACCCGGTAGCCGCCCAGGGCATGTTCGGACTGCGGGGTGAAGCCGATGTGCGCCATCACCGGCACGCCGGCGGCGACCAGCGCCCGCACGTGCGGGACGAAATACGCCCCGCCCTCGAGCTTGACCGCCTGGACCCCGCCCTCCTTCATCAGCTTCACCGCCGAGGCCACGGCCTGTTCGGGCGACACCTCGTAGGAACCGAACGGAAGGTCGCACACCACCAGGGCGCGCTTGGCCCCGGAAACCACCGACTTGGCGAAGACAACCATGTCGTCAAGGGTGATCGGCAACGTGGAGGAGTATCCCATCACGGTGTTTGCCGCCGAGTCGCCCACCAGCAGCACCTCGATGCCGGCGGAATCGAAGATGGAAGCCATCATGGTGTCGTAGGCGGTGAGCATCGCGAACTTCGCACCCTGGACCTTGGCCGACTGCAGGTGGTGCAGCCGGATGCGGGCGGTGGATGCAGGTCCGGGGGAGGCTGGATTTGCTGGTGTGGAAGGATGAGCACTCATGGGCAAGAGACTAATGCACATCCAGGTGAAGCAGTCGTTCCGTGTCATGAACGCAAAAACGTATAAAGTGAATTAGTGGGGGCGGGAACCGCCGCCAGAGAACCCCTTGTGGAAGGAACCCGCCGTGGATCGCCAGCAGGAATTCGTCCTAAGAACCATTGAAGAACGAGACGTGCGTTTTGTGCGGCTTTGGTTCACGGACGTGGTTGGTTCCATGAAATCCGTGGCACTGGCCCCAGCCGAGGTCGAGGGCGCCTTCGAGGAGGGCCTGGGCTTCGACGGCTCCTCCATCGAGGGATTGTCGCGCATCTACGAATCGGACATGCTGCTGCAGCCGGACCCCTCCACCTTCCAGATCCTGCCGTGGCGCGGCGAGGTCGAGCCGACCTCGCGGATGTTCTGTGACATCCTGACCCCCGACGGGCTGCCGGCCGCCGCAGACCCGCGCCATGTGCTCAAGCGCCAGCTGGCAGTTGCCTCCGAGATGGGCTTCACCTGCTACACGCACCCGGAAATCGAATTCTATTTGTTACGCTCCTCCGAGCTGGGCCCCGACGGCTACCCGGTCCCGGTTGACCGGGGCGGTTACTTCGACCACGTCACCGGGGGCGTGGCCCAGGACTTCCGCCGCACCGCGGTGACGATGCTCGAGGCCGTGGGGATCTCCGTGGAGTTCAGCCACCACGAAAGCGGTCCGGGCCAGAACGAGATCGACCTGCGCTACGCCGATGCGCTGCAGACCGCCGACAACGTGATGACCTTCCGCACCGTGATCAAGGAGGTCGCGATCCAGCAGGGCATCTACGCCACCTTCATGCCCAAGCCCTTCTCGGACGAACCCGGGTCCGGCATGCACACCCACTTCTCCCTCTTCGAGGGCGACACCAACGCGTTCTTCGAGGCCGGGCGGGAATTCCAGCTCTCGGACACGGCCCGCCAGTTCATTGCCGGGATCCTGCACCATGCCCCGGAATTCACGGCCGTGACCAACCAGTTCGTGAACTCCTACAAGCGCCTCTGGGGCGGCGGGGAGGCCCCGAGCCACCGGTCCTGGGGTCACAACAACCGTTCGGCGCTGGTCCGCGTCCCGCTGTACAAGCCCGGCAAGGGCCAGAGCGCCCGCGTGGAGTACCGCGGCATCGACTCGGCCACCAACCCCTACCTGGCCTACGCCTGCCTGCTGGGCGCCGGGCTGAAGGGCATCCAGGAAGGCTACGAGCTCGAGCCGCAGGCCGAGGAAGACGTCTGGGGCCTGAGCAGCGCCGAACGCCGCGCCTCCGGGCACGACCCGCTGCCCGGCTCCCTGCACGACGCGATCCGCGCCATGGAGGAATCCGAGCTGGTCGCCGAGATCCTGGGCGAGCAGGTCTTCACCTCGTTCTTGCGCAACAAGCGCGACGAGTGGGAGGCCTACCGGCAGAACGTCAGCCCGTTCGAGCTGCGCCGCTACCTCGGGATCCTCTAGGCCGGCGGGGGAGCGAATTCCTTGCAGATCTCCACGCGGCAGCTGATTTCCGCCGGGTTCGACGACCTGGAGCGGGCCAAGCGTTTCCTGGGCGACAGGGAACTGGCCGGCATCGACCATGCAGCGCTGGTGCGCCACTTGGCATACGCCGCGGACCCGGACCAGGCGCTGCTGTCGCTGATCCGCCTGGTTCCGCATGCCCCCGCGGCGTTGGAACTGGCCGCCGACCCACGCACCGCCCCGGGGTTGCTGCGCCTGCTGGGCGCCTCCGGGGCCATGGCGAACTTCATGATCCGCGAACCCGGGTGCCTGGAGGTCTTCCGGACCCCGGCCCCCGACCGCATGGCGGGCCGCGACGCGATGGAACTGCGTGCCCAGTTGCTGCGCGCGGTGGGCGCTGATCCGGCCTCCGGGATCCCTCCGGTGGCGGGCGTCTCCGGCGAAGAGGGCTACCGCGTGCTGCGCGTGGCCTACCGCAAGGCGCTGCTGTCGCTGGTCCACCGGGACCTGGGCGCCGCCGATGCGCTCGAGGCGATGCCGGAGGTCGGCCGGGAACTGGCCGACCTTGCTGCCGCCGCCCTCGAAGGGGCCCTGGCCATCAGCCGGGCCGAGGCCTCCGCACGCTTTTCCGTCGAGGACGTCGCCGACGTGCGGCTGGCGGTGATCGGCATGGGCAAGTGCGGTGCCCACGAACTGAACTACGTCTCGGACGTCGATGTCATCTACGTCCACTCGTCCGAGCGCCTCGACGAGGAGCTGGCCCACACCGTGGCCACGGAACTGGCCTCCGGGATCTCCCGGGCCATCGACGCTTCGGGAACCGAACCGGGGCTCTGGGAAGTCGATGCCAACCTGCGCCCGGAGGGCAAGGACGGTGCCTTGAGCCGGACGCTGGAATCCCATGCCGCCTATTATGGGCGCTGGGCCGCCTCCTGGGAGTTCCAGGCGCTGCTCAAGGCCCGGGCGATCGCCGGGGATGCCGAGCTGGGCGCCGCCTACGAGGCCATGATCGCACCGCTGGTGTGGGGTGCCTCGGAACGCGACGGATTCGTTGAGTCCGTGCAGCGGATGCGCCGGAGGGTCACCGCAAACATCAAGCCGGCCGAGCTGGCGCACCAGATCAAGCTGGGCCCCGGCGGGCTGCGGGATGTCGAATTCACCGTCCAGCTGCTCCAACTGGTCCACGGCCGGGTCGACGAGACGTTGCGCGTGCGCTCCACCACCGGGGCCATCGCCGCGCTTTCCCTGGCCGGGTACATCGGGCGCGACGACGCCAAGAAATTCGACAGCTCCTACCGCTTCCTGCGCGTGCTCGAGCACCGCATCCAGCTGGTGAACCTGCGCCGGACCCACCTGATGCCGCACAAGGAATCGGGCCAGCGCGTGCTGGCCCGGGCGCTGCGCTCCACCCTGGGCGTCGAGCTGTCCACCGCCGCGGCGCTGCTGGAACGCTGGGGCGAGACCAAGAAGCTGGTGCGGCTTCTGCACGAGCGGATCTTCTACCGCCCGCTGCTGTCCAACGCCGCCAACCTCTCCGCGGACGAGGTGCGGCTCTCGCCGGAGGCCGCGCAATCGCGCCTGCGTGCCCTGGGCTATGTGGACCCGAAGGCCGCCATGCGCCACATCGAGGCGCTCACCGGGGGAGTGCGGCGGCGCGCCGCGCTGCAACGGCAGCTGCTGCCGGTGCTGCTGGGCTGGATCGCCGAGGGCGTTGACCCGGATGCCGGGCTGCTGGGCTTCCGGCGGCTGAGCGAGTCCCTGGGCGAGTCGCACTGGTACCTGGGCATGCTGCGGGACTCCAACGCGGCGGCCGAGCGGTTGTGCAAGATGCTGTCGAACTCCCGCTTCATCACCGACCTGCTGGAGGTTTCCCCGGAATCGGCGGCGTGGCTGGGGTCCAGCAAGTCGCTGCAGCCCCTGGGGTACGAGGCGCTATGGGGCGAGATCTCCTCGAAGCTCAAGCGGAACCTCGGCCCCGACCAGGCGATCCGGCTGATCCGGGTCATCAGGCGCCGCGAGATCCTGCGCATCGCCCTGGCGGACGGCGCCGCGGTCATCGACCAGGACACCGTGGGACGGGCCCTGGCGGACAACGACAGGGCCGCCGTGCGCGGGGCCCTGGAGGTGGCCCAGCGCACCGAATATGCCGCGACCCCGCAGCTGGGCGAGTTCCTGGTGATGGCCATGGGCCGGCAAGGCGGGCATGAGATCGGCTACTGCTCGGACGCGGACGTGATGTTCGTGCAGCGCGCCTTCGACGAGGCCGCCCAGCAGGGCGCCCAGGAACAGGCGATGCGCATCGCCACGGCCCTCGGCTCGTTGCTGGGCAGGCCCATGGTGCCGGCCATCCAAGCCGAACCCCGGCTGGAAATCGATGCGGCGCTGCGCCCTGAGGGCAAGAGCGGCCCGCTGGTGCGCTCCCTGGCTTCTTATGAGGAGTACTACCGGCGCTGGTCCCAGATCTGGGAACAACAGGCGCTGCTGCGGGCCACGCCCATGGCGGGGTCCGAGGAATTGGCAGCCGATTTTATGGCCATGATCGATCCGCTGCGCTACGAACAGGTCATGGGCGAGGAACAAATCCGCGAGATCCGCCGGATCAAGGCCCGCGTTGAGGCCGAACGCCTGCCCCGCGGCGCGGAGCCCGAGCGGCACCTGAAGCTGGGCCGCGGCTCCCTCAGCGACGTCGAATGGCTGGTGCAGCTGATGCAGCTGAGCCACGCCAAGGACCATCCGGCACTGCGCACCACCTCCACGCGCCCTGCACTGGCAGCCATCGCCGAGGCCGGGATCATCCCGGCCGAGGACGTGGCGCTGCTGGACCATGCATGGTCCCTGGCAACCAGGATCAGGAGCGCCGGGTTGATTTGCACCGGGCGGGTCAGCGACGTCCTGCCCAATTCCTGGCGTGACATGGAAGCGGTGGCCCGCTGGTGCGGCTACGCACCGGGGGAGGCCTCGGTGATGGAGGATGATTACCTCAAGGCCACCCGGCGGGCACGGCAGGTCTTCGAGCGCTACTTCTACGGGTTCGAGGACCGAAGCGCGTGAAGCGAACGTAAGGTGGGCTAGACCAGGTGTTTGTGGTTGTCATTGAAAGGGCAGGGAAAGTACCATGCACGTTACCAGCGCCGAACTTGATCAACTTGTCACGAAGGAATGGGACAAGGCAACGGCTTCCAACAATGGCCGCAGCGCCATCGCGGTGCTCAAGGATGGGCGCCTGCGCCACACCCTGATCACTCTGCTGGCCGGGTCCACGCTGAACGACCATGAAAAGCCCGAAGCGGCGACCCTGCAGGTGTTGCGCGGGTCCATCGTGGTCAATTGGGAAGGCGAGTCCAAGACGATCGAGCACGGGGGGCTGTTCGTGCTGCCCGATGCCGTGCACAACGTCGTGGCAAACGAGGACTGTGCCTTCCTGCTCACGTCGTTGGCGGGTTGACCTCGGACCGTCGCATGCCCAAGCCCTGTGTCAATAAACCTTGACGAGCCGACAGTGTCAAGATAGATTGACGTTGGAAGGCAGGTGTTCGATGACCAAGACAAAGCTTGAGCAGGGCGAGGACGGAACGATTGGCGCCTTGCGCGCGGTGTCCGACCTTCAACAGGACGCCAGGCGCCAGGAATCCGTGCTGGTGCGCCGCGCGCGTGCCGAGGGCTTCTCCTGGGAGGCCATCGCGCTTGCATTGGGCGTGAGCCGCCAGGCCGTGCACCAGCGTTACGGGAAGAAGTCCTAGCCGATTGCCTGCCCATCGCAGAAAGCAGAAAAGTCCGCGCGGGGCCGGAGCTTCACTCTGAAGCAACGGCGTCCACGCGGACTTTTCTAGTCGGTGCCGGGGAGTCCCGACACCCTACCTAGCAGCCGTAGTACAGCTCGAACTCGTACGGGTTCGGGCGCAGTGCCAGCGGCTTGATTTCGTATTCGCGCTTGTATTCGATCCAGGTGCGGATCAGGTCCTCGGTGAACACATCGCCCTCGAGCAGGAAGTCGAAGTCGTTCTCCAGGGCCTCAAGGGCCTCGTCCAGCGAGGCCGGGGCCTTCTGGATGTCCTTGGCTTCCTCGGCGGGCAGCTCGTAGAGGTCCTTGTCGATCGGGTCCGCGGGCTCGATGCGGTTCTTGATGCCGTCCAGGCCGGCCATCAGCTGTGCGGCGAAGGCCAGGTACGGGTTGCACGCGGCATCCGGTGCGCGGAACTCGATGCGCTTGGCCTTCGGGTTCGAGCCGGTCACCGGGATGCGAATGCCTGCGGAGCGGTTGCCCTGCGAGTACACCATGTTGACCGGGGCCTCGTAGCCCTTGACCAGGCGGCGGTAGGAGTTCACGGTCGGGTTGGTGAAGGCCAGGACGGCGGAGGCGTGCTTCAGCAGACCGCCGATGTACCAGCGGGCGGTGTCGGACAGGCCGGCGTAGCCCTTCTCGTCGTAGAACAGCGGAACGCCGTTGGCCCACAGCGACTGGTGGCAGTGCATGCCCGAGCCGTTGTCACCGAAGATCGGCTTCGGCATGAAGGTTGCGGACTTGCCCCAGGCATCGGCCACGTTCTTAACGATGTACTTGAACTTCAGGATGTCGTCGGCCGAGTGGGTCAGCGTGTTGAACTTGTAGTTGATCTCGGCCTGGCCAGCTGCGCCGACCTCGTGGTGGGAGCGCTCGACCTCAAGGCCGGCAGCTTCGAGTTCAAGGCAGATGGCGTCGCGCAGGTCGGCCTGCTTGTCGGTCGGGGAAACCGGGAAGTAACCGCCCTTGAAGGGGGTCTTGTAGCCCTGGTTGCCGCCTTCTTCCTTCTTGCCGGTGTTCCACGGGGCCTCGACGGAGTCGACCTTGTAGAAGGAGCCCTGCGGCTTGGACTCGTACTGCACGTTGTCGAAGATGAAGAACTCTGCCTCGGGGGCAAAGAAAGCGGTGTCGGCGATGCCGGTCGAGGAGAGGTAGGACTCGGCGCGCTCGGCCACGCCGCGCGGATCGCGGTGGTACGGCTCTCCGGTGCGCGGGTTCACGATGGAGAAGTTGAACGCGAGGGTCTTCTCCAGGCGGAACGGATCGATGTAGCCGGAAGTGACATCGGGGATCAGCTGCATGTCGGAGTCGGAGATGCCGGCGAAACCGCGGATCGAGGACGCATCGAACAGCTGTCCGTCGATGAAGAAATCCGCGTCGACGGTGCGTGCCGGGACGTTGAAGTGCTGCTGGATGCCGGGAAGGTCGGTGAAGCGGATGTCAACGAACTTGACGTCTTCTTCGGCAATGTATGCGATGACTTCTTCGGGACTCTTGAACATGGTCAGGGACTCCTGTGTGGGGTTTCTGCTGTGACGACTAGCGTGCCGTGCCGTGAAACGTTTACCAACGTTTTCTTCCTGTGTTATCAACACTAGCCCCCAGCGATTACTCTCCTGTGTCTCGATTGTTTCCGTTACGTTACACGGACGCGGAATCCAGCCAATCGGGTGTTGGCTAAATCACATCACCTGCCCCAAGTGTGACGGAGGGTGCTTGGCCGGGTGCGAAAGGCTGGCTTTGGGCGCCGACGCCCGGTGTTTGCCCCGGTAGGCTGGGGGTGTGGAAAGAAAAGATTTTGGCTCGTGGCTCGAGGGCCCGCCGCAGCTAAGCAACCAGGAATGGCCCGGCAAGCGGTTGGGGCGCCCCGAAAAGGGACCCGGATCGGTCGCACGCATCGGCCGGCGTGTCGCGGCGTTGTTGTTGGACTGGGGGATTGCGATGCTCATCTCGTTCTTCTTCTTCAAGTCCGACCCGACCGCCAACCTGATCATCTTCGCGGCCACCCAGATGCTGTTTGTAGGCGTGACCGGACACTCCATCGGACACCGCGTCTTTGGCATGCAGGTCCAGGGGCTGGATGGCAGTGCGGTGAAGCCGCTGACCGGCATCGTCCGGACCTTGCTGATCTGCCTGGTGGTTCCGGTTCTGTTCAGCGACTCCGACCAGCGTGGCTACCACGACCGATTGGGCAAGACGATCCTGGTGCGCATCTAGCGCTTCGGATAGGCGCCGAGCCTGGGCCGCGGGCCCGGTGCACCGCACGCAGCTGCCGGATTAAGCAAGCAAGGTGGGTGTTGGAACCAATTGGTTCCAACACCCACCTTGCTGTTTAAGGAATGCTTTGCCTGGTGTTAGCGCATCTGCTTGCGGTTGGGCCGTGCCCGGTTCGGGTCGATGCCCTTCGGGATCGGCAGCTTGGCGCTGCCCAGGGTGCTCAGGCGCTTGTCCACGGCGCCGATCTCCAGCTTGGTGATCGACTTCGGAAGCTTCTTCATCTTCTTGCCGACTTCGGCAAGCGGGGTCTGGCCCTCTTCGTTTCCGGCGTTGATCACGTGGATCGGGACGTTCGGAAGCACCCGGCCCATGCGCTTGCGCTCTGCATCAACCAGCGTGCGAACGCGGACGTTGGGGCCCTCGGTGACCAGCACGACGCCTGCGCGGCCAATACCCAGGAACACCAGGTCCTTGGTGCGCGGGTTCACCGCCACCGGCTCGTCCTTCAGGATCCAGCCGCGGCGCAACACACTCATGGCCGCGCCGGCAGCGCCGGGACGTCCCTCGAGCTGCTTGAAGGCGGCCTTCTCGGCTCGACGCGAAAGGATCATGGTCGCAGCCAACAGGGCCAGCGGAAGCGCGATCAGCACCGCCGTGATCCAGTTGTTGATCAGCAGGCCGATGATCAGGCCCACAACAAGGATGCCCAGGGCAGCCAGAAGCATCAGCCAGACGACCATCGGGTCGTTCTTGCGGGTCATCTGGAAGACCTGGCCCAGCTGTTTCAGCCGGCCCGGTTCCTTGTTGGCCTTTTCGGCCTTCGGCTTGCGCGAGAACAGTCCGCGCTTAGGACTTGCAGCCTCGGACGAGGCGTTATCGGTGTTTTTGGCCATAGTGATTCAATTCTACGCGATCGGGCACCGGCTAGGAGCCGACCAGCGAGGAAGCCTCCTGGCGGGTGTCGCCGGAGCTGGCGATGTGTTCCAGCGCCTCCGGGATCGGGAGCCCCTTCTTGCGCATGGCCCCCGCCCACAACCGGCCCGCACGGTACGAGGAACGCACCAACGGGCCGCTCATGACGCCGAGGATGCCAAGCTCTTCGGCTTCCTGCTGCAGCTCCACGAATTCCTGTGGCTTGACCCAGCGCTCGACGGGGTGGTGGCGCTCGGTGGGGCGCAGGTATTGGGTGATGGTCAGCAGGTCGCAGCCCGCCGAGACCAGGTCCTTGATGGCCTCGGAGATCTCCTCGCGGGTTTCGCCCATGCCCAGGATCAGGTTCGACTTGGTAATCATGCCGTTGGCGCGGCCCTGCGTAATGACATCCAGGGAGCGGTCGTAGCGGAATGCCGGGCGGATTGACTTGAACAGGCGGGGAACCGTCTCGAGGTTGTGTGCATACACCTCGGGGGCGGATGCCGCGATCTCGTCCAGGTATTCGGGCTTGCCGGAGAAATCGGGGATCAGCAGCTCCACGCCGGTGCCCGGGTTCAGCTGGTGGATGCGGCGCACGGTCTCGGCGTAGAGCCAAGTGCCCTCGTCCGCGAGGTCGTCGCGGGCTACGCCGGTGACGGTGGCGTAGCGCAGGCCCATCTTCTTCACGCTCATGGCAACCTTGAACGGTTCGGCGCGGTCGATGGCCTGCGGCTTGCCGGTGTCGATCTGGCAGAAGTCGCAGCGGCGGGTGCATTCGGAGCCGCCGATGAGGAAGGTTGCTTCCTTGTCTTCCCAGCATTCAAAGATGTTCGGGCAGCCAGCCTCTTCGCATACGGTGTTCAGGCCCTCGGACTTGACCAGCTTCTTCAACCCCACGTACTCGGGGCCGATGTTGATCTTTGCCTTGATCCACTCGGGCTTGCGCTCGACGGGCGTTTCGGAATTTCGCTGCTCGATGCGCAGCAGGCGGCGACCTTCGGGGGCGGCACTCATGATCGGGCTCCTTCGGGGGTAGTAGCGGTCAACGACACAATCGGGCTGAGCAAGGTTTCGAGTTCCTGCTCGACCCGGTCGAGGACGTCGGCTGGAGTGACGGTGGTTCCAGTTTCTTCGCTGATGCTTGTGACACCGGCGTCGGTGATCCCGCAGGGGATGATTTGTGAATAGGGTGCGAGGTCGTTGGAGCAGTTCAACGCGAATCCGTGCATGGTCACGCCATGGTCTACGCGGATGCCGATCGCGGCGAGCTTGCGGTCCTGGCCACCGTTGGTTCCGGCAACCCAAACGCCGCTGCGACCCTTGATGCGCACGGCGTCGATGCCGTAATCCAACGCAACATTGATCAGGGCTTCTTCGAGGGTCGTGACGTACTCGCGGATGCCCTTCATGTCGCGCAAGCGCACGATCGGGTAGCCGACCAGCTGCCCCGGGCCGTGCCAGGTGAGCTTGCCGCCGCGATCGACATCGATCACGGGGGTTCCGTCGACCGGGAGGTCTTCCGGCTCGGTACGGCGTCCGGCCGTGTATACGGCGGCATGTTCCAGGAGAAATACAACGGGGCCAGCCACGCCTTCGGTCACGTCATGGTGAACGCGGCGCTGCATGTCCCACGCGATGCGGTAATCGACCAGCTCGGGGGCATGGCCAATTCGCTCGAATTTGATGGTCATGGCGATAACAGTACGCCGTCTATCGGGAGGCCCTCGAATTGGCTAACCGTTTGTTTCTTGTGGATAACTTAAGCACGGAATTTCTCTCCGGCGTAGAAATGAATCATGGAATTCAATGAAGAGCCGTTGGCTTTCCCGCGGATCGAGGGGTACCGCACGATCCGCCACCTGGACGCGGGCTCGGGCGGCAGTGTCTGGGTCGTTGAAGACGAGTCGACACATGACGAACTGGCCGTGAAGATCCTCGGCCAGGATGCTCCCGAGGATGCCGCCGCAACCGAAGCGCTGGACCTGGACCACGAATTCCTCGTTGAAGCGCTCGGGATCCTCCAGACATCCCAGGGCCCCGGGATCCTGATGGAGTATTGCCCGGCCGGTTCCGCGGCGCAGGTCGTGGCGGTGCGTGGCCCGCTGAGCGTGGGGGAGACCATCACCGTGGTCGCCCCGATAGCCGGGGCGCTGGCGTACCTGCATGCGCGGGGCCTGACCCACGGGGACCTGTCGCCGCGCAACATCCTGTTCACGGCCGAGGGCAAGCCAAAGCTGGGGGACTTCGGGACGCACCGCATGGTGGGCCAGTTGCCGGGGGATCTTGGAACCCAGGGCTTCTGTGCCCCGGAAACCTTCAACGGCCCCGAATCCGGCCAGCTCGAACCTGCTCGCGATGTGTACGCCTTGGCCGCCTGCACCTGGTACCTTCTGACCGGGCGGCCACCCAATGCGACTGCCAACAGGGTCCCGTTGGGTTCCATGGTTCCGGAGGTCAATGACGAGTTCGCGAAGTTGCTCGAGCAGTGTCTTGACCAAGAAGCGGTGAAGCGACCCAGTGCGGAACAGTTTGGGCAACGGATCTTCGTTGCCGGGGAGCCGCTTCCCGTGGAGCTGAGCGAGGCGGTCGAGCCAGGGGCACTCAAGCACATGCTCACCACCCGGCAGGAGCCCACACCGGCCGGTCTTCTGGGCGGGCGCCGGAACAGGGGGAACCCCACGGCCGCCGACAGGGAACTGCTCAGGGAGCGCAAGGCGCAGATCAAGGCGCAGCAAAGGCCGGTCCCGCGCCGGCTTCGGGCGGCGTTCGGACTTGATGCGGCGGCCGCGGCGCCCGGAGCGGATCCGGGCGAGGGGGAACGGCAGTGGACCCAGGCGCATCGGGTCCACGGCCTGAAGCGCGGGAACCGCAGGGTCGCGGTGGCCGTTGCCGCCGGAGTGCTTTTGGTTGCCGTGGCGGCCGGGGGAGCGGGCCTGCTCAGGGCCAGCGGCGACCCGGCGGCCGCGGAACCGGTAGCAACGTCTTCCCCCGCAGGCGACCCTGCCCGCCAAGGAAAGGCCGAATCGTCCCGGGAACTGATGCTGGTGGCGGCCGAGCTGGCTGTGCGTCGCGACAAGGGATTGATGAGCCGGAACATGGAGCTACTCGAAGACGTCCATGTTGCCGGCTCGCCGGCGCTGGATGTGGATGGAAGGGTCGTGGCCCGGATGCGTGGGCTCGGCCTGCACCTGGAAGCCCTGGAAACTCGGCTGAGCGATGTCGAGGTGCTGCCGGGGAGCACGCCGGGACAAGCGGTTCTCGAAGCCTTCAGCGTGCAAGGCGGCTACCGCTACGTCGATGACAAGGGCAAGACCGTGGTGAGCGCCATGAAAGAGGACAGCCAGCGTGTACGCATGGTCTTGCGGTTCACGGAGGGATCGTGGCGGATCTGGGAGGTGACCGCCGCCGGCTGACCCAGCGGGGTGCCGGTGTGCCTCCTCTCGGCACACCGGCAACGCGATTATTGGCTCAGGCGGGCATCGAGGGTGATGGACGGAACGGCTGCCAAGGCGGCGGACACCGGGCAACCGACCTTGGCTGCCTGCGCATGCGTCTGGAATTCTTCCTCGGTCAAGCCCGGGACGGTGGCGTTGAGCGACAACCGGATTTCGCTGATCTTGGCGCCGTCGCTGGTGTCAAAGTCCACCTCCGCGGTGGTTTCCAGCCTCTCGGCGACGTGTCCGGCACCCTTGAGGATATTGCTCAGCGCCATCGAGAAGCATGAGGCATGGGCCGCGGCAATCAATTCCTCCGGGCTGGTCTTGCCCTCGGACGCCTCGGTGCGGGCGCGCCAGGTGACCGGGAATGTGCCGATGCCCGAGGTCTCGAAGGTGGTTTCCCCGCTTCCGGAAGCCAGGTCTCCGCTCCAAACGGTGCTTGCGCTTCTTGTGAATGCCATGGTGATGACTCCTCTGATCTGCAACGAGACGAAGGCGAGCGCCCTCAAGGCCCATCCTAGGGGCACCGGCTGGGGAACCAAAGAGACCCCGGGGAACGACGAAGCGGCCTGCCACCAGCATTGCTGGTGGCAGGCCGCCTGTGCGCCGGCAAGTCTCCGGCGGGTGCGTTCCGGGTGGACTAGACCCAGAGGGTGGCCACGGCGATGGCGATCAGGGCGGTGCCGCCGGTTCCGTGGGCCAGCCCGGTGGGAACCTCAAGTCCGTTCTTGATCTTCTTGCGGCCCAGCAGGGCTGCGACGAAGACGCCGATGGCCAGCAGGAGCTTGACGCCGATCTTGATGTTGTTCACTTCGAGATCGCGCATCTCGAGCATGCCGACGAGAAGCAGCCCGGTCACCAGCTGGGCGATGGAGCCGTACCACTGCCAGATGTTGACCGTCGGGGTCTTGAAGTTGGCGAGCCAGCCGCCAAAGATTGCCGCTGCACCTAAAACGTGCAGGAATACCAGGATTGCAGTCAAAAAGGTCATGCCGCAAGCCTAATGGAAACTGCACACCATCAAGAATTTGCCCGGCCGAAGGTGGCGCAGGACATAGCAAAGGGGGCGCCCACCGCCAAGAAGCAGTGGACGCCCCCTCCAACCAAGTCCTAGAGACCCAGGTCTGCCTGGAAGGCACCTTCTTCAAGGCGTGCCTTCAGCGTCTGCAGGAAGCGGCCTGCATCGGCACCGTCGACCAGGCGGTGGTCGTACGTCAGCGACAGGTACATCATGTGGCGGATGGCGATGGTGTCGTCACCGTCGGCGTCGGTCACGACGACCGCACGCTTCACGATGGAGCCAGTGCCCAGGATGGCGACCTGCGGCTGGTTGATGATCGGGGTGTCGAAGAGCGCGCCGACCGAACCGATGTTCGTGATCGAGAACGTTCCTCCGGACAGTTCGTCCGGACCGATCTTGTTGTCGCGGGTGCGCTTTGCCACGTCGGCGATCTTGCCGGCCAGGCCGGCAAGGTTCAGGTCGCCGGCGTTGGAGATGACCGGAACCAAAAGGCCCTTGTCGGTGTCGACCGCAATCGCCAGGTGCTCGGCGTTGTGGTAGGTGATCTCCTGCTTGGTCTCGTCGTACTCGGCGTTCAGCTTCGGGTGCTGCTTCAGAGCCTCAGCCACGGCCTTGGCAATGAACGGCAGGAAGGTGAGCTTGGAGCCGTTGACGGCCGCGAACTCGTTCTTGGCGGCGTTGCGCAGCTTGGCGACGCGGGTCATGTCGACCTCGTGGACCTGGGTCAGCTGGGTGGAGATTTCCAGCGACTCGCGCATGCGGCGGGCAATGACCTGGCGGATGCGAGGGGCCTTGGCGACAGTGCCGCGCAGCGAGGATGCCACGACGGGTGCCGCTTCCTTGGCTGCCGGTGCTGCTGCCGGAGCCGAAGCTGCTGCGGCAGGCGCGGTCTTTGCCGCGGCAGCGGCATCGACGACGTCCTGCTTGCGGATGCGACCGCCAACGCCGGTGCCGGTCACGGTGGACAGGTCGACGTTGTTCTGGTTGGCCAGGCGGCGAACCAGCGGGGTGACGTAGCCGTCGTTGCCTGCAGCCGGAGCTGCGGGTGCTGCGGCCGGTGCAGCTTCCTGGGCCGGGGCGGCGGGAGCTGCGGGTGCTGCCGGGGCGGCAACCGGTGCTGCAGGAGCAGGCGCGGGAGCGGCGGCGGGGGCAACCGGAGCCGGTGCGGGCTCGGCGGCCGGGGCCGGTGCTGCCTCGGCAGGGGCTGCGGGTGCAGCGGCGCCGGCGGCACCGATGACGGCCAGGACGGCGCCGACCTCGGCGGTCTCGTCTTCCGGAACGCGGATTTCCAGCAGGACGCCGGCGACCGGGGACGGGACCTCGGTGTCGACCTTGTCGGTAGAGACCTCGAGCAGCGGCTCGTCAACGGCAACTTCCTCGCCCACGGCCTTGAGCCAGCGGGTGACGGTGCCTTCGGTCACGGATTCGCCCAGTGCCGGGAGGGTGATCTCGGTGCCGGATGCCGGTGCTGCAGCGGCGGCCGGAGCAGCCGGAGCGGCTTCTGCGGCGGGTGCCGGTGCCTCGGCGGGTGCGGCGGGTGCCTCTGCGGCCGGAGCGGCTTCGGCAGGTGCCGAGCCGGAGCCCGAGCCATCACCGATGCGAACCAGTGCGGCTCCAACTTCGGCGGTCTCGTCTTCGGCGACGAGGATTTCCTCGATGACGCCGGCAACCGGCGAAGGGATTTCGGTGTCAACCTTGTCGGTCGAAACCTCCAGCAGCGGCTCGTCGACCTCGACGCGGTCGCCGACCTGCTTGAGCCAACGCGTAACGGTGCCTTCGGTGACGCTTTCACCCAAAGCGGGCAAGTTCACGGTTTCAGACATCTTGTTCCCGTTCTCCTAAAACTAAAAAAATTTGTGTGCGAGAGATCCGCGGTTTCCCGCATATCCCGTTTGGAGGTCAGTGCCTCCGAGCTTAGTGCACCGGGCACGCGCACCTCGCGGTGCGCGTGCCCGGTTAAGCATTTGTGACTAACCGTGCAACGGCTTGCCGGCCAAGGCCATTGCGGCCTCGCCAAGCGATTCGTTCTGCGTCGGGTGTGCGTGGATGAGCTGTGCAACATCCTCCGGGTAGGCTTCCCAGTTCACGATCAGCTGTGCTTCGCCGATCTGCTCGCCGATGCGCCCGCCGATGCCGTGAACGCCCACGATCGGGCCGTTCTTGACGCGAACCATCTTGATCAGGCCGGAGGTGCCCAGGATGGAGGACTTGCCGTTGCCGGCCAGGTTGTACTCAGTGGTCTCGATCTGGTCGTCGCCGAACTTGGCCTTGGCGGCCGGTTCAGAGTAGCCAACCGAAGCGATCTCCGGTTCGCAGAAGGTGACCTTCGGGATGTTGATGTCCTCGACAACCACCGGGTTCAGGCCGCCGATTTCCTCGGCGACGAAGATGCCGTGCTGGTAGCCGCGGTGCGCAAGCTGGACGCCCGGGACGATGTCGCCGATCGCGTAGATGTTGCCCACGCCGGTGTGGCAGCGCTCGTTGGCGAGCACGAAGCCGCGGTCCATCGGGATGCCGACCTCTTCGTAGCCCAGGTTCGCGGTGACCGGGCCGCGGCCCACGGCCACGAGCACGATCTCGGCTTCGAGGACCTTGCCGTCGGCCAGGGAGACCTTGACGCCGTTGGCGTCCTGCTCGACCTTTTCGAAGAAGACCCCGGTGTTGAACTTGATGCCGCGCTTCTTGAAGGCACGCTCCAGGTTCTTGATGATCGCCGGATCCTCGTTCGGGACCAGCGAGGGCAGGCCCTCTACGATGGTCACCTCGACGCCGAAGGACTTCCACACAGAAGCGAACTCGACGCCGATGACGCCGCCGCCGAGCACGATGGCGCTCTTCGGGAGGGTGTCCATGTTCAGCGCCTCGGTGCTGGTGAGGATGCGTCCGCCGATTTCCAGGCCAAAGGTCTTGGACTCGGAGCCGGTGGCGAGGATGATGTTCTTGCCCTTGTACGCCACGCCGTCGACGTCGATGGTGTCCTGGGAGACCAGGCGGCCGTTACCTTCGATAACGGTGACCTTCTTCATCTTCAGCAGACCCGTCAGGCCCTTGTGCTTGCCGGCGACAATGCCGTCCTTGTAGCTGCGCACTGCACCCAGGTCGATGGAATCGAGGGTGGTGTTGATGCCGTACTTCGCACCTTCGCGAGCGTTCTCGGCCAATTCTGCGGAGTGCAGGTACGCCTTGGTGGGGATGCAGCCGGTGTGCAGGCAGGTGCCACCGAGCTTGGCCTTTTCAATCAAGCCGACGGTGAAACCCAGCTGGACGGCGCGCAATGCTGCCGAGTAGCCGGCGGAACCGCCACCGAGAATGAGGATGTCGAATTCTTGCGTTGCTGCCGATTCGGCCACGTGAACGCTCCCTCGTTATGAGTTGTGGCCGACGTCGTGGACGGCCAGGGGTCTGTTGGGGGTGTACCTGCAAACCCGGGTCAGGGCTCGCACAAATACGGTGATGCTAGTGATCTATCAGGATTACCTTATCCCCCCGAAACGCGGTCGGCCACATACGGTGAGACAGATTGCCCGTGCCTGTGACCGGTTGCACAGCGGCGGCGGCCCTTCCTTGCGGGTGAAGGGCCGCCGCCGCATGCGGTCGCGGATTCCTACTACAAGAAGTAGAAATCCATGGGGCCAGGTGGCCTCGTGCCCGCTACTTGGCGGAGGACATCTCCTCGGCCAGTGCCACCAGGGTGCGCACCGATGAGCCGGTGCCGTTCTTGTGGGTGTAGCCGTAGGCTGCCTGCTCGTTGAACGCCGGGCCGGCGATGTCCAGGTGCGCCCACGGGATCTTGGTTCCGTCGGACTCGCCGACAAACTCGTTGAGGAACACCGCGGCGGTCATCATCCCGCCCATGCGCTCACCGATGTTGGCCAGGTCGGCGACCTGCGAATCGATCGTGGGACGCAGTTCCTCGGGCATCGGCATGGCCCAGGCGGCCTCGCCGGCCTTGTCGGCGGCGGAGACCACGGCGTTGCGAAGGGTCTCGTCGCCCATGACGCCCGCGGTGCGCAGGCCCAGGGCCACCATTTGCGCGCCGGTCAGCGTGGCGACGTCGATGAGGGCATCGGGCTTCTCGGCGCTGGCGGCCACCAGGCCGTCGGCCATGACCAGCCGGCCCTCGGCGTCGGTGTTCAGCACCTCGACGGTCTTGCCGCCGAACATGGTGATGACGTCGCCCGGGCGGGTGGAGGCGCCACCTGGCATGTTCTCGGCCAGGCACAGCCAGCCGGTGACCTTGATCGGCAGGCCGAGCTCGGCAATGGCGACGATCGCCTGGAAGATGGTGGCGGCGCCGGCCATGTCGCACTTCATGGCGTGCATGCCGGCGGCCGGCTTGATGGAGATGCCGCCGGTGTCGAAGGTGATGCCCTTGCCCACCAGGGCCAGGTGCTTGGCGGGCTTGGCCGGGGCGTATTCGACCTTGACCATCCGGGGCTTGCGCTCGGAACCGCCGCCAACTCCCATCAAGCCGCCGTAGCCGTCCTTTTCCAGCTTCTTGTCATCGAGCACGGTGACCTTCAGCGGCAGGCCCTTGGCGTTGTCCTTGACCGCCTGGGCGAAGGACTCCGGGTAGAGCACGTTCGGGGCGACGTTGACCAGGTCGCGGGTCGCGCGCACTGCGCGACCCAGGATCGCGGCGCGCTTCAGCGCGGCCGGCAGGTCCTTGTCCGCGGAGGCCGCGGTGGCGATGACAGCCTCGCCCAGCGGCAGCTTCTTGGCCGGGGTGGAGCGGTGGTTGTTGAACTGGTAGGCGCCCATGGCCACACCCTCGGCGATGGCGGCAGCCTGTCCCACGGTGGCCGCGGGCAGGGCGAAGAGCACGGTGGGGACGCCGGCGAGCTGGCGCGTGGCCGAGCCGGCGGCCCGGCGCAAGGCCTCCTCGGTCAGCGTGGATTCCTCGAAGGCGCCCAGGCCGGCGAAGGCCAGGGTCTCGGCCTTGGTCTCGGCGGTGGCAGGCAGGCGGACCAGTTCATCGGCGGCACCGGTGATGTTCAGGGCGGCCAGGGAACCCTGGAGGGATTCGGTGACCTTGGCGCTGAAGGGCGAAGCCACCAGAACCGGACCGTCGGTGCCCTTGGCGACACCAAGAACCAGTGCGCCGGCACTGATGCGCTTGATGTCGGTGGAGACAGCGGTCAGCTTGAGATCCATGGAGTTGATCACGAAACGATTCCTGTTCGTTGGTTGTGTACATGCACGTCGAATGCCCATGCACCGAAGGAGCCGAAACGGCCGCGTGTTCCCGGGGTTCCCGGGACGCAAACGCCGATTGGCCTTTATCGATCGTATCGCTGAGACCGAGCCCACAGCGCATCGGTGTGGCAACCGGCCTAGAATTGGAGACGGGCCACGGGAAGAAAATACCTTCCGAAGAGGTTGACCACGTCAGTAGGCAACCAAACGAATCATCTTCGGGTTCACCCGGCCCCGCACCTGCCCCCGGCTTTCTTGTGGTTTGCACCGTACCGATTCGGGTGCTGCGGCAAGGAACAGGCGAGGGCCGCACGACGGCCTTGGCCGACGGTGGCGGTGTGGCCGGCGGAACCCATGACGCAACCTGAAAGGAGCAGCGGCAATGCTTGACCCCCAATCCCTGATCAGGTTCGAAGACCACGACCTGGATTCACTCGAGCTTCAGGGCCTTGACCTGCTCATTGGCCTTCGCGGCCACGCCGATGCCGGACACGCGCTGTCCCAAGTCCGCACCGAACTGCTGGACTCGCTCGAACCGCGGCTGATCGCCTCCTTCGACATCGACCAGCTGATCAACTACCGCGAACGGCGCCCCCAGATTTCCTTCCTTGGCGACCACTTTGCCGCTTACCAGCCGCCGCGCCTGGAACTGTACCGGCTGACCGACGGGCTGGAACGGGATTTCCTCTTCCTGACCGGGCCCGAACCTGACCTGGCCTGGGAACGGGTCACCGCCGCCGTCATCGCCCTGGTCAAAGCCTTCAATGTGCGGTTGGCCGTTTCATTCGACGCGGTGCCGATGCCCGTCCCGCACACCCGCCCGCTGGGCGTCACCGCCCACGGCAACCGCAAGGACCTGATCGAGGGCATCTCCACCTGGACCCCCACTGCGGAGCTGCCGGCGAGCCTGGCGGCCCTCATCGAGGTCCGGTTGATCGAGGCGGGCCGCGACGCGGTGGGATATTCCATCCACGTGCCGCACTACCTCTCCGAGGCAGAATACCCGCAGGTCGCCGTCGGCATCCTGGAATACGTGGGAGCCGCCATGGAACTCGGCCTTCCCACGGACCGGCTGCGCGAAGCCGGCCGCAACCTCGAATCGCAGATCGCCGAGCAGGTTGCCGCGACCCCGGACGTGGCCCGGATGGTGGAGAACTTCGAAACGCGCTTTGACCAGCACGTCCCGGAAATCGAGCGGCGTTCGCTGCTGGTGACCGCCGATGCCGAGGTCCCCGACGGCGAAGAACTCGCCCTGGCCGCGGAGGCATTCCTCTCCGGCTTCCCCGAACAAGGTGGCACGGCTGCCAAGGAATCCTAGTGACCAAGGCCGAACACCTCGACTCCGCCCGATCATGGGTGGTATGGGCAGCGAGCCTTGCCGCCTACCTCATTGCCGTCACGCAGCGCACCAGCTTTGGCGTGGCCGGTTTGGAGGCCACCGACCGCTTTGACGCCTCGGCCTCGATCCTGGCCACCTTCTCGGTCGTGCAACTGGTGGTCTACGCCGGGCTGCAGATCCCCGTGGGCATCCTGGTGGACCGGTGGGGCCCGCGGGCCATGATCACCGGGGGAGCGGCATTGATGATCGTCGGCCAGTTCCTGCTGGCCATGGCCGATTCGGTCGCCTCCGGCCTGGTGGGCAGGTTCTTCGTCGGGGCCGGGGACGCGATGACGTTCGTCTCGGTCATCCGGCTGCTGCCCATCTGGTTCTCCGGCTACCGGATCCCCATGCTCACCCAGGTAACCGGCATGATCGGGCAATTGGGCCAGCTGCTCTCGCTGATCCCGTTCGTGGCGCTGCTCCACCTGTGGAGCTGGACCCCGGCTTTCCTCTCCCTGGCCGCCTTGTCCGTGGTGGGCTTTGCCCTGGCGCTGGTGTTGGTCAGCAACGGGCCGCGCACCGACGAGGCCCGGCCGGCACCGGTCAAGGCCCGGACGCTGCTGGCCGACGCCTGGCGGGAACCGGGGACCCGGCTGGGATTCTGGACGCACTTCACCACGCAGTTCACCACCAACGTCTTCCTGCTGACCTGGGGATACCCTTTCCTGGTCTCGGGCCAGGGGGTCAGCCCCGCGGTCGCCTCCGGGCTGCTGTCGATCTTCGTGGTGGTTGCGCTGCTGGCCGGCCCGCTGCTCGGGGCGGCCGTGGCCCGCCGTCCCCACCGACGCTCGGCGATCGCGTTCAACGTCATCGGGATGATCGCACTGACCTGGCTCGTGGTCATTCTCTGGCCCGGCCGGGCACCGATCTGGATGCTGGTCATCCTGATCGTCTGTGTCGCCTTGGGCGGGCCGGCGTCGATGATCGGCTTCGACTTCGTGCGGACCTTCAATCCCGCCCACGTCATCGGCACGGCAACCGGGATCGTGAACGTCGGTGGGTTCCTGGCCGCGCTGGTCACCGTCTACGTGGTGGGTTGGCTGCTGGACATCCAGCAGCGGGCCGCCGGTGCCGGCGCCGAGCTCTACAGTCTCGATGCCTTCAGGTGGGCGCTGTCCTTCCAGTTCGTGGTGATGCTTGGCGGCATCATCGGCATGGTGGTCACCCGCAACAAGGCGCGCCGGGCCATGGCCCTGCGCGGCGAATACACGCCGCGCAGCCAACGACGCCAGGGCAACACCTCCGGGAACCAGTAGCAGATTTCCCCGGTCCCGCCGACACCAACGGACCGTCCCTCGACTGTTCCGCACACGCAGCAGGGGGCCGGCAACCGCGGCATCCACAGATGCCCGGATGCCCCCTGCCGACCCCTGCGCCACGAAGGAAGCATGGTGTGCATGACTACTACGCCTTCAGCTTCCAGCTTTTCCTTGGCCAGCCCCGAAGAGGTCTTGGCATACATTCCCCACGCCTTGGGATTCTACCCGCGCAACGCGGTGGTCGTGTTGATCATGCAGGGACAGGGCCTGGCCGCGACGCTGCGCGTGGACCTGCCGCGGCCCGAAAACGGGCAGGACCAAGCTCTCCAGTGGGCAGAGCAGCTGGTCCAGCTGGTGCACAAGGTCCCGGAGGCCTCGGCGGTGTTCATGGCCCTCTACACGGGGCAAGTCCCGGGGGACGGGCATGACTCGCTGCCCAAGCACGATCTTGTCCGACGGCTCGCCCCCGCCCTGGTGCGCTCCGGGATCCACGTTCGCGATGCGTGGTACGTGGGCGCCAAGCGCTGGCACAGCTATTTCTGCGCCAGCGAAAACTGCTGTCCGGCCGAGGGCTTTGACCTGCCGGACCTGGCGCTGACCGAGACTCACCTCAGGATGGTCGTGGCCGGATCGGCTCCCGAAGAGACCATTTGGGACGGTAGCGGGGTGGCCCCGTGGTCCAACAAGGCAACCATCCGGCAGTTCGCGGGGATCCTGGTGCAGGAGTACGACGGAAAGGTTCCGCGCGAAACGCTGATCCGGGACTGGGCCCAGCTGCTGGAAGCCGATCCCGTGGTCGCCGAACGCAGGATGCGCACCGACGAGGCGTTCTGCGCCTCGCTCCTGGTATCGCTCGACGACCGGATGGTCCGCGACATCCTTCCCTTCCTGGCCGGACGTGGCGCGGTGCGTGCCGTCGAGGCGTTCAAGGAGGTCAGCCGTGCCGAAGACTTCGGGCCCGCATCCCGGGACTTCTCCGATTTCCTGCTGGGCACCTCATCCTGCACCCCGGACTGGGCCCGGATCGATCGTCTCTGGTATTTCTGCCGGGACCTGCTGGGAATCGCCGAGGGCACGGAGGCCGCGGCGCTGCTGTGCCTGCTGGGGTGGATCAATTGGGCCAAGGGCAAGGGAAGTTCCGCGCTGGCGCTCTTTGTCGCGGCTCTCGGGAAGGACCCGGAATACCGGCTGGCACTGCTCATGAAGAAATTGTTGGAAACCGGCGAGATGCCGGGGTGGGTGGCCGATCCGCAGCGCGCCTGGCGGTTGCGGCTGGAAGGCCGGCTTAGCGCCTGAGCCGCACAGACCGGTGCCGGTCGGGCCCATTGCATCCGGCACGTGGGTCAAATGAATCCCCGTGTGGTCGAAACGTGAGAGACTATTAACCAACAGACCCGGTTGGGTTCGTGCTCCATGGCTCTCAAGCCAGCACCATCGAGGTTCTCGATGGGAACAAATGGCGGGAAAAAGGCGTTCCATTTATTGGACCCTGATTCCCGACTCGCCTTTATCCGGCGGGACGCGGACTTGACAGGGTCATAGTGGTGTTACCGGTAGGTGGCATCGCGGACGAACCGTGAGAAAGGTATTTCGTGTCTTCTGAGACGACCACCAATGGCAAGGCAGCAAGCGCTGCCGCCGATCCGCAGGATGCAACTACGGATAAGGCAGCTGCAAAGCCGGCTGTCGCAAAGGCCGCCACCGCGAAGAAGCCTGCCGTCAAGCGGGCTCCTGCAAAGTCCCGTGCCAAGGCCGCAAAGGCCGACGAGGAAGTCGAGACCGACGAGGTCGAGACGGACGAAGATGCCGAGGAAACTCCCAAGGCCCCGCCGGTTGACGAAAACTCCAGGGGATTTGTCCTCACCGCCGACGAAGACGATGCCCCGCAGCAGCAGGTCATGGTCGCCGGCGCCACCGCAGACCCGGTCAAGGACTACCTGAAGCAGATCGGCAAGGTTGCCTTGCTGAATGCCGAACAGGAAGTCGACCTGGCATTGCGCATCGAAGCCGGGCTCTTCGCCAACGAGAAGCTCGTTGCCGACACCGGCAACAAGATGGACAAGCGCCTGCGCTGGGACTACGAGCAGATCGTGCATGACGGCAAGATCGCCAAGAACCACCTGCTCGAGGCCAACCTGCGCCTGGTCGTGTCGCTGGCCAAGCGCTACACCGGTCGCGGAATGCTCTTCCTGGACCTGATCCAGGAAGGCAACCTGGGCCTGATCCGTGCGGTCGAGAAGTTCGACTACACCAAGGGCTTCAAGTTCTCGACCTACGCCACCTGGTGGATCCGCCAGGCCATCACCCGTGCCATGGCCGACCAGGCCCGCACCATCCGCATCCCGGTGCACATGGTCGAGGTCATCAACAAGCTGGCACGCGTGCAGCGCCAGATGCTCCAGGACCTGGGTCGCGAACCCACCCCGGAGGAGCTGGCCAAGGAACTGGACATGACTCCCGAAAAGGTCGTCGAGGTCCAGAAGTACGGCCGCGAGCCGATCTCCCTGCACACCCCGCTGGGCGAGGATGGCGACTCCGAGTTCGGCGACCTCATCGAGGACTCCGAAGCCGTTGTCCCGGCCGATGCCGTGTCCTTCACCTTGCTGCAGGAACAGCTGCACTCGGTGCTCGACACGCTCTCCGAGCGCGAGGCCGGTGTCGTGGCCATGCGCTTTGGCCTGACCGACGGCCAGCCGAAGACGTTGGACGAAATCGGCAAGGTCTACGGCGTGACCCGCGAACGCATCCGCCAGATCGAATCGAAGACGATGTCGAAGCTGCGCCACCCGTCGCGGTCGCAGGTCCTTCGCGACTACCTCGATTAAGAGCCCGGCCCCAGGGCCAAGAAAAGGTGCCGGTGTTGCATCCAGCGTTGCTGGGTCGACACCGGCACCTTTTGTTTCACCCGGGCGAGGCCACTCACCAAGAGGTGCTTGGCACACGTGTTTTCGGCTTAACGCCAGCGGGACCCCGGCGCGATGCCGGGGTCCCGCTGAAGGGGTCGATGCGGCCGGTGGCCGATGACCCGATTAGTCCTCGTCGTCGTAAACGGGCTTCTCGTAGAGGCGAGCCGTTTCGTCTTGCCATTCATTGGTCAAGGGGCGCAACTTTTCTTCCACGGCGCGTGCGTGGTGTCCGCAGAAGAATAGTTCACCACCGGAGGTCTCCAATACCGCGCGCACGAAAGCCTGTGCACCGCACCGGTCGCAACGATCGAGTGCATTCAGCTCTCGGGTTACCGTCGTCGTTGTCATGATGACCTCCTTATTCGATGTGTATCCAATACAACCAGCAATCCGGCCGTTTTCTTCTTGAATAATTGCGCTTTCGCTGACCGCGTAGCCCCGGGAGGGGTGAGCTACCGCTCACTGGCGGCACACTTCAGCGATTTGTCGGGGCCAGAGACTATTGTGGATAGCGTCGTTCCGACGATTTGAGGAGTTTTAACAACCGTGGCCAAAAGCGCTGACTACAACGCCCGACACCTATCCGTCCTGGAGGGGCTCGAGGCGGTTCGCAAACGTCCGGGCATGTACATCGGATCCACCGACTCGCGTGGACTGATGCACTGCCTGTGGGAAATCATCGACAACTCCGTCGATGAAGCCCTCGCCGGCCACGGCCAGTCCATCAAGGTCCTCCTGCACCCGGACGGATCGGTGGAGATCCACGACGACGGCCGCGGCATCCCGGTGGACATCGAGCCGAAGACCGGGCTCTCCGGTGTCGAGGTTGTCTTCACGAAGCTCCACGCCGGCGGCAAGTTCGGCGGAGGCTCCTACACCGCCTCCGGCGGCCTGCATGGCGTGGGCGCCTCCGTGGTCAACGCGCTTTCGGCGCGTCTGGACGTCGAGGTGGACCGCGGCGGCAAGACCTACGGGATGCAGTTCCGCCGCGGCGAGCCCGGCCGCTTCACCGACTCGGGCAAGCCCAAGCCCGACACGACCTTCGAGCCGTTTTCCACGGCTTCGGTCCTCGACGTGGTGGGCAAGGCCAAGCGCGGGGTCACCGGAACCCGCGTGCGGTACTGGGCCGACCGCCAGATTTTCACGCCCGATGCCAAGTTCTCCTACACCGAGCTGCAGGCCCGTGCCCGCCAGACGTCCTTCCTGGTGCCGGGCCTGAAGATCACGCTGCGCGACGAGCGCGGCCTGGCCGACACCCTGGGGGCGGACGGCCCCTACGAGGAGGTTTTCCACCACGACGGCGGGATTTCCGAGTTCGTGGAGTACCTGGCCAACGACGCAGCGGTCACCGACATCTGGCGTTTCCACGGCTCGGGGACGTTCAAGGAATCGGTGCCCGTCATTGACGAGTCCGGCCACAGCAGGATCACCGAGGTCGAGCGCACCTGTGAGGTCGACATTGCCCTGCGCTGGGGGATCGGCTACGAGACCTCCCTGCGCTCCTTCGTGAACATCATCGCCACGCCCAAGGGCGGCACCCACCAGACGGGCTTCGAGCAGGCCCTGCTGAAGACCTTCCGCAAGGTCATCGAGGCCAATGCCCGCAAGCTCAAGGTCGGCAACGACAAGATCGAGAAGGACGACGTCGGTGCCGGGCTCACCGCAGTGCTGACCGTTCGCCTGGCCGAACCGCAGTTCGAGGGCCAAACCAAGGAGATCCTGGGCACCTCCGCGGTGCGCCAGATCGTGGCCAAGGTCGTGGAAAAGAGCCTGGCGGCAAAGCTGAACTCGACCGCCAAGGGCGACAAGACCCAGGCAGCGATGCTCCTGGAAAAGGTCGTCAGCGAAATGAAGTCGCGCATCTCCGCGCGCGTCCACAAGGAAACCCAGCGGCGCAAGAACGCCCTTGAAACCTCCTCGCTTCCCACCAAGCTGGCCGATTGCCGCAGCACCGACACCGAGAAGACCGAACTGTTCATCGTCGAGGGTGACAGCGCGTTGGGCACCGCCCGGCTGGCGCGATCCTCGGATTTCCAGGCGCTGCTGCCGATCCGCGGCAAGATCCTCAATGTGCAGAAGGCCTCGGTGGCAGACATGCTCTCCAACGCCGAATGCGCGGCCCTGATCCAGGTCGTGGGGGCCGGCTCGGGACGCAGCTTTGACATATCCGCGGCCCGCTACGGCAAGGTCGTGCTGATGACCGATGCCGACGTCGACGGCGCGCACATCCGCACGTTGCTGCTGACGCTGTTCTTCCGCTACATGCGCCCCATGGTCGAGGCCGGGCGGGTCTACGCGGCCGTGCCGCCGCTGCACCGGGTCGAGGTCATCAACCACGGTGCCAAGGACAACGAGATGGTGTACACCTATTCGGAGAACGAGCTGCACGAGGTGCTGGCCGCCCTGGAAAAGACCGGCAAGCGCTACAAGGAGCCGATCCAGCGCTACAAGGGCCTGGGTGAGATGGACGCGGACCAGCTGGCGGAAACGACCATGGATCCGCGCCACCGGACGCTGCGCCGGGTGGGGCTGGAGCATGCGGAATCGGCCGAGCGGGTCTTTGACCTGCTGATGGGTTCGGATGTTGCGCCGCGCAAGGAGTTCATCATCTCCGGTGCCGAACGCCTCGAACGCGATCGCATCGACGCCTAGGGCAACAAGCAAAGGTCGGCGGGTTCCCTTCGAGGGAATCCGCCGACCTTTGCTTAATGGGTGGTGCTTGGGGCCGGGTGGTCAGCTGAAGAGACCCGGGGCCACCAGCATGGTGGTCGGCAGCGCCAGGAGCAGCAGCGCCGCCGCAAGGATCGTGGCGCGCAGGGCCGCGGGCAGCGGGGGCTTGGGCGTGAGCAGACGGCGCAGGCGATGCGAGGAAAGCTCCTCGGTCGGGGCGCCGCCGGTTGCGGCGGCCGGCAGGGGAGCCAGGGACTTACCGGACGGTTCGCCCAGGGCGCCGGTGGCAACCGTGAGCAGGGCCCGCAACAGCACCGGGGCCGTGACCTCGCGCAGGGCGGCGTCGTCGGCAAGCATCTCGACCAGCTCCTGGACGGCGGCCAGCGACAACTTCGAGGTCGGCAGCCACGGCAGGGCGTCGTTCCATGAGGCGAAGGCCAGCAGGAGCAGGTCGTGGCGTTGTTCCAGGTGGGCCTTTTCATGGGCGAGGACCGCGCGCAGCTCCTCGGGGCTCAGCCGCTTGACCAGGCCGCGGGAGAGCACCGTGACCGAGCCGGTGAAGCCCGGCAGGCAGTAGGCAATGGGGGTCTCGTGGTCAAGGACCAGCGTGCCGGGGGTGCCGGCGGATTCCTCGGTGAGCAGCGAAAGGATGTGCCGGTGCCGTGCCCGTTGGCGCGTGATGCGCCAGGCCGCCCGGATCAGGGTGAGGACCAGGTGGAAACCCAACAGGGCCGCGGTGCTCAGCGCAAAGATGTGGATGGTGCCGGGGGAGTTGGCCTCGGGGTCACCCAGGACCAGCTGGAGCCCGCCGCGGAGCGCGCCGATCAGGGTGTCGCCCAGCGGATCGAGGCCCCAAAAAAGAAGCGCGCCGATCATCGACAGTCCACCGGCCAGGGCGATGGCCTGCCACACGACCATCGCGGCAAAGGGGGATCTGGCGGTCCAGTGGGCGCGCGAAAGTGCGACGGGTATCGGCCATGCAAGAAGCAAGGCTAGACCCGCCAGGAGATAGGACGTCAGCAGCACGTTCGGTGACCGTGCCGATCGTCGCTAGGCGTTACGTGGGGTATCGAGGAGCAGGCGCAGGGACTGGGCTTCCTCGGCGGAGATGCCGCCGATGAAGCGAGCCAGCACGGCTTCGCGATCCAGCACGGTACCTAGTGCTTCGTTCATCAAGGACACGGTGTGTTCCTCGCGGCTTGTCACCGAGGTGTAGCGGTGCGGGCGGATGTCGCGTTCGCGCGCCACCAAGCCCTTCTTTTCCAGCCGGGCCAGAACCGTCAGGACGGTGGTCACGGCAAGTTCCTTGCCGTCGACGCCGCCGGGCGCCGCAAGCAGGTCGCGAAGTTCATTGGCCGTGAGCGGGGTTTCGGCATCCCAAAGTAGATCCATTACTGCGCGTTCAAGGTCGCCAAGAGTGGCCAATCTAATTCCTTACAAAGTGTTCCAGGCCCCGTGCAGCTAACGCAGGGGCCGACGGGCGGCACCATCGGTACTTCCCGTTAGGCCCCAGTTTACCGTGTTCGGCCCAAATGTTCTACAGTGGGTAGAAAGGCGGTTTGTGAGATGAGCCCCTGTTTTTGCCGTGATTTCGCGGGGAAACTGACCATTCCGACACCGTTCGCTTTGGGGCGTATTCGGGCACTTTATGCCATTTTCTGGGTGCCATCCGCCACGAAACCGCCACGGATTTTCACCTTCACATCTCGCCTTGCTCGATCCTCCACGGGATGTCCTCGGCGCTGGGGGAGTCGTGCCACCGGGACTCACGATACGGGATATGCACGGCGTGCTTTGTGTCCATCCACAGGTCGTGGAAGTTGCGGGCTTCGTCGAACCAGACAGCGAGGAACTTGTCGCCTTGCCAGGCATGCGCCTTCCCGTCGACGGTGGTCCCATCGGGCAGCGTGATCCGGACGTACGGTTGCCGTCCATAGGGGTAGCGCTGGCACACCTCGGGGTCGGGGATGAAGTCGGGATAGCAGGACACAACCCCATCTTAACCACGAAAAACGCCCCACCCGGTGAAGGGTGGGGCGCTCGTGGCTACTGCTGGTCGCGGTTAGGCGACCTGGTCGGCTCGTGCTCGTCCGGGATCGGGTAGCCCCCTGCATAGAACTGTGCCGCCACGGAATCCTCGAGCAGGTCCGGCGCGGGTTCCTTCTCGACGCCGGTGCCGAGGCCGATGGCTGCCCAGAAGGATTGCAGCTGGGGCCGGGTCAGGAGCCACTGTGCGAGGCCGGTGGCGACTGCCCAGGCTCCGGTGGTGAGTGAGTCGATGATCGGCTGGGAGAGCGCCGTCAGGTCGACCCCTAGGGTGCGGACCAGCCAAGCCACCCCGATGCCGACGGCCGCGGCGACGAACGTGCGGACCACCGACTTCCACGGGTGGGCCACCTGCGTCGGAGTGCCGGTTGCGATGTGCTTTGCCATGGTGGCTCCTATGCTCGTTTGTTGACTGCGGCGCGGACCTTGGCGTAGGTCGCAGCGTTGACGCCGAGGGACTGCTGCCGGGCGGGGTGCCCGTTGCCGTGCTTGCCTTGGATGACTTCGGTGGCCATGTCCGCGACACTCTTGCCCTCGGACTTGCCGTTCACGGCGTCCCGGACCTTGGCATATTCGGCGGCGCTGATCCCGAGGGATTTGCGGCGCACGTCGTGGCCGTTGCCGTGCTTCCCGGCGCGAACCTCCGCGGCCATCTGCGCCACGGTCTTGCCCGCGGTCTTCGGCTTGGCCGGCGCGGGCTTGGGCTTCACTGCCGGGGCGGGTACCCCGGCCTTGAGTTTGGCCAGCAACGCGGTGTTCTGGTCCGCGGTGCCCTTGTACCCGCGGATGCCGTACTGGGTCGCCAGCTTGGCACGTGCGGCGTAGGACGAATCCCGGCCCTTGCCGTTGAGCCAGTCCACGACAGACCCGCCGCCCGTGGAAGGTTGCACCGCGGGGGCGCTGGGCGTTGCGACAGGGCCGACAGTTCCGGCGCCGAGGCTCCATGCGCCGCCAGCAGCGGCCGCCGCCGTGTGCCGGATGCTCACATGAATGTGCCCGGTGTGCGGGTTGGCCCCGCTGTACGGCTGCCAACCCTTGGCGTGGGTCCAGATGCGGCGGTTCCAGATGACGTAAGCGACACGAGGTTCACCGACGACAGCGGACAGCAGCGCCTCGACGTCGATGCCGTCCTTGTCGATGTCGAGGGCGCGCACGATGCCGCCGTCCGAGTAGTCGGGGTTGTGGTCGGACTTGCGGGCGTTATGGCTGGCATCGCCGATCCAGCCATCTGACTTCTTGTCACGGTTCGGCCAAAGGGCATTGACCTGGGAACGCAGCTGCGCGAGAGATTGGGCAAGGAAGTAAGACACAAGGGCCTCCTGTTTTCGGGCATAAGAAAAGCCCGGACCAGGATGGTCACGGGCTTGTGGGTTCGGGGTTTGGTTAGTCGCGGCGGCGTTGCTCTCGGAAGATGGACCAGCCAATGGCCCAGATCGACAGGATGAACAACGCGTAGAGCGCGATGTAGGCCGCAGCTCGACCGGGGAAGTCTGGGAAGAAGCTGCTGGCGGTCGCCAGAGCGGTGATCGCAGCAATGACGGCCAGCAACCCCATGAGGGTCACGCCAGCCGCCCAGCGCCGCCACGCGCCACGGCCGAGACAGTGCCAGCCGATCATCACCCCAAGGGTGGACAAGCAGGCGAGCGCGATCAGGATGCCGGTCAAAGGTTGGATGGTCACGCGTGGCCCTCCCGGTAGATTCGTGTGAGCTTGGCCGAAAAATGGTTCTCGTGGTTGATCTGCGCCAGCTTCTCCGACTGCCGGCGCACCTCCGTGTCCCGGTCGAGGGCGGCCTTGTGTTCGACGCTGGCTTCGATCTTCGCCGCCAACGCCTCCTTGGCCGCCGCCTCCGCCTCGACACGGCGCGAACGTTGGACCCACCTGAACAGCTTCACCGAGGACCACCCTCCTTGACCTCATCGATGGCACCCATCACCTTGATGACCGAGGCCCCGACCACCGTCTGCTTCTCGATGGTCGAAGCCTGCACCGCGTTGGTGTCCTTGAGAGTCTCTGCGGTGGCCCGCCACTGGTCCTTGGCCTTCACCATCACCTCATACAGGTAGCGGGGCACGAGCCGGCCGGTCAGGATCATCCACACCGCCAGCCCGAGCAGGCTGGACGGGGTCAGGACGCCGAGGGCTTGCCAGGGGATGTCGTCAAGCAATGGGCACCGCCTTGGGGTTGGGCATGGTTGCCTTTCGGGAGGGGCGCTTGGTGCGCAAAATGTTTAAGTTACAACAACGTTATGAATACCGCACAGTATTCACATCCGGTGTGGATATGGTGAGTCGAAGCCACTCGCACAACTTTCATGGGGGAACTATGCCCGGCCAGAGTCATTCACGCGTCCCGACCGGTACCAAAAATCGAGCAATCGTTCGATCTAAAAAGACGGTTCAGGATTTGGATTTAGATGCATCGATTCGCCAAGCATTTGGCGGAATCTATGCCCGACCTAAAAACCTTGAAGAATCGCTCGAAGCCCTTCGGTCTGGAAAGCTCGTCCTGCCTCCACAGCCGGTTTGGACCGGTGACCCAACAGACTGGGTCGCCAACCCATTCGATGACCGGAACTGGCGGTTCCAGCACCACACCCTGCGCTGGATGAACCCATTGCGCTGGGCTGCCATCGAAGGCGACAAAGATGCAAAAGCCGAATGGCTAAGAATTGCGCGCTCCTGGGGTGAGACCAACACGCCCGCAGAGGCTAGCCCCTCAGACTTCGCGTGGAGGGACATGGCCGACGGCAACCGGGCTATCCAGCTATGCATCGGTGCGCCACTCGCTGGGCCAGAGGACAGTTGGTTCGTAGAACTACTTGAGTACCATCGTGATTGGCTCATGGACCCAACTCACATCGTTGGAAAGAACCACGGACTCCACCAGCATCAAGGCTTGCTCGTTCTCGGCGCTGTTCTGCGTGATCAAAATGCGATTGATACGGCAGTCTCTCGCATGCGCACTCAATTCAAAACGACCTTCGACGTTCAAGGAACAAATAACGAAGGCTCATCGGCCTACCACCAGATGAATATGACTTGGTGGGGTCTAGCTTGGAACCGCGCTAGCTTAGAGGGAATCACGCCGCCGTTAGACGCTACCGAACGCCTGGCCTCCGCCGCTCATGTCCTCGCACACATCGCGCTCCCTGATGGCCAGATCCCGCAAATTGGTGACTCGAAGCGAACAAGAGTCGCTTTGGGCTATTCCCCTCATTCTGACTTTGTTTCAACTGGCGGTCAGGAGGGCGTCGCGCCAACGGAGACGGCAATCGTTCTTGATCGCGGCTATATTGCATCCCGTAGCGGGTGGGGAAACACCCGCCCTCTCGCACACGAATCACACACCCTAATCAAGTATGGCGAAGACTACCCCGGGCATTCCCACGAGGACCGAGGCAGCGTCAATATCTACACCCAAGGGCAACGATGGTTGATTGACCCCGGGTTCCACAGCTACCAGAACTCCATCCCCGAGGTGAAGTACCTCAAATCACGCGAGGCTCACAACGTGGCGTCGATCCCCGGAGTCAAGTACGACAGACATGCAAGCGTCGATCTCGTATCGCACAGTATCACCGAGAATTATCACGACTTCTTGCTCCTAGATCGTGGTTACAAAAAACACGACCTCACCCGACGCGTCACCTATTTCACCGAGGCTGATTGCTGGATAATTTCGGACAAGTCCGGTCCTTCTAGCAAATTCCAAATTTCGCAGACGTGGAATATTGAGCCCGGAGTGAAGCTGCGGTTCCTGGACGATGGGTTCAGGTTGCACACCAAAAACAATAACTTCGGGATGTATTGGCTGGGCAAGGACACGATCGTAAAGCGGCACCTTGCTAATGAAAAGTCGCTCGAAGGATGGATCGGGACCAGCTGGAAAACCATGTTTCCGAGTGCGCGCATCACTGCAACGTCATCGGTTCAGCGCCCGCACATCGTGAGTCTTTTTGGGGGTCATTCCCCTCAACCGTTGAGCATAGTTGAGTCGCACGTTGCGTCGAATGGCGCAATTATGGCTCATGTTGCCCGGGGCCTCTCGCACTGGCGGATACAGATTAGCGAAGATGACATAAGCATCCGAAACACTCTGTAATTCTCTATGTTGGTCTGAGCTTTTTGGCGCTGATGTGGACTCTTCCTGTTCCGCCAGAACAGAAGGCTTGAATGATCCGGCGGAACAGGAAGCAGAACGTTCTAGATTGCGTTGCCCCGGGCAACCTCTTGCCGGTGGGGACTTGGCAAGGCTTAGATGGTGCTCAGGTAGCACTTTCGGACCTGCAACGGGCTGCCGTTCCCTTGGATGCCGACCGTCACGTTCGTGTCCGGAAGGTCCAAGGGGATGGTGAATGGCATGTGCACTGGCACCCAGTTGCTGCCGGGCGGGACGGTGACCGTCTTGGTTGTGTTCAACTCCGTCCCATGTACGACGCTCAACGTCACCGTAGCGCCGGCAGTTGCCTTGACTTCAAGGTTTAGATCGCGGGTTCCTCCCTTGAAGTATTCGCGCCGGTAGAGGTTGAACGTCTGACTCAGCTGCGTGCTGCCAGTCGTTTCCATGCGCCCCGTTCCGCCGCCATCATCGGCTCGTGCCCAACCTGTTGCGAACCATTCGGAAGCGGACCCTGTGAAGGTTGGGTTTCGGAGCAGGTTGTTGCCGCGCTCCTCCCTGTGGTCAGCAACGAGAAGGCCCGTGGACGTTAGCATAACAAGTTCACCGGCGTCCCGACGTTCCGCCAGGCTGGCGATGACCACCTCGAACTCGGCCAGTGTCATGTACGGTTTGCCGTCCTTCGGGTCAATTTCCCCTACCAAATTCGGGTGGAGCATCAGCTGCACTGCTGTCGGCTCGGAGTATCCCGCGACAGTGTTGAAGATGCTGTTCATGGTGGAAGTGGCGGCTTTGTCCATGGTGATGTGAGTAGTTGCGATGGGAAGGTTCTGGGGGAGGGGTCGGTATGCCCCGGGTACGTAGCCGCTTATCCCAGCGTGGTTGGCCATGATGAGGCGGCCCGCATAGGTCCCGTAGTGCTGCTCTAGCGTATTGAACGGCGCGGCCCCCATATACCCATCCGACAAGCCGGGTGGCGCCCACCACTCAACCGGCAGGCGCTGCATATGCCCTTCGAGTTCGGCTTTCCCGGTTACGATCTGATCGAAAAGGGAAGACCGAGTGAGCGCGTCGGCGTGAGCCGCCCCGTGGTTCCCCATCTCGCCACCGTGATCGATGGCTTTTTGCTGGAGGTTGGCCCAGGTATATCCGCCATTTTCGGCCCGGTCGATGTTGCGGGAGTTCACGACCTGCGACCAAGGCATTCCATATTTGATCAGGATCGGCAGCAGCAGCTCAATGAAGTTCTTGAGTCCGTGATCAAACCGCAGGCCATATGCCGGGAGCCATCCGGTACCAATGCAGTAAGCGCGTCGGTCGCGGAAGGCCTTGATGAGGGCTTCGCGCTGATAGGGCCCGACTTGTTCGGGCTCTGATAGCCCGCCCGTTATGTTCCACCAGGGCTGCATCGTTCCATTAGTCACTGATCCAGTGGTGGCAAGGTATACGGCCTGCGTGCCGCCGTACGTTGTATACCTCAGGGCCTTGACGCCTGACGGGGACCGCAGCACTTCAAGGTGTCCGGCAAGTGGCACGGGAGCGTTGGTCATTGTTTCAGCGTCCGCGTGCTTTTCCACCTGGTACCAGCCGGGGTCAAGGGTGAAGAAGTCACTATTATTGGGGACAATCCCCTTATTCCAGTCGGTGATGTCGCTGGTGAATGCCAGCTTCTTCCAGGCTACCCAGTTGGTGCCGGCCAGGTTGTTGGTGGACCGGGTGTGGAAGCCGAAGCTGGACCCGTATGGGATGACAGTGTGGATGGTTACTGATCCCGAGCTTCCCGGAGCGACCTCAATGCGCAGCACATATCCGGGGACTCCGGTAACGGGTGAGTTGATCATGGTATTGACCCTTGCGGTTCCGACCACGGACCAGATGCCCTCCCACGCACGCCCGGCGAGGGTGTTGAAGTCCGTGGCGTCCGGCAGCTCGCCACGGTACTTGTATGATGCCGCCACTTCTACGGCGAGCCCATCGATCAGAACCTGCTGCAAGGCATCGCCCGAGGTTGCATCCCCCTTGGCGTTGAGAATCGCTGCGTTCGTAGTCGTGGCGAGGTTCTTCCACCACACTTCGGAGGGGTGGAGGTCTGGATTTTCCGGGTACGTGATACCCAAGCTTGTCGAACCCAAGAGGGGCCTCCTATGGTTTGCTGAGCGGATCAGCGTCGTATTGTGCGAGTGTCTTGCCTGCCCAATAGGCATCGAATTGCTCAAGGGTTTTCCCGGTCCACGCGAAGTCGCGTTCACCGAGCGTTGGCCAGCCGATGGCCGCGGTGAGTACCCGCAGGCCGATGCTCATGTTCATGTCCCCAGCCCGGACATCGAGTTGGGTGGATGAGACGATGCCGGTAACGCGCAACCGCGAACCTTCCTTGTCCTCGATGGTCACCACGTCTCCGCGCTCGATGCGCGGGTCGGGAATGATTTCAAGGGTCCGGATGGTTGGTGATGCCTGCTTGGTGGCTTCAGCCAGGTAGTTGGCCAAGGCTTGGGCTTGCTCCGGGGTTTGGATCCAGTGCCCGGCATCGTGCGTGAACGGTTCGGCATTTGCCGGGCCAGTGGGCACGCCTTTGGTGGTTCGGTCGTTGAGTTTCCCGCGACCCCTTGCCCGGACGCGTGGAAGGTTTGACCCCAGTCGGTTGGATCGCAGTGCACTGGCCGGGTTGTTCGTGGCCCGCAATTGCAGTTCACTTCCGGCTGGCACGTTGGATGCCGTGTGGGTCATGGTGAATTCGTTCGGGTCGCCCTCCTTGAATGCCACCGCAAGGTTCGAAGCGGTAGCCTCGGCACTGTAAGCGTCACCGAGGATGACGCCGCCGGTCCAGGATCCGTACCCGCGGTTGAACGCGGAGAGGTCCGACTGCCACATTCGTTTCACGGTCATGTCCACCATGACCCATGTCTCGTCGGCGGGCGGGTTGAAGCTGATCCGGTTCGGTTCGCCCGGTTGCAGGGTTTCTCCCGACCCTTCATACACGTCGATACTGGCCCACCAGCCGCGAGTGACCTCCGGCTCTTTCCATGCCACGGTCACGTCCCGGCGCACCGCGTCGGCATTGTCTTCCCACTGCGCGTCGATGATGTTCTCCGCGGCGGTAAGGGTGGCAACGGACGGCCGGGCGATCATGACCGTGCGGTCAACCCAGCGGAACACGCCGTCCGCGTCGATCCACATTTCCGCGCACTCGGCCTCGGCCAACGAGCGCAGGATGTCCATGCCCTTCTGCCTGACGATGGCGGGCATGACCTGGAGGGCGTTGCGGTCGCTTGCCGCCACTTCAATCTTGGCGGTGGGAACCTGCCCAAGCAGCGAGAACGCAGCCCCGGGGAATGCGACTTGCACGCCGCCGAAGGTCCCGGTCCCGAACACACGCACCTGATCCACCGGCCGGTACCACGTACCTTCCGGAATGGGGGCGGTTCCGGTCGCGGACAGGCCATTGTCTGTGCGCAGCTCGAAGTCAAGGTTTGTGCCGTTCTTCACCACGCGCAGGGTCACGGTTCGCGCCCCGACCCGACCGGTCTGGCAAACGGTCACCGCGGCCGGATTCTGCACCTGACCGATGATGGAATTCGCAGTGATGTTCAGCCGAACGCCAACCTGCCCTTGCCACCACACCGCCACATAGCAGGTGCCAGAAGTGTCCGAGGGAAGGCAGAGCGTGACCTCCATCGGCTTGTCCAGATATCCGTTTTCACCTGAAAGGAACACGGGCCGATAGACCGCATTCACGCCATTCACAGCGACGCCCCACGTGGTCTTTGTCCAGCGCGGGTACGCCAGTGCGGAGTCCGTGTTGATCGAAGACTCCAGGGTGCCCCACTCTGGCCATGTCGAGCCCATCATCGGGGCCGACATGATCGACCCAACCGACCGGCGAGGCGTGGCATAGAAGCCGCATGCCCGAGCCACCCGGTCCACCACATAGCTGGTGAGCAGCGAAATATACCGCGGATAAACCCCATCGGTTTCCGAGGGCATGGCATCCAGCAGCGGCCAAAAGGTTAGTTCCTCTTGGAGCTTGGCAATGTCATCCTCGACGCTCGAAGATTTGTCATCGGCGGCGAACGACCCACTGGTGCCGCGGATCTTGCCGGTCAACTGCTTGGCTTCCACCCCGCCATACCCGGCACTGATTTCCACCCGGTCATTCGCGGACGGAGGCCAGCCCCCGGACTTCACCCACGGCAAGGACGGGTTTCGTGCAACCACGGGACCTTCCGCCCAGTCAAGGTCGCCGGTCGCAGCGGTGATGCCCGACCCGCCCACCACCGGCGCCGGCATGGCACCGCTGAGATCCGCGCTCACCGACAGGGACTCCACCTCACGGACAATGCCATTGACCCGGACCGTTGCTGTGGGCCGAAGGGCCGTTGTGTCAGAGGGCCATCCTGGAACTGAACGCATCAACCCACCTCCTTCACTGTGAAGCTCACGCCGGATCGGCGCATTCCGGGCTCATCTCGTACTGCATGGGAAACGGACTCGCTGAACCCCTCGACCACGACCAGCCCGCAGCCCTTGCCGGTGGTCCACTCAGCCAAGTCTGCGGTCCATGTTGCGGACGGCAGGGCCAAGGTCGCGAACCCCGTGGCCCGCACGTACGCGGTCGCGGCCCCAGTCGGGGCCTTCGCCACCGTGTGGTGCAAGCGCCTCGGGGTTCCGGTCAGTGCATACGTCGTGGATGAGGTGCCCAGCCCCGCGCCGGCCGCGTCAAAGAAACCCACCGTCACAGTGCCGCTCCCTGAACCGGACCCGTACACGGCCCCCGTAAACGGCAGGCCCGGGACCACAGGTATCCGGTCGTGCGCACCGTTGGTATACGCGAACGTCACCGCACCGCCGCCGCTGGCCAAGGACTGAACCGGGCGCGTGCCGTCTGCCAACGTCACAGCACCGCCGGCAATGGCGTCACCCGTCCACGTACCGGGATTGCCAGCGCCCGGCATGGACTGCGCGGGCTGGAGCAGGTTGGTGACCTGCGCCCACGCATCCACCCACACCCAAGGCGGCGGCCCATACAGGTGCTCGGCCAAGGCAGTGAGCCCCGCCATCTGCGCAGGAGTGGCAGAGCCAATGCTGGCCTGCCACTCCCGCTTGGCCGGATGCCCATATTGGGCCTTCACCTTGCCGCCCAGTGTCCGCCTATATGATGCGGGGCGCTGGCTGGAAATCTCCAGCGTGGACGGACAGCGGAACCCAACCAATGCGCCACGAGGGCCAATATATGTGGTCAAAAGACCCTCCTAACGAGACTTGAACTGCTGATTGGTTTCCTGCATTACGCCATGGAACTGACGCCCGTTGATGCTGACTACTGGTTGATAGCTGGCGATGGCCCCGGCAACCGCCGCAGCAATCGCGGTAGTGTCCACCTGATGGGATACCGCGGGCTGGGCAGCGTACCGCGCAACCTCGGCAGAGGGCGGCACCGACAGCATGGGGCTAAAAGCCCCCTCGGCGGCAAGGCCCATCCGGGCGAATGCCTCCTCAACCTTCGGAATGCTCGCCAAGCCACCGCCCACAACACCGTCTCCCGCGTCAATGCCCGCCTTGAACAGCGTGCGCGAAGGGGAGTGCATGTCCAGCGAGCGGCGGAATGCCCTCTCTCCGGACTTGCCCAGCTTGTAGAACGCAGACTCCACGCTCTTCGTCTTGGACTCAAGGCCACGCACGAGCCCGTCTGCCGCGTCCAGCCCGCCCTTGTACATGGACTTCGTGACCGACTCACCAGCCTGCCCGGACCAGTAATCCATGCGCTTGTACTGCTTGTTCAGTGCGCCCACATCGGACTTCGTGCCCTGCAATAGAGCGTCCGCAGCCGCACCGCCCTCCAGGGTGCCCAGTTCGCCAATCTCACGAATGATTGCCTCGGAATAACCCTTGGCCCGCAACCGATCCAGCTTCTTCGCAAATGCCCCGAAGCGGTTGGCCGCAGACTTCGCCGACCCGATCATTCCCTTGACGGTTGGCCCGCCAGCCTCGTGGTCAAGGCCTCCAATGAACGAGGACATCGAGAACTCGCCCCGAAGCCCTCCGGCAACAGAATCTCGCACGGAACGCAGCTCGTCCGCCTGCTCGGTTGCCGCCTTGAGAGCGGCCTCCAAACGTTCGGACTTGCCCGTGAGTGCCGTCAGCGCCTTCTCAAGCGCCTTCGCATCCCGCGCCAACCCGCGACGCTTCGACAGCGAGTAGTCCTTGTTCCGGGATCCCTCCAGCAGCTTGTCAACCTGACCCATGCCGGACCCGGACGTGAACGCGTCAGTGATGTTCCCCCGACGCAGATCCGTCCCAAGCTCACGACGCGAATCCGAAAGCCGGCCCTGGCGGGCTTTCTCTTCCTCGGCCGCCTTCTTGCGAGCATCCGCGGACTTCTTCGCCGCAGCTTCCGAAGCCTTGCCAGACTTCTTGACCGCAGCCAGCTCGGCCTTGGCTGCTTCCCACTGATCCTTCGCGGCCAGCTTCCGGAGTCGGTTCGCTTTGTCGCCGCTGATCCGGTCGTACGCACGCTTCGTGGACGACACCTTCTTCTCAGCTGCACCAACACGGCCACCGCCGGCGAGGCCGGCCAGCCCCTTGAGCTGGTCAACCCGCGGATCGTCACGGTTGATCGCATTCAGCAGGGCATCATGCTTGTCCGAGGACCGGCGGTTGATCACCCATTCCCGATCATCGACACGAACGTGGGGGATGCCGCGTTCGTTGACGCCCATGACCATGTCGGTGCCAAGCCCTGTTGCCGGGACACGGCCGCCGCCGGCGAGGCCAGGAGCCCGGCCGCCCATCGCCCGGGTGGGCCCGCCACGTCCGCCTGGGCCGGCAGCTGGTGGCCGGTCGCCGGAGTAGACGGACTTGATGTGGATCTGTGCGTAGCCATCCTTTACGTTGTTGATCGCCGACTGGACCCAAGAGAGCCCCGACTCGGTCACATGGACGTTAGCGGCCCCGTCCTTGACGTTGTTGATGCCACCTTGCACGACAGTGACCGTGCCGTCATCGCCGACCAGGATCTTCGCGTCTCCATCGGTGACGCCATTGATCTTGCCCTGCGTGGTGAGGACAGTTCCCTCGTCGGTCACTTCGATGCCGACTGTCTGGCCCTTGATGGCTGCGATCTGCTCTTTGGTGAGGTTCGCGGTGCCATCGTCAGTAACCAAGGCCTTGATTTTCAGGTCCTTGGGTATCTCCAGCAGCTGCCCAGTGATCCGCTCGGCGGCCGCTGTAGCCTGGTCGTCGACCCACGCAGCGATGGTTACATCCTTGGGGATGTCCAGCGTCTTGCGGACCAGCGCGTCGGCCTTATCGCCCATGATCCCGAAGCCCTCAGCGGACTTGATGCCCGCATCGTAGGTGGCTTGGTACTGGGCGACCACGTCCTTCTGTGACTTCGAGGTGTCGGCCGCGTACGTTTGGGCGATCGCGATGCCTTCCTGCAGCTTCCCTTGGAATAGCTGCAGGCCGGCGTAGCCAGAATCCGTGCTCTTGTTGAAATCGGTCTTTCCCTTGTTTAGGACCTTCCCGAGCTTCCCTTGCGAGTCGGTGATCTTCTTGATTTCACCGTCCATGTCGCGCAGGCCCTTGGCCCACTGGAATGCGGCGTCCTTCGACGACATCATTGCCAGTCCGGAGTTGAACAGGAAGTCCGTGAACTTGCCCAGGCTGGTCACGGATCCGTCCGCGGCGACACCGATCTCTTCGAGAGCTTTCGCCATGTCCTTGGACGGAACGAAAGCTCCCGCAGCGCCACTGGCAACCGCGTCAGCACCAGCACCGAGGGCTTCGAGCCCGCCGCCAGCGTTCGCTGCCTCAGCTGCGACACCGGCCAGCGCGTCAGCGTAGCCAGGGAACATGGCCTTGGCCTCTTCGACCGTGCGGCCCTGCTCGACGAACTTCGCTGCGATCCCATCAAACGCGGTCTTTGCACCTTCAATGTTGCCGGATCCGACAAGGTCCGCGAGGGACTGATCAATACGCCCGAAAGCGTCTTCGGTCATCGCGAGGGAGCCCTTGACCCCAATGGTTGAGGTGACAAGGTTTTCGCCCCAGTCGTTGAACTTCTGACCGGACGTCTTGTTGAACGTACGATCAATCGCCGACCCCAGACTGTAGATGTCGTCGGTGAGGCCTTCACCCCGCGTGTTCTTGAACAGAGCATCGAGTGCATCCGTAGCATCCGGCGCATTGTTGATGACCTTCGACAGCGCCAGGTCAACGCGGCCCATGCCTTCGTCGATCTTGGACATGTAGGATGCCTCAGCCAGCTTGGCAACTGCCACGGTGACGGCAGTGATGGCGACCGCAGCACCGGCGAACTTCGCGAACTTCCTCGCGATACCGGGGGCAGCGTTGCCGAACTTCTCCATCTTGCCGGTGAGCCCGGGGAACTCGAGGCCAAGGGCTTTGAGCCCGCCCATGGTGGACGTGAACGAGCCAACCATTTTCATGCCGACGCCAGCGACAAGCGCGCCGACACCAACGAATCCGGTCATGACAGTCAGGGCTCCGGCGATGGGCGCAGGGATCTTTGCGAATCCGGTAGCAATCCCAGCGACTGCCTCAGAGACGCCAGCGACCACAGGCAGCATGACACCACCGAACGTGATGGCAGAGTCCTGGATGCTCGAGAGTGCGGCCTTGATCTTCGACTCTGTCGTGCCGTACCGCTGGTCGGCTTCCTTCGCGAGGGCCAGGTTTTCGGCCCACGCTTCACTGCCAGTTTTCAGGGAGTCGCTGAGCAGGTCACCAGACGCGGCGAGGGCGAGCATGACCTGAGTTTCCTCGGTGCCCTTGATGCCCATGTCCTTGAGCGTCTTGGTGACGTTGCCGCCGGACTCGTTGACCTTGCCGATGCCCTTGGACACCAGATCGAGGGCCGCAACCGGGTCTTCCCGGAACTTTGCTGCGAACTCGTCAGCGGAGACACCCGCGGTTTCGGCGAAGCTTTCCAGCGATTCGCCGCCTTCGTCGACAGCGGAGCGCATCTTGAGCAGGACGCGAGTGGTGACGCCGCCGCCCTGCTCGGCCTTCACGTTCATCGACGCGAGCGTGCTGGACAACGCCAGCACATCGGACTCTGTTGCGCCAATGGTTGCGCCGGCACCAGCAATGCGGCTGGCCATGGACAAGATTTCAGCTTCGGTGGATGCGCCGTCATTTCCGAGGGCTACAAGTGCGGACCCGAATCGTTCGACGCCTTCGGTGCCTTCGCGCTTCATGGTGCCCATGACGTTGGAAATTTGGGCGATGTTCGTGGCCGCTTCCTCAGCGGTCAGGTTAGTGGTTTCGCCGAGGTCGACCATCGTCTTCGTGAAGCCGACAACGTCGCCCGTCTTGACGCCCAGCTGTCCCGCGGCCTCGGCTACGGCGGCAATCTCGGTGTGTGTGGACGGGAGTGTCCGCGCAAGATTTCGCAGGCCGCCTTCGACCTCGGCCAGCTGCTTTGGTGTGCCGTCGACAGTCTTCTTGACGCCGGTCCAGGCGGACTCCCAGTCGATCGCGGCCTTCGTGACCAGTGCGACGCCACCAGCTGCAGCAACACCGCCAGCGACAAGGCCGGTGGAGACTTGCCCCCATGCCTGCTCGTGCATTCCAGCGACGCGGCCAAGCTTGCCGATGCCGGAGCTGGCCTTCGTGCTGGCTGCCTCAGTTTCTTGGGCGGCCTTGCGGGCGGCGCCGGCGGCGACCATCATGTCACGCTTAAAGCTACCGATCTCGGCCTTGATGCGTACTGTCACGTCACGAGTTGCCAACGCGGGGCCTCCAATATTTAGTTTTCGTCACCCCGACATGGGATGCTTGCGGCATGACAAACACGACTGGGAACGTGCAGCACAAGCGCGGCCACAACACGATCATGACCGGACTCGCAATGCTCGTGATGGGCATTGCTGTTGCGCTGGCTGGCGGTTATGGGGATGCGCCTGGACTGCAGGGGTTCGCTATCCTTGTGGCCATCGCGGGGTTGGTCACGTTGCTTGTGGGTGTTGGCCGGCGCCGGGAGACTCCCACCAGCTAGTTCGCGTAGGTGTCTACCGGGTAGATCAGTTGGCCGGGGTACTTGGTTCGGTTCTTGTCCTCGGCCAGTGAGTCCCTAGCTGCGCAGCCGTGACAGATGGCGTCGTCGTGCCATTCGATGCGGCCGACGTTCTCGTCCCCGCGGACCATGGAATGTGGGAGTCCGCAGCCGTTGCACAGGCTGTTCAGGTACTTGGTGTAGGCGATCTGCATGATCCGGTCGCGGTCGTTGTACTTCCCGTCTTGCTCCCGCACGCCCAAGAGCACGGTCACGGGAATGGTGCACGCCCGCGCTGTCTCCACCAAGTCGATGAGGTGTTGCCAACGCGGGCGCGTGAGGGCTTCTACGATTTTGGGACGGTCACCAACGGGACATCATCGGAGGATGCGATGACGGCGTCAGCGATGAGGCCCATCTGCGCGTCACCGAGCTTGGCGAGCATCAGCTCAACCTGGCTCCGTTCCAGCCGTGCCCATTCGCCCTTGATGCGGGTCTTTGCGGCCATTGCGATCTTGCGAACGCGCAGCTCTCGGGAGATGACCGCATTGGTCTTCTCGTTGGCGCCGGTGCGCGCCAACGCGTTGATGTCGGCGGGAGCGGTGATTTCCATGAGCTTCGCCGTGGTCTTCGCTTCCCGACGCCCCTCCGCGGCGGCCGCCTCAATCTCCGTGGCGAGGTCCTTGCGGATCTGGTCCAAGAGGTCCTGCTCTTCGTTGTAGGTGATGGCAGAGACCCGGAACTCACGCTTGGACGCGTAGACCTGCGCCTCGAGCACCGCGATCTTGGCATCGAGTTCGGCGTTCGGGTTGGTTTCGCCGCCGAGGGCTTCGTCGCCTTCGGGTGGTGCTGCGTAGGGGATCCGCTGCTTTTCGAGTTCTTCGATGTCGGCGAGCAGGTCGAGGCGTCCGAAGAGGGTGACGTGGTGGGTGGTGCGTTCGCCGCCGGCCAGCCATTCGTCGAAGTCGAGTTCAGCGGTGGGGATGTTCTGGTTTTCAGCCATGGTCAGACTCCTGATGGTTTAGAGATTGTGGTCTTCGGGGGCGGACAGCAGCGGGACGGTGCGCGTGCACTTGAGGTAGGCCCAGTCGGACGTGGTCTTGTCGATCGCTTTGGTGCCGTCGTCATTGCGCTGCATCACGGTGAACGTGACTTCGTTCGCGTCGGTGTCGACCTCGGCCCACGACGTGATCGGGATGTCTTCCGGGGAGACGCCGTTGGCCAGCGCCCACGCCTGCAGGTTGTCGTTGCGCTCGGTGCCGAGCTCAGACTGGAAATGGATGGAACGCTTCATGGTCAGACTCCATTGCTTTGGGGGTCGTCAGACTCGGGGGTGGTGCCGTGGCGGGGCGGAGTCTGACGTACGCCCCGCCACGGGGTCTTGGAGGGAGTGGTTAGACTCCGGCGGCCACGATGGCGCGCTCGTCCACGTTGTCCTGCACGGAGAAGTTCATCTTGAACTTCTCGTAGCCGGCGTCGGCCGGGGACAGGATCTGCGGGGTGTTCGTCAGAACCTCGTAGACCTGCACCTCATCGGCGGCCGTGAACGGGTGCTCATGCGCCTTCGTGCCTTCGGGCTGCTGCCCGATGCGGGACACGATGTAGCCGTGGATGCCCTTCGAGGTGAAGGTCTCCCACGGGATGTCGTCGATGGCGTCCTTCCAGCGGAAGAAGTCCATGACGGCTTCGTAGTTGGTGCGGCCGGGGGTGGACGAGTTGCTTGACGCGCACAGGGCCGGGTCGCTGATCGCGTCGTCTCCGGTGGCGCCGAGGACGAAGTTTGCGGCGGTCACGTTGCAGGACAGCACGACGGCGCCAACGCCGGTCAGTTCGCTGGCCTTCGGGGCGCGGTAGTCGGCGAGGTCGGTAACGAACACGGCATGGCGGTTCGCGTCGGTGAGCATTTTCTGGCCCATGGTTATTTGCCTTCCTTCTTGGAAGCGACCTCACGCAGGTGCGGGAAGATCACGAGGTGTGTTTCGGGGACTGGGTTGTCGTACTTGCGTCCGGTGCGGACGTCTCGGACGAAGACCTTGCGGCGCGGGTCAAGGGTTTTGAGCTTGGCCATGTCGATGGACTGCGCTTCGGCCGCTGCGGGTTCGGTCACGGTGTCCACCGGCTTGGCGGGCTCGGTGACCTGTTTCGGGGTTGCCACGGTGGGCCTCCTAGTTGGTGATGAGCCGCCACGGGAGCGGCAGGTAAGCCCGGGCCGGAGTGACCTGGGTGTCGGTGAGGGGTCGTGTGACCCGGAATGCGTCAGCGTCGGGCATCAGGAATCCGCCGCCTATGGGCAGGTTGGTGAGTGCCGCGGTGACCTGCTGGGCAGCGAGGCGGCAGATGCGTGCGTCGGGGCCGACCACCGTGGTCTGCGGGGCCCAACCAAGGACGCTGGTGTCCACAAGTCCGGTTAGGTCGCGTTCGGCTGGCAGATCGGAGCCCAGCCCCGCAAAGAACGCGATGTAGGGGCGGATGTAGATGCCGCCTGCATCCGTTGGGACCTTCGTCGGGACGATGCCGTCATAGACGCGGGCGCCGATGTCCGGCAGGGACCGGAGCTTGGCCAGCAACAGGTCTGCAAGGTCGTTCGGGTCAACCACTAGAGCGCACCGCCAATGATTTGAGCCATCGCGTCAGAAAACGCTGGCGTGTGTTTGTCAGCGGCCGGGCCCATGAACGGCTGCGCGGCCATGCGACTCGTGCCCATCTCGAGGTAGATGGAGTATGAGGCGGTGGCGCGGACCTCAGCCTCGAGCGGGCCCACGTCCTGGCTGCCGATGCTGTTCTTCAAGTTGCCCGTATCGACCGGCGCCAAGACCTTGGCGGTGCCCTCGATATCCTTGGCGGTCTTGCGGACCACCTTCGACGCCAGCGGGATCGCCTTGGACGGGACCTTTTGCAGGTCCGCGGCCAGTTGGAACATCTGGGATGCATCAAATTCCATGGGCACCTCCGGGGCATGAGAAAAGCCCGACCAGTGGGCGGGCTTGGGTAGGGTGGTGCTTATGTCGAAAAATCAGCAGGACACGTCCCTGGGTAAAGGCGTCATCTTCTTCGCAGTCGTAACCGCACTGGCATTCGTCGGCGGTATCGCTGCACCGCTCTGGACGACCGTCGGGATTGTGCTTGCCGTGATCACAGGCCTGCTCGCGCTGCTTTGGTACATCAACTTCGCGAACCGCAAGAAGGTTTAGGGCTGCTGCTGGGTCTGGTTCTCGAGGGCTATAAAATCGTTCTCCCACAGCAGGCTGCCGGCCATGGATTGCTTGAGGTTGAACTGGCGGCCGGTGGTGGCCACGATGTCGCCACGTTCCCCGGTGTGCAGCTGGGGGAGCGGAACACCTTCGCGGTTCTCGAAGGGCAGTGCAATCAGGTACTGGCGTAGCTCGGTAGGCTGCTCCGCGGTCACCGGGGAGGTCTCACGTTTGAGTTCCTGCAGGCGGCACATGCCCGCCCACACGATGACTTCGTTGGTCCAGCCGTCGGGCAGCGGGTAGGGGGCGGGGCCTTCTTGGATGCGGCGGATGGTGCACATGGCCGTCATCGTTTGCACGGCGACCGGGCGGTGATGCTCGGCCCAGTTCGTCGGGATGACCATGGCGTTGGGGAGGGGACTCACCAGCGCGCCTCTTCGCCCTCGGCGCCGCGGGATCCGCAGGACGGGATGATTTCGAAGAACGAATCGTCCGCCGCTTCCGCCTGGTCAGCCTTGCCGCGCAGTGCTGCGGCCTGCTTGCGCAGTTCTGCGGCGACCGCCGGCCCGTCGGTGGAAAGGTCCTGCGTGCGGATCTTCTTCGACGTGAGCACTTCGCTGGTCGCGATCGCATCCAGCGCATCGGCCGCGGCCCGCCAGATCCCCGGACGGGTGATGCTGTCCGGATCCCACAGCGCGTAGCCGTGCAACCCGAGGTAGCCCTCGAGCACGTCATCAGCCATGAGAGGCGGCTCGGCGAGGTCCGCGATGAGCAACCGCACTTGGCCGGTGGGGGTGGTGTAGTCAGCCATGCGAACCTCCAAAAGAGTTGTGGGGTGGCGCGCACAGGCCGCGGCAGAGGGTGTCTGCAGCGGCCTGCGCATGCCGGGTGAGGCTAAGCGGCGCCGTTGGAAGCGTAAACGCCCGTGCCGAAGCCCTTGTCGATGTCGAAGAACGTCCGGCCGCGGTACCAGATCGTGTCATCGTTGAAGCTGCCGTCCTCGATGGAGACAGCACCCCCGCCGACGCGCTCGCCCTGGTCACGCTTCACGCGGATGTCGACCATGCCGTCGTGGCCCTCGAGCCCGGTTTCGATCAGGGACGGCAGGCTGGAATCCTTGCTCTGCACCAGAGCCCAAGCCTTGCCCTGGTTGGCGCCCAGTGCCTTGCCGATGCTGCGGGACGACAGCGGGGTCACGAGGCCCTTGAACGGGTTGTCCATTTCGGTCTCGGTCGTCTTCGAGCCGTTGACGACCTTGATGACGACCTTGGCCGCGTTCAGGACGCGAGTGACTTCGCTGGCGATGCCCGGTCCGTGCACCAGCACGAGGTTGGACGTGTCGACGAGGTCGCCGCGGTGGTCCTCGCGCTGGGCGAGGGCCTTGACGGCGGCATCCAGCGCGTCGGCGGAGAACGCCACGGCCTCGACGGTGCCGAACACGTCGGTGGACCATGCGCCGGCGGTGACCAGCTTGGTTGCCACGGCGGTGTTCTTCGCCTTGACTGCGCCGTTGCCCAGGAAGGCCGGGAAGTTCGCGAGGTCGGAGAACATGCGGCGCAGGCGCAGCTCGAACGTGAGTCCGTAGGACTTGCCCCACTTGGCGGTGCCGTGGGTGAGGTCGGTTTCGTTCAGGGATCCACCCTTGTACTCTTCGCCCTGGCCGACGCGCTCGAATTCGTCGCCGGACCAGAGGTCCACGAGCTTGCGGCGTTCGAAGTCCGGGGACGTGGCCTTGGCCAGGATTGGTTCGAACTCGTCGATTGCTGCCTTCTGGGCGGCGATGGCCTTCTTTTCGAAGGCGTCGCCCAGCAGGACGGGGAAGTCGGACGTGGAGAATGCTTCCACGACCTCGGCCTGTGCGAGCGGACCGCCGCGGCGGCCCTTGCCGAAGAACGATGCAGCTTCGTGCACGCGTTCCTGCGGGTCGGTGGCGGTGCGCCACCCCTGCTTGTCAAAAATGTCCATGGTGATGAGCTCCTATCAGGCGCCGGTGGTGGGGACGGTCTTGCCGAGCGGCGCGACCTCGAGGACGCCGGAGCCGGTGCCCTTGGAGTTGATGGCGAGACCGAACGGGGTGTTGCCGGTCGCGGTCATGGTGAGCGCACCTGCCGAGGTGATGTAGACGACCTGGCCTTCGGTTGCTGCGCCGGTGACGGTCAGGTCGTAGGACCCGTCCAGCCAGACGGTGACCTTCTGGCCGATGGCGGCACCGATGAGGGCGACGCCGGCGAATCCACCGATGAGGACCGGGTCGCCGGAGGCGATGGCCTTGGTGGCGGTCAGGGCAATGTGCTTGGCGTGGGTGTAGCGCTGGTTCTTTGCCATGTTGTGCCTCCTTAGAGTGCGTTGACGATGTCGTCGTCGGTGATGGTCTTGGATTCGACGATGGTGTCGCCGAGTCCGCGGGGGGTGCCGGCGCCGTGGGTGACCGCGATTTCTGCGGCGGCTTCGGTGGCGTCAGCACGGAGCTTGTCGGCGTCGAACGCTTCGGCGGCCAGTGCGGCGGTGATCAGCGCGGCGCGGGTGACCTTGGCTTCGGTGTCACCGAATGCTTCGGCGACGATGGCCTCGGCGGTGGCCTTGGTGGCCTTTGCCTCGGACTCGGCGACCTTGGCCTCGGCGGCTTCTGCGCGCTTGGTGGCTTCGGCCAGTTCGGTTGCGGCCGTGGTGGCCCGGCTGGCGGACTCGCGCAGGGTGGCGAGTTCCTTGTCATCAATGGTTGCCATGGTGGCTTCCTCCTGATTTGTGGTTGCCCCGGCCGGGACCGGCGGGGAGTTCTTGGTGACCGTGCGTAGCGCTTCGGTCGTGCTGGTGACGGGAACGTATGAAGTCGTGGAGCGGACTTCGATGCGGCCATCGCCGAGAGACACGGCGCCTTCGGCCAGCGTCCATGACTGCTCGTAGATCTTGAAGGATTCGTCGGACTCGACTTCAAACCAAACCTTGGCGTCGTCGTAGTCGCGGATCCACACCCATGTGCCTTCATCGCCGTGGGCGGCCTTGAGTGCTGCCAGGATGAGCTGGCGTGTCTCGTTGGCCGTAGCCTCGATTGCGTGGCGGGTTAGTGCGGACTCGAGCACTGCGCTGATGTGGCCACCGCGGCCTTCTGCCGTGACGTAGTCGACGCGGTTCAGGGTGCTTGGGAGTAGCTTCTCCACGATCATTCCCTTGCGGCCGTCGACCTCGCCTTCGGACATGATGGCGCTGGCCACGATGGAGTTGCCGATGGAGTCCTTCATGGCTGCTAGGTCGGCGCGCCAGCGGGGGAACACGTCGGACTCGGCGAGCAGGGCCCCTTTTTCGCCGGTCTTGGGGTGGACGTAGTCCGGATCCCAGCGGGCGTCTTCGGCCAGGGCTGCGGCCAGCGTGGTGATGGACCCGACTGGTTGTTCGAAGCGGGCCATTTCGCCGTCGTGGTCGATGTGCTGGCGGGTGCCCTTGGGGAACACGCGGTCGTTGGCTGCCTGCTCGAGGACTTCGGCGGAGTAGTAGCCCGAGGATCCCCACCCGGGGGTTATCAGGGCGATGAGCTGGCGGCTGCCGGATACCGCTGTGGTGGTCGCGGTGGCTGCTTCTTTGATCAAAGTCGACATCGCGACCTCCTATGCTTGTGGGATGGGGAAAGACGACAGGAACGACGCCATCGGCGTCCCCGGGGAATGCCCGGGACATTCGTGGAAGCTGCACGGCGTCTACCTGCGCATGAGCGGCGGGTCCATGTCCGTGGAATGTAAGTGGTGCGGAGCGATCCAGTACGAACCATCCCTAAGCGACGGGACGTAAGTCCTTCACGCGGGTGTTCGTCATGGAATCCCGCCACCCTGGCGTTTCGACTCGCTTGGTGAGGTCGGCCCATTGGATGTCGCCGTCCTGCAGCATCTTGAGCTTCGTCGGCCCCATGATCTGGCGTTGAGAATCCTCGGTGAGGTTGTCGAACCAGGCCTCAGCGTCGGGGATCGCGTCATCGGGCTCGTCGATATCGAAGCCAAGGTCACGCCATGACTTCGTTTTGTCGATGCGTGCGCATCGGCCTTGGTGGTGGTCGATGGGCCCGAACTCGTCCACGGGGTGGAAGCTGCCGTGGTTCGATAGGCAGGACGGGCACGTGCGGGCGTCTAGGGATGCAGACCAGACCCAGCCGGTGAGCAAGTCTTTGTTCTGCTGTGCGGCTGTTAGGGCGCCTTCTCGGTGCGCGTCCACCAATTCCGTCCGGGCGATTACTCCCGCCCGGGCAAGGCCGCCGTTGAACTGTCCTTCGGCGCCACGGACAATGCGGAGGGCCGTCGTGCGTGGGTTGTCACCAACGGCGATGGCCCGGACGAGTTCCCGCTTCATCATCCGCTCAACATCAGCGGGGATTGGCCGGGACGAGGCGTGGATCTGCTCTGTGGAGCGCAACACGATGGCGTCCAGCGCGGTCTTGGACATGGCATCGAAGTTGATGGCCGCGCCCGCGGCGCCCGGCGGTAGTTGCGACCGGGAGACAGCGAGGTGCGTGTCTGCGGCATCGAGCACAGCGGATGCCAGGTCGTTGGTGACGATGACCTCGGTTTGCGCGGCCAGCTGGTCCAGCGTGGTGCGGGCTTGCCGTAGTGCATCTTTGAGCCGCCTCGACTTTGCCACCTTGGCGTAGGGCACGCGGGTCTTGCCGTCCCCTATGACCTCGAGCAGTGCTTCGTGGAACTCAGGGCCGAGGGAGTCCCACGCGTCCACCCAAGCGCGGGTGATCGCGACGATCTGCTCGTCGGACATGGTGCGGAGTCGGCGTTTGGTGTCGGCGGCGATCAGCAGTGTTTCATCCGTGATCGCCACCGCGCACCTACTTTCCTACTGCAACACGTTGGTTGGGTCTTCGCCACGCCGGAATGCGTCCGCGGCAGCCTGCCCCGCGGTCACTGTCGGGTCGATGAAGTTGCCGTCATCGTCCTTCATCAGTTCCAGCTGCTCGTCCACGTCGCGGACCTTGAGTGCCCGCATGATCAGCTCGGCCTGCAACAGCGGCGGCATGTGGCCAGTCGCCGCCACGAGGGCTTCCATGATGACATCCAGGGGGATGTCTTCAAGGTCCGGGTACGTGATCGTCAGCGTCATGTCCGCGGGGTTTGGCATCCGCACCCGGAGGCGGTCGCCGTCGCGCTCCACAGTGCCCTTGAGCGGGCCGCGGGGGGCAATGACGGCTTGTTCGATGACGTAGCCGAGGATCTGCCGGCGCGCTTCCCGCCACACTTCTTGGCGGGACTGCATTTCCAGCCGTGTTGGCCGGTCCAATGTTTCGGCGACGGCGCGGGCCCCGGTCTGCCCGGGGTCGGACAGGATCATGGTCACCGGTAGGCCCATTGCGCTGGCGACCATGGCGGCCAGTGGCTTTGCGGACTCGCTGTCGAGGGTGGCGCCGGACTTCGGCACCGCCTCGAACTTGTTGTCCTCGCTGGCGTTGACCGTGGACCCGGCGGGGATGTTTTGCAGTTGGGCGAGCTGTTGGCGGCGCTTCTGCGCGTCCGACTTCTTCCCGCCCACGTTCTGCCACGCGATCCGCGACAGGGACTTCATGAGCAGGGCCCAGTCCTCAAGGAACTCCTTGAACCCGCGAGCCCACGGCAAAGCTGCGTAAGCGTCGCCGATGCCGAACTTCCACCCATTCAAGGCGTTGACCTTGATGTGGTAGATCGGGGCATCCCACATGACCTCGACGGACTCCGTGGAGCCACCCTGCTGGATCCGCTTCTGCCGGGCCAATGGCCGGTAGCTGATGTCCGGGTAGTAGGCCTTGCGTTGGGCCTCGCGGCCGTTCTGGTCGACTTCCACCCATGTGCGCAGGTAGAACCAGGTGGTGGTCTTGTCGCCGGGCTTCGTGATCTTGTCCTCGACCTCGTCGAAGTCGATCAGGCGGGGCTTCACCCGGCCGGTGAGTGGGTTGGTGAAGAGTGAGAAGAACACGTTGCCGTCGGTGGTGAGCGAGCCTTCGTTGCGCTCTGCGGCTTGAGCGCCGGAGAACACTTCGCGGACTTCGGGGTCGTCCAACCATTCTTGGATGAGCGCGTTGACGTCTTGTGAGCCTTCGGTGCCGTCGCCGGTGGCGGTGGTGCCGCACCCTTGACCGTGGACGTAGGCGGCGCGCAGGGCGCCGGCACGCTTGATCAGGGGGTTGCCGACGAGGAACACCCGCGCAAGCTCGGCCGAGGTCTTGAGGCCTTGCCGGGAGAACTCCTGCGCGGCGTCCTGGGTGATCTTCTGCCAGCCCACATCCTCCCGCGCCATGATCAGCGCGGAATAGGACTCGGTCAGTTCCTCGAGGCGATGCCCCAGGGTCTCCATGGTGCCGGTGGCGACTAGTTCCTTGCCCTCGGGCACGGCGGCCTCTCGGAGGCCCAGCACTTCTAGAATGCCCACGGGCACCTCCAATTTAGACGGGGGAAATGCTCCACCCGAGCGAGTCGTGATCTTCGTACACGTCATGGTTGACGATCCGCTGATCAGGATTGAGCAAGGGCATGAGCAATAGGCGATTGATCGCTTGGGACAGTGCATCGACGGTGTCGTCGTGCTTGCTGGGGAAGTTCACGAGCTCTTCGCGAAGATCCTCAACGTTCGGCAGCAGCTTCGCGGTTGGAAGAACAATGTTCTTCGAGAACGCCAGCGGCGACACCGCAGAAGCTCGGGCCGACTTCGACCCCTCGGGCTCAATCGGAATCAGGCCCATGATCTGCTGCTGCAGCGCGTTGATGACGGCAGGCCCATTGGCCTTATTTTCCACGAACACCTGAATGCACTGCGGCCACTTGGCCTTCATGGCCAGCATCGCTTCGCACGTGTCGTTGAAGTTCATGCGCCGGCGAACCTGATCCAACAGGTACGCATGGTTGCCGACGCGCAGCCAAACTTGGCCAACAACAAAGTCGGCGTTCTTCCCATCGGAGAACGTGAGGTCCCACGAGGCGGCCAGCTCGTGATCGTCTCGGCCGATGCCGGGTACGATGTGTGCGCCGTCCTCGCGGACAGTCCACAGTGGCTCGTCGTAGGTTGCCCAGTCGCGGGGGAAGATGCCACCCTCGTCCGGGGTGGGAGACTGCTGATACAGGGCGGCCCACGAGCGGGGCCCGGTGTCTCGCTTGCGGCGCTCCCACTGTGCCTCGGTCATCCCGCGGGTAGTTTCCATCCACTCGCCAGGCTCACGGCCCAGCGGGTCAGTCTCGCCAAGTTCTGGACGGTGGTCTGCCTGTGCGGGGATACTGACGATGCGCCAGTCCTCGCCGCCGTTCTCCTTTTTCAAGGCCTTGCCGGCAAGGTCCTCAATCGACCAACGGGTTTGAATTAGAACGACTGGCGCGCCGGGGGCAAGGCGGGTCATGGCAACTTCGCGCCACCAGTCCCAGTTGCGCTCCTGGTATCGCTCGGAGTCGGCATCCTCGCGGCCCTTGACCGGGTCATCCACGATCATTAGTTCGGATGGCCGGCCAGTGAGGGATGCGCCGACACCAGCGGTGAACACGCCGCCTTCGTGGCCTTCGAGGATCCATTCGGACTGTGATGCGACATCGTTGCGGATCTTCAAGTCCAGCTTGTCGCCGTGCTCTTGGATGTCGTCGCGGATGGTGCGGCCCCAGCGGCGGGCGGTGTCGCTGTTGTAGGAGCAGACTGTGATGCGGGTTTCCGGATTCTGGGTGAGCGCCCATGTGGCGTACCTGCGGACGGCTCTTTGGCTCTTGCCGCCCTGCGGCGGCATGGCGATCATGAGTCGTGCGTCTGGCGTGTTCCATGCCCACACGAGAGCTTCGTCGATGACGTCCATCGCCTTGGTCTGCTGCGTCCGGGGATCCAGAGCCACAGCCATTTCGCCGGGCGTATCCCACTTCGGAACGATTGGCTCAAATGCACGGGCCGCGTGCTCGATCCAGTCCAGGTTCACGGCTACCTCACCGCTTCCGGTCGTTCAAGTGTGTTGACGGCGGCGGGGTCCGCGGTGTGCGCGTGGCGTAGCCCGTCGCATTGTGTTGTGTCGGCTTGTCGCCGCCGTCAAGTTGTTCGGCCCGAGGTGGAAGGCACTCGGGCCAAGAGTAGGACCGCACGTTGGGGTGATTGGACAGTCATGTACCTATCGACTCGCGTGCGGGCCTCGTCGGCTTGCGGGATTTGAACCCGTATCTCTTCTCCGCTGAGATGTGTTCTGAACCCGTCCAGTAATTTCCAAGCTGTCCCGCTGCAGCGGCGCTTGCGAATATGTGGGGCTACACCAGATTGAACTATCAGCCGTTGACTCTTGGGCGACCATGGGCAGCTTTGGCGGGACTAGCGCCCGACCCGGCCAGCGCTCTATCCATGGTTCTTACCTGCCGATACAGGCCCAAGTCGAGGTTCCCGCGGGAGTCGAACCCGCTTGATTGGCTTTGCAGGCCAGCACCTGGCCGTTCGGTCAGGGAACCTTGCCGCGCCATGCGGTTGGCTAGCTGGCGTCCCAGCATCCGCATGGCGCAGGTGCGCATCCGGCAGGATTTGCACCTGCGCGCCATGGCTCTACTGCTGAGCTACGGATGCTGCGCGGGTGGCTCATGTTCCAGCCGCGCTACCTATTCAGTTTTTACAACGTGCTCTGCCCGGCGGTGCGTCAGAAGATCCAGGCAGTGCGGTTCCTCGGCGCGTTCGCGAATGTTGGTTGCGATCCGAGGAAGTGTTGGCGTGTGGCCGGTTGCTGGTCATCGCCGTCCGGAGGCCCCTTGGGGGTGGGCGGGTCCGCGGCTCATCAGCGCTATTGTCGATAGGTTCCGGCCACACACGTGTGGGATATCGAGTCAGTGATCCGATATTGATTTCATCGTAGGTGCAAAAAAGTGGTTTGTCTACTTCAAAGAGGCGTGTTGCAAAGTTGACGTAGATGGTTTGGGCATGGCGTTGAGTACGGCGGCGGGCGTGTATCCCTCCGTGCCGGTATTGATGTCGCAGACTGGGCCGATTTTGCCGCGTCGGGCCCATGATTTGGCGGTGTCGTATTTGACGTGGATTCCGTAAGCTTTGAGCGCGTGGACGACTTGGCGCAGGGGTGCGACGACGTGCCAGGCGCGGCTGATCTTCGCTTCGATGCGTTCCCGTGCGCTGTGGGTGCTGCGGCAGGTGTCGCACTTCGCTTGGTCGTCGCCTTCCCTGCCGATGATCTGGCCGGCACATGGCTCGATTCGGTCGTCAACCCATTGGAGGGTGCCGCACTCGCCCAAGAGCAGCTTGGGTGCTTGGCGGTCGGCGGCGTTGATGACACTGCGTTCCGCTGCCCGGATTTCGTTGAGCAGGTCGCCGGCCGCTTCGTCTCCGCGGATGATGCCGATGCGGTCGAACATGAACCTAGCTGCCGCGATGGTGTCTCGGGGTGCTGTGCCGCCGTAGTGGTTGGCCAGCAGGGTGCACCAGCGTCGGATGGCGTCTTGGTACTCTCCCACGTAGATGCTCATGTCGTGGCTGTACGGCAGGCCCGGGGCTTCCTGCCCGCCTCCACCGCCACCGATGGGCTCGGGAGCTGCTGCGGTGTTCGTGAGCGTGCCCCCGGCAGTGTTCAGGGTGTCCCGGACTCGGCCCAGGATCCGACGCAGATCATCAGCCCCCTGATTGCAGAGCGTGAGGCCCTCGGGTAGGTCGGCGCTGCAGTGAGTGCATTCGGTCATGCTCGTCCTCCGTTGATGGTCAGGATGGTGTCGAGGTCGGGGTATTTGTATTCGCCGGCCACGCGGATGTGCAGGGGATCGCGGCTACTGCCGAAGCTGATTCCTTCGAGATTCCCAGTGAACTCGCCTCCGTAGCTCCCTGTACCGGCGACGTGTGCGCCGATGAAGTCGAGGTTGAGGTTCCGGGCCTTCACGTGCTTGGGGAGTCCATCGCCGCCGTTCAGCGCCCGTTCGAATTCGTCAGCCTCCCGCTGCGCTACCTCCCGATTGTGCTGAGCTATCTGCTTGCGGGCTTCCACGCGCTGCTGTTCGGCGTCGAGAGCAGCTTGAATGGCGCGGTTGCCACGCATCATAGTGAGGGTGATGGGCCAGAGCAGGGCGAGCCAGAACGCGTCGGCGGACACCTCTCGCTTCCCTGCGGCATTCTTGTAGCGGTCCTCAAGGTCTGCGTAGCGGTCCATGGCCATGCTTGGCTGTGCCATGGCGGCGACGGCCAGGTATGCGGCGGGGATCGACCACCACAGCCACATCACGCCAGCTCCACGGTGGCGCGGGAGTCAAAGCTGGCTTCGATGTCCGGGACGATGGCCACCCGAACAGTCACGTTGCCGACCGCCCACCGGGTGACACCGTGGTCTCCGAACTGGGTGTCGTCAATCAGGTTTCCCATGATCGTGAACCCGCGCAGCACGCCGGTGATGGTTGTCTCCCGTTGCTTGACGGTGATGGTCTTCCCGATGTGCTCTTGGGTCAAAGCCCCTGCACGGATCTTGCTCATGGTTTCTTCCCCTTGTGGATAAGTGGTTTGCGACGTTTGATGTCGACGCGGCGGCGTCCCGCTTGGCGGCTTAGGGCGATGGTGGATCGGATAGCATTCTGCAGCTGCCGCCGGAACTCGGTGGTGTCCACGTGGACTTCTACGGTGACTGTCTTCTGTTTCACGTTGCGTCTCCTGTCAACTGTCGTAGGGCTTGCGGGACGAGCACGGGAATCAGCGCGGCTTGTTCTGTGCTGAGGTTGAGGCCGTCGAGGATGGACTTGATAGCGCCGGCCACCAGACTGCCTTGGGCTTCCACAATTCGGACGCGCCGCTCGTCAACCCCTGCCTTCAACGCCATGGTGATCCAGTTGGCGAGCTGGTTCTCAGCCTCACGCAGGAGACGCCACCAGATTGATTGCTCACTCTTGAACACGTCGAGGTTGATCGGTCCTTCAGGTCCAACGCCTTCCTTGTGCTCAGTCTTTCCCCAGACCAGTTCCTCGTCTTGCAGTCCTTGAACTTTCCCGCGTAGCCAGGACACCTCCGCGGTCTTCCCGTGGATCAGGTTCAACAGCGTCTCGACGGGGTTCTCTCGCGGCTGGGTGGGGTCGATGCGGCCGAGGATGCCGCGTGCGTTCGCTTCGATCACCCTCTCGGCGGCCTTGACTTGGACCTGTGGCGCCGCCCCGCCGTGTCGGACGCAGCGGGTACCGCCCTTGATGGGTCGGGCTCGGCAGGCTTCCCCGTCGCGTTTCTTCGCCCCACAGACCGCGGCCACGGTCCCGTCGCCCGTGATGCGTGCTGGCTTCATCCGTCCATCACCTTTCCGTCTTTTCCTTCGTAGTCGATGCCCAGGATGTCTGCTGCGGCCTTGCTCATGTAGATGTGTCCGCCGGGTGCGGGTATGCCGATGAGTTCGTCGCCGACCTTCCATCGGATCGCGTCATCCTCGGTGACCGTGCAGCTGATGTCCACGCCCGCGTTGAGTGTGGTCGGCTCACGCAGGATCCCGGCTCGGTAGCCGTCTTCCCTCCACTTGGAGGCCATGCTCTTGGCGAGCTGGGCCGCCGCTTGCTTCCGGGTTCGTTGGCTGACGATGAGAGCGACGATCAGTGCGATGAGCGCAGCGATCATGGCGGCGGCCTGGATCCAGCCGAGGATGCTCATGATGCCTTCCCTGTGATGGTGACGGGTGTTTCGGGTGGGAGGTACCCGACCTGTCGCGGTCCACCAGTGGCACGCAGCACGATCATGCTTACGGCTCCGTCACCGAAGTGCGTGGCACCGACGAGTTTCCCCTCGATTTCCCACGGGCCCGTGTGCTTGCCGCCGGGGACCATAAGACGGACGTGCTTCCCGATGTCCACGCCGGACAGGTATCGGGCTTCACGCGTCGCTGGCATTGGTGCCTCCTAGGATGATTGGTGCGAGGACGGTGACGACGTGCTCGTGGTGGTCGGTGCGGGTCAGGGTCTTGGCCCCGCAGGTGCAGCCGCCGGGTTGGTGCTGGTGGGCCATGCGGGCTTTCTCGACAGCGGTCATGAGGCAACCTCGTCGGCGCGATGGTTGAGCCATGCTTTTGTGTAGCCATCCCGACCGGGGAAGAAACCGCTTATCTGAGCTGGCCCGTACGCGGCGGCGGCTTCCCGTAACGCTTCTGCCTTGGCTTCGGCGCGGACCTTGGCAATAGCGCGGTCGAACTCGGCTTGCACCATGCTCTCGGTTCTCGGGGCGTCGCGACAGTCCACCTTGTGGCAGATATAGGCCGTTCGGACATGGCCAAGGGTCGGCGTGGGGTTACTCATCGTTGCTCCTGCGGTAGGGGTTGTGGTTGCGTAGCTCCGATTGCCGGTTGAAGGTGAGCCCAACGTGGTGCAAAGCTTCCCCTGCACCCTTATCCCACGCTTCGGCTTCCCGTTCCCGGATCACCGGGGCCAGCATCGCGGCAATCACCTCGGCAAAGTGGTGCTTCTCCAGGGCTTCGATTGTTGGGAATGCGCCGCCGATGGTTTTCCCGCACGGGTGGCAGCGCATTTCTCGGTGGGTGCCGTCGCTTGTCCACCCTCTTACCTTGTGGACTTCGATTACTTCCGTGATCCGCGCTTCAAGGGTGGTCATGGTGTTGTCTCCGTTTCGGGGGTGTGGTTCTTGCATGGTGCTGGGTAGAAGTCGTCGGCTTCATGGCCGCGCTGTTGCCCTACGAATGCCCCGCAGCGGTAGCATCGGAAAGGCAGGTCGTCCGCGCTCATGCCCCACCGTCCAGTGCGCGGGTCACGTCGGCTACTGCGCGTTTCCACCCGCATTTGATCGGGTCATCTTCGGTGTGCCTGTCGCAGGCCTTGGGGTGGGCTTCGAGGGCTTCCCGTACCGCCGCCACTTTCGCTTCGGCGGCTTCGGCGCGGGCCTCGGCCCGGAGTGCGCGGGCACGCTGCTCCTGCTCTCGGCCGTCCTGCCACTGGAGCGCCGACTTGCCCTTGTGGTCGCAGTCCCCGTCGAGGGGGAACGTGCGGTCGTGGGTCTCGCACCATTTGAAGTCGTAGGGCTGCTCGTGCGACACCTGGCACGGGTGGGCGACGGTCCACAGCTCGGCGGCTTCCACGCGGTCGAGTAGGGCCAGCACGGTTGGCGGGTCGAACGCGGCGATGTGATCCGAGTCGGCCTTGTCGCCCACATGGATTTCAACGCCCATCCAGTCTTCATCGTCGCCAGTAGTCGGATTGTGGAATTCTTCGTTGGCGACGCACCACATGGGCGAGTAGGCGCGATCCATGCCCTCGTTAGCGTCGTAGGCTTCCCAAGGTCCGGGTGTCGCGGCGCTGGCAATCTCCCGTAGTGCGGGCAGGTCAAGCGGTGGGGTGGTCATTTCGTCACCCCGTGCATGGTGCGGGCGTGCTTGGCAACCTCAAGCCATGCCTCGGGGTCAGCGATCTGGCTGAAAGAGTCACGCTTTTTCAGGCTGGCTGCCTGCCGATAGACGTTCATGATCACCAGCGCTTCACCTTCGAGTTCTTCCCGGTCGGCGGCTTCCTCGTTGTGCTTGGCGAGGTTTCGCAGCCACATGACCGCATACTCAGCGCCCAGCTCATCCCCGCCGAAGAAGTCACGGTCGGATCGCATCGGCTCTGCCGACTTCACGCCTGCCGCCTCAAGAATCGCAAGGGCGAGGGCTGGGGCGATGTCCCGGTCAAAGATGTACTTGGCTGCTGGCTCTTCGTCAGGGGCTCCCAGGGTGACCGTGATCTGGCTGGTGCCGAACTTTTCGACGGCCAGGTCTTTCTGGTAGATGCTCTTGAACGTGCTCATGGGTTCTCCTGCGGGTTCGAGGTGTTGGGGGTAGTGCGGGGTGATGGTCGGACCGTCGTCCCAGCGAACCTTGATGCGGCCATCGGCGGCAGTTCCTTGGACGGTGCCGGTGGTGTGGGCGAGCCACGCGTTCTGCCACATGTGGACCCGGTCGCCGGGCCTGAACGCGGTCACTGGTCGTCGGCTTTCAGGAGGTCGTCGTAGGCGCGCTCGATAGCCTGCTTGGCGCGGCGGGTCTGCTTGGTGTGGGTTTTCGGCCTGCCCGCCATGATGAAGATCCCGAGCCCATCGATGGGCTCGAAGAGGACCATTCTCGGATTGGATAGGGCCATTGCCGCGAACGTTGACCGGTGACCGAAGCCGGTGGCGGACCGAACGGGGAAGTCGAGGCCCATGTCCTCCCCGTCGCGGATCGGCGGGTACCTGCGGAGCAGAACACCGAATGCCTTGCCCGCCGCCCACCTGATGCCAGCTAGTGCCAGCACGACCAGGTAAGCCAGCGCGACGCCCAACGGGATGGTCAGGACGCCCAGCCAGTACCCGCTCACGCTGCGACCTCCGCCACTGCCAGCTCGGCCTCGGCCTGTTCCAACACGGTGCCGGCGCGGACGACGTCCTCAATGCGGGCTTGCCAGTCAGCGCCGGGGGTGAACACTGCGGTGTCGACGGCGAGTGCGGCACGGCGGATGGTACGGCGGGCGGCGTGCACAGCCGCTTCGAGGCGTTCCGTGGCGAGTGCGGGCGGGATGCGGGTCACTTGGTGGCTCCTTCGTGCTTCTTGGCGTGGTCGTTGCAGAGGATGTAGGCGAACCGCAGCGCGCCGGTTTGCACGCCGATCTTCTTGAAGTCGTCGCGGTTGGTGCCGGTGGTGCCGCACTCCTGGCACGTGAATGTCAGGGCGCTCATGGCGTGACCTCCGTGAATAGGGTGCTCATCGATTGATGCTGCGCGAGTAGCGCGGATGATGGTTCGAGTACCGTGTATCCGGTATTCATGCATGCGGCCACCGGGACTGGTGCATGGTCGAACCACGTGCCGCAGAACCGCTGTTCGGGGGTCTGCCCGGAGGCTGCTCGTTCGACTAGTGGCGTCCCGCACTTGGGGCACTCAAGGGCGCTCATGCTTGGCCCCAGTGGATGACGCGGGCGGGGCCACGTAGGGACTTGCTGCCGGGCAGGTTCAAGGTTTCCCATTCGTCGTCTTCGGACCAGTACCAGACGGACCCGTCCTTGGATTCCACGATGGTGCCCATGGGGAATTGCTTCATCGGATCGAAGTTCTCGTCGTGCTTCAAGTCGTCCGCGGTGATGGTTGCGGCCTTGTCCGCGGCGGCGAGGGCCACACGGGCGTTGCCTCGGTAGCTCTCCTGCCAGCGGGGCAGAACTTCGTCCCAGCCCTTCTCGTTGGCGTGGGACTTGTTCACGTCGCCGTACAGCGCAATGGCTGCGGCTTCGATGCGTGGATCAGTGGTCATGGTTTCCTCCCAAGGTGGCCCCACATTCGGGGCGGTTTCTATCGACACTCATCACTCTACCTACTTCAAGTAGGCAGTGCAACTACTTCAACGAGACGCCTCGCAACTCCGCCACAATCCGACCGCTCAACAAATCAGCCGGCCGCCACACACCCACATCCTGGCCACATGCGCCCAACACCTCGAGGACCACCTTCTGCTCCGGCCGCATCCGCCCAGCATCCGTCTTGAGCTCCCGAAACAGCAGCCGGCCCCGCTTAGCCGATGCCAGCACTAGGTCAGGGAATCCCGCCTGCGAGCCCCTCGAGTCCTTGGTGTGGTACCGCACCTCGTAACCGTGGAACCCGGCCAGCTTGAGCACCGCGGACTGCAGGTTCCGCTCCGTCATCGGCGGCATGGTTCGTGCAATGGTGGTCGGCTCTCGGGTCACGATGTGGCTCCATTCTGATTCTTTGGGGTGCTGGGCTGCCCGGTGGGGGCTGGGTGGGGGATTGCTCGTCCACGTTCATTTGAGTCCGGCAAATCGCCTCCTGCGGGTAGATGCCCCGGGGTTGCCAATGCTGGGTCGCGTCTTGTCCGGTTTGGTCGGGGACTACGTCCCGGGGTCACCGTAGGTGTGGTGCGTTTCCCGATCATATTTTCGGCCCTGTCGCCGGCGAGGACGTCGGCTTTGCATGAGCGGCAGTTGTGGGCGGGTTCGGTGTCGTGGTCTCCGCAGGGTCGGGCTGGTGGTGCGTCGTGGCCGTCGGGGGCGGTGGTGGTCCAGTGGCGGCCGTGCTGCGGGTAGACGTTAGGGGTGCGCTTCACGAACGATCCATCCGGGGCTGTCTCGGTGGCGTATGCGGCGAGGGCTCGGATGCAGTGATTGAAGTCTGCTGCGGGGAACCCTTCGGTGTCATTGGCTTTGGCCAGGACGATGCCGGGCTTGTTGGGAGTCCAGTCGGGGCGCATGGCCAGCATCATCGTTGTGAGCCGCTGGCCTTGCTGGTCGGTGAGTTTCATAATCATCCTCGATAGAAATTTGTTTGCGGCGAACGTTGCTCTGGGCTTGGCCTGCGTTGGTCGCCGCTGCGCTTTTTCGGTTCCTGCTGGTGAGTTAAGTTCTTAGAAGACCGCCGCGGTGAATGGTGAATGGTGTCTAGGTGAGAGGTGTTAAGGTGTGCGGCATCCCTTGGCCGATGGGTTCCCCTTCCCGAATGTATGGCTAGAACGGTGGGTCATCGGATGGGCTGTTCAATGGGTTTGTGGATGGGTTCGGCGATGGGTTTACCGATGCCTTTCCGGATGGGTCAACGGCACGTTTCTGCATGACTTCGGCGAGGGCTTCCCATGAGCCCCATGATGGGTTCTCCGTGTGCAGCCTGTGCAGCTCGTGAACGATGATTCCCTTGAGCTCTCGTGAGCCGGTGGAGGTGTACGCCTTGGCCACCGCGGCGCCCATGTTCTTCTGTTTGAGCAGCCCGTCACTGCGCATGAAGCTGCGCACCAGGATTTCCTCGGTGCCGTCGTCGATGATGATGTAGCTCTTGGCCATGAGCACCTTGGCGGCGAGCTCGATGTCTTCGAGGGTGATGTCTGCGGCCTTCTGCGTGATCTTCTTCGGCCGCCAGTCCATGACGCCGGCATAAGACAGGTCGGCCTGGGTGATGAGGTGCTGGTAGAGCCACTGTTCGTGTACGGCTAGGTCGAGGAAGTCGTCGTCGTCCCAGATGGTCACGAGGATCTGGGCGAACTTGCGGGCCACTAGTGGTCACCTTCATCGAACCAGGCGTTGATGATGAGCTCGCGAATCTTCCCGGCCTCGGGGTGCTTGCTGTCGGCGAAGTCGATCAATGCGCCGAATGCCTTGCGGATCTTCCGGTCGTTGTCCGGGGTCGGTTCACTGGCGGACTCGAGGTTGATGACGGCCCAGTTGTATCCGGCGATGAAGTCGTCTGTCCATTCCATGGTTAATTTCCTCCGGTGTAGCGGGCCATGATGTCGCGGCCTTGGGTGTATGCGTCGTAGTGGCCGGCGGGGCGAAATGCTGCGCGGCGTCCGGTTTTGATTTGGTGGGCTGCGGCCCATGCTCCGGGCTCGGTTTCGGCGGTGCGGACGAGGGCCCAGACGCCGGGGTTTTCTTGGAGGTGTTTGGCGAGTGCCCCGTATTTGTTGCGTGCGGGTCCCGGCCGGTATTCGTAGTTTGCGCTCATGATGGTCATCCTTTTCTGTCCTATCCCAATTCTACTACTTGAAGTTGTCAATTTGCCTGATCCGACTAGGTGCCGTGGGCGCAGTCTTGTTGCTGCGCCCACCAGGTTACAGCCCTGTCGGCTTGCTCTTGCCTTCGACATCCCTAGTCCAATGCCAACCGCCCGCGTGCTCGTAATACCTCACGGGGGAGCGGTCACCGTTGTCCTGTTGCACTTCCTTGTGGAGGCGCTTCGCATCAGCCTTGGTGGGTGCGATCAGCTTCCCGCAGTACGGGTCCGGGCACACTGGCCGGGGGGACCGGAGCGGGGCGCGGCGGTACGGTTGTGCGCTCATGCTGCTTTCCTTCGGCTGGCGCCGTACTGGCGGTTGTACTCGTTGAAAGCGATCCGGCATGGGTCGCATGGTATTTCACCGCGGCGTATGTGCTGCGCCCTCCCGGCCGTCGTCCCGTGGTTGATCGGTTTCCGGCCAGCATGAGGCCGCGGACCGCCTTCACGTTCGGTCTTCCGGGCACGCTTCGCGATGCTGTCGAGTCGTTGCGCTTCCTTGCATGGTGGGCAGGCTTCTTCGTTGTCACGGAGGTGGCGTAGGTACGCTGCAGAGGTCCCGCATGGCAGCAGGGTGCGCACCTTCCTTGGTGCGTCCGCTCGGGCCTTCCTGCTCTTCTCGCGCAGGGCTTCCAAGCACGGTTCGCAGGGCTCCTCATCCCGTCGTTTGTGTGCCTGGTATCCGGCTGTCGTTCCATGGTTGGCGGCGCGGGGTGCGCGCTCTCCCCGTGCCTTGGCTTTCCGGATCCGACTGGATTCATTCGCCGCTTCGCGGCATGGGGCACACGCTGCTTCCCCGTTCTTGCGGTGCCTGTTGTACCCGCTGACGGTGCCGCACTTGGCGACCTGGGCCTTGGTCCGGACGGGGGCGGGCTTCTCTGGTGTTCCGGCCTGATCTTTCCGGAACCATTCCTTGCACCAGAAGCATGCGGGTTCGTTCTTGGCCTTGTGCTGGCCGTAGCCAACTTTCGTTCCGCAGTTCATTTCGTTTCCTTTGTTAGTTCTCCGTAGGAGGGTTGGTAGTACCAGCCGAAGGCGGCTGCATCAGGTCGGCAGTCGAGACAGAAGTCCTTGCCTGGGGTTCGTTCGTTCGGAATATGCCGGATACCGCAACGGCCACACACGCGGGTCTTATCCCGGGTCCCCGTGGTCATAGCGACCTCCGCTCCTCTGTGGCGTAGATGTCATCGAACGCCAGATGGTCTGGCATGGCCTTGGCCCGGTCCCCTGCGTAGGCATACCGTGCATCGGCGCATTCTCGACGGGTGTGGAACCGGGGCGATGGGTAGCCTGGCAGTTGGACGTTGCCTTCGTCTGCCGGGTAGGTGATTGATCCTTGCCGATTGCTGATGACCTCACCGCACGCGTAGCAGATGCCAGGGATGCCGGCACGGGCCATGCGCTTCTCCGTGACTTCCATTACCTCACTGGACACGCGTTCGGCTTCGGAAATGCGGCATGGTGCCGGATGTCCGCAGCACGAGCACAGCGGGACGCGCCCGACTGGGTAGATTTCCAGGGCCCGAAATTGGTACCGGCTGAGCCTAATCGTCCCCTCCCTGGTCTCATGCATTCCGTAGGCCAGCGCGAGCTTCACGCGGTAGATGCTCTTGTCGTCCTTGGGCCATATCTCGGTGATTGTCCACGCGGCGAAGTCATGAGCGATCACGTCGCCAACTTTGGGTAGTTCGCTGTTTCGGTAGGCCATATGCGCTCCTAGCGCCCTCCATCGGTTGCTCATGCTGCTATCCATCCGTAGTTTCGGTTTCGGGCGATGGCCGGGGCGGTGGCGACGACGCATAGGTGTGCGCCTTGGGAGCCGGGCTGTGTGCGGCCGTCAACGACCCGGAACGCCGCGGGCCCGGTGATCGTCGCCCCGTGCCGGGTGGCCACCGCGGGGAGGTCCTGCTCGGCTTCGAACACGAGGTCAGCGAACGGGAGCGTGGAATCGGTGATCGGCCAGACCGCCTGGAACATGGTCATGATGACTTCACCCGGGCCAGTGTGGTGCCGCGGAGGATGTCGAAGACCTCGGCGCGATGCTGGCGTTCCGCATCCCGGATGGATTCCTGATGGCAGCTGCAGTTCTCTTGCTTGGCGCAGTTATAGGGGGTCCAGCAGCAGGACCGCTTGCACTTGCTCATGCCGCTGCGCCGATCGCGAGGCACTTCTTGCACATCGGCTTGTCGCCCCGCGTGGAACGGCTTATCTCGAAGTAGTTCTCCGCTGCGCCGCAAATGGGTGCGCGCCACGCGCTACGTTCTTCGCCATCCTTGAGTTCTTCCACGACGTGAATCGTCCGCAGCCCCGTTGCGCTGCCCCACTCGGTTCCATCGGGAATGACCGGCGCGCCCCACTTCGGGGTGTGTTGGCACTCTCCCTCCAGGCGCTCCACGACGTCTTCGCGCAGGCCCAACTCAAGGCGTTCGCCGCGCTCTTTGTCCTGCTCGCGAACCGATCGCTTCGGGGTCCACGAGGCCATTGCCTGGTCCTCGGTGGTGAGCCAGCCGCCCGTGTCATAGTCCTTGGTGGTCATCACTCCGCTGGTGCAGCCGCATGGGCTAATGAAGTACCAAGAGCACTCGCTGATGTCGTGCTGCTGCCCGTCGATTTCTACATTGATGCTTACCGTGCTCATGTCTTCTCCTGTTTTTGGGTAAAGGAATGGGGCGTGCCCAGATCGGGCCGGGCACGCCCCGGGGGATTGGGGAACTCCAAGTTCAAACTCCTATTGGGAGTTCATTTGGAGTTGGTCAGAACGGAGGCTCTTGGCTGCCGGCTGGTGCGCCGGTTCCCCATCCGCCCGCGGTGCTGGTCGCGGGTGCGCCCCACGCTCCGGCGTTGCCACCGGCGTCCGGCGTCCACGAGCCGTTGGTGGCCGTACCCCCGAACCCGCCGCCGCGGTTCGCCGCGCCTTCCCCGTTGCCGCGGGCCGTGCGCGTCACCTTCGCTGAGGCGCTCTTGAGCGACGGGCCAATCTCCAAGACCTCGAGCTCGGTGACGCTGCGCTTTTCGCCTTCCTTGGTTTCGTAGGACCGCTGCTTGAGTGCGCCCTGGGCGATGACTCGCATGCCCTTCGTCAGGGATTCGGCTACGTTCTCCGCTGCTTCACGCCAGACCGAGCAGCGGAGGAACAGCGTGTCGCCGTCCTTCCATTCGTTCGTCTGCTTGTCGAAGTTCCGCGGGGTCGATGCGATGGTGAAGTTCGCGACCGCGCTGCCCGACGGGGTAAAACGCAATTCCGGGTCAGACGTCAGATTGCCGATGACGGTGATGATGGTTTCGCCGGCCATGATTAGGCCACCTTTCCGTCTTCGATGGTCCAACCGAATTCGCCGGACTCATCCACGAATTCAGCCCAGATTTGGAAGTCGTTCGCGTCGCCGAGTGCTTCGAGTTCGGCGAGTCCGTCGGAGTCCAAGTCGTTGCCGTTGCGGACGATCATGACGCGCAGTTCCGGATCCGATGCGATGATCATCTTGGCGGATGCGATGGTCTGTTCGCGGGTGGATGCCTTGCGGAACGGGCGGCCGTTGAGCAGGACACCTTCCTCGTCGAACGTCATGTTGTCCACGGGGAAGTTCGCGGCGGCCAGCCCGTCGGCCTTCTGCTTATCGAGTGCCTCGAGCTGCTTGGTGAGGTCGTCGGCCTGTTCCTGCGTGGCCTCGAGCTGGAAGGCGAGGTTCGCCTTTTCCTTGGCGGTACGGACTGCCCGGTTCGTTTCCTCGGCGGTGGCCATGCGCTGGCGCAGTGCCTCAACGTCAGGGAGCTCGGCGTGATTGTCGATGCGGTCGTTGGCGTGATCATGATCGACTTCGGCCGCTTCCCGCAACTTGGTCAACCGGGCGATTTCGGTGTTGATCCGTTCGATCTCCGCGTTGGCTCGAGCCAGCTCCTGACGATCATCGGACTGCGTCCGCGCCAGGTTCTCGGCCGCCCGGATTTCTTCGGCCAGCTCCACCACTGAAACTTCGGCCGCCGGTGCCGCGGGGAGTTCCCCATACCGGGCTACCTGGGCTTCGAGTTCCTTGGCCTTGCGGTTGATGAATGTCCGCTGTTCGAAAACGTCCTTCTGCGTGGCGGCCAGGGCCGCGGGTTCGAACGGTAGGTCGACCAGGTCGAGGACCACGGCCAACTGCTTCTTATCGTCCAGCAACGAGAACGCACCAGCATCCATGCCCAGGGCGCCAAGCATCCCGTTCAGCGTGGCCTGCGGGATCTTTCCGCCGTCGGACGCCTTGCCGGTCAGGGAGGATGAGCCGTCGGCCTTGTACTTGCGGATCAGCGTCATGCCGTTGTCGAGGACGTTGACAACTTCTGCAGTCTTCTTGCCCTCGTTGACGGGGCGAGGCACGTCGCGCTTGTTGTGCCCGATGATCGTCGCTTCGAGGCCGTCGAGGACGCTGGACTTGCCTTGGGCGTTGCGTCCGCTGATGGCGACCAGTGCGCCGCGGGGTGCGATCTGCACGTATTCGAGGCGCTGGAAGTCGGTGAATGTTGCTTCGGTGGTTTTTGCCATGATGGTCAGACTCCTATGGTGATGGGTTGGTTAGGATGCGGCGGTGGCCGCGGTGGCGATGGCTTCGAGGACGTCAGCAGGTTCGCCGGCGGTGCTGGCCTGCTTCCACAGGGTGCGGAGCGCGTCCTTGTCCCCGGCCAAGGTCTGGATTTCGTCGAAGTAGTTGACCTCGAGGACCGCGGGGGTGCCTTCGTCCTCAATGAGGCCGGTGTCCGGGTCCGCGGTTTCCTCGGGATCGGGATCTGCTTCGACGGGTGCGTCGTGGATGACCTGCGGCGCGGCCGGTTCCGGTGCAGCGTTCTTGCGTGGGCGGCTGATCTTCCGGGTTGCGGTCTTGGCGGCGGTCGGTTCGACCTGCACGAATGGTGCCGGGTCGTAGTCGCCCAACTCGATTTCCTCGATGCTGTTCATGCCAGCCAGCGCGTCCGGGGCCACGAGTTTCGCGGCTTCCGCCTTGCACTTCTCCGTCAGCATGCCGATGGGGTTCTCTTGGTACTTGCCGTTGGCCGTGTACTTGGCCTGGCGTGCACGTTCGATGGTCCATTCGATCTTCTGCCAGCCGGACTGGCCGCGGCGGCGGGCCCGGAATTCGACGCGCTCGTTGTCGGCGTAGACCCGCTCAATCTCGTGCCCCTTGGACAGTGCGATGGCGTACATCTGCTGTGCGTACAGGGCAGGGGTGCCGTGCACGACGTAGATCGTCTTGAGGGACACCATGGGGGCCATGCCAAGGGTGAAGCCGTAGAGGATGGCTGCGGCGGCTTCCTCTGGCTTCCCGCGGAAGTGCTGCGGGGTGAACATGGTGTTGCAGATGGTGTTGGCGATTGTGTAGGCGTGGGCCAGTTCGGATGCCCAAGCTTCGAGGGACATCGTGGCGTCGGTGGTGACCTGCTCGATGTTCGCGTGCTGTACTGCTGGGGTGAATGCGCTGGGGTTGGTGGCCAGTTCGGTCATGAGGTGGGTTCCTTTGCGGTGAGTGCTTTGTATGGTGCGCCGTAGCGGCTGATGATGTCGGCGCGCATGATGGTCAGGTGATTGATGAGGTCGTCCACGGCATCGAGGGGGAGCAGTACCTCGTGGCCGTTGAACAGATGCGCGTCGCGTTCCCTGTCGGTGTCTAGCGCGATCATCTGATCCTCGTAGAAGAGGTGCAGGGATTCGCGGCGGATCGGGTCGAAGTAGCTGTAGACGCTCACGCGGCCACGTCCAGCTGACTCACCGGCGGGGCGAGCGGTTCGCGGGCGAGCTTGTCGCGGAGCTTGGCGGTCTTCGCGGTGAATGCTGCGGCCAAGAACCACGAGTAGTGCTCATTGATTTCTTCGGGGGATCCGGCCAGTGGGTAGAGGGTGGTGCCCAACGGCTTGTCCCCGTACCTTGCGTTCACGCCTTCCCGATCCATCGGGGTGACGTGTGCGACGTAGGTCTTGGCGACCTTTAGCATGGGCTGCTCGTTCCCGGCGGTGTCGACGTAGAACTCGGCCTTCGAGTAGGCCGCGGTCTGTAGCGCGGTTTCCCCGTAGACGCCCTTGGATGTCTTGAGGTCGACCTGAACGACCCAGCCGTCGGCCAGCTGCTCCGGGGTGAGCAGTAGGGGAGAGGTGGCCAGCATGTCGAACGTGCCGCCGAAGTGATCTGTCCGGTTGCCGCACGGGCGTTCCGTGAGTACCGGGGTGATCTGCCACGCCTCGAGGAAGTCAGCGAATCCCTCGATGTAGCCGGCCAGCTCGTCGGGGGCTTCGACTTCGCCGGTGGTGGCCAGCTGCTCGGCCAGCCCGTGAACGGCGGTGCCGGTGATCCCGGCGTCGTCGCGAACTTTCCGCCATGCCATGCGCATGGTCTGGATCGCGTTGGCCCGGTCCATGGTGCGCAGTTCGTCGAGGTGGTCCATCGCCCAGGTTCCGGCGACTTCGGCAGCCCATGGGATCAGGTTGTCCTTGGGGATCCCGGCGCCGATGAGGCCTGTGACGCCGCGGACGGGCTTGGAGTCGAGGCGGTAGGTGTGGTTTCCTGCGTTGAATACGAGCCCGGCGGGCTTCGGCTTGGCGGTCATGGTGGCTTCCTCTCCGTGGATGGGGCACTGGTCGTTGATGGGGTCGAGTCCGGCTTTCCGTTCCCACCCGGGGCAGTCCCCGGACGGGCACCGGCACGTCACAGCGCACCGCACAGGGTGGTGATGGCCAGGATGCCGAGGTACACGCCCAAGGTTCCGCCGAGCGCCTGCAGGACGAACAGGACGTCCCGGCCACGCTGGGTCAAAACCAGCCCGCTCATGCCGCCACCGCCAAAGCTGGCATGGGAGCGGGCACGAACCGGGACCAAAGGATCTGCCGGCACTTCTCGCTGATCAAGTCCTCGCAGCCAGCCAGGTAGTCGGCCTTCGCCGGGGCGTACTCGGGGTCGCCCACACGCCAGCCGAGTTCCGCCCGGTCATCCTCACAAGCGGCCTTGCCCTCGATTTCGGCGAGCAGTTCTTCAAGGTCGGCCTCGCGGACCTCCACCTGCAGTGCCGCGGACAACTGCCGGACCAATCGGCCCCAGCAATCACCCTCCGAGAGGAAGCCGTGCTCTGCGTAGTAAGCGCGGACCTCACTGGTCAGGGTCACCGCCGCCGCCATGTAGACAGGATTCTCTAAAACGTTCATTGGTATACTCACTTTCAGAAATTGATTTCGGTTGGGCCTGCACGCTTCTCAAGGGAGTGCGGGCCCAATTTTTTATGCGCTGTACGCGTGCCGATTCAGGAACTGATCAATGGCCGAAGCCCGGATCTTCCACGACCCCCGAAGCCCCGGCATCTTCGACCCAGCCAGATCCCCGCGCCGCAACAGCGTGTAGACAGTGTCCGGATGCATGTCGAGTTCCTCGGCAGCTTCCTTCACGCTCAACACCTTCTTACTCACGCCGCCACCGCCTGCAGGTGACGCTCCGGCACGCCCACCCATGTGTACTGGTGACCGCCATTCCGGGACTTCGTGCGGGACGTGTTGTCAGCGACCTTCTCGATCAGCCGGCGCTTGGCCGCGGCGATGAACACGCCGCCCTCCATGCCCTGCCTCGGTGCTGGCCGCATGGCTTCCCGGAGAGTGTCCGCGGTGAAGCGACGGCCCTCCGCGGCCCAACGTTCAATCAGGTCCGTGGCGTCCTGCGTCCACGTGGTGTCTTCAAGTGCGATTGGTGTAGCCATGTCGGCGTGTCCTTTCCAGAACTTTTGACCGCTTGAATCAGGCGGTCTTGCGATTTGAAATAGGTTCTTGCGGGTCGAAAAGGACAGTAACGTCCAAGCCGAGTACCTCCGCGATGCTCTCGGCGACCTCGGTGGTGCAGTCTGTGCGATAGCCGGACACCAGGTGGTTGATGAAGCTTGGGTGGACGCCGACCCGTTTGGCCAACTTGCGTTGGCTGATCTTGCGGAAGTCCGAAGGGTGTCCCGCCTTGATGGCGTCCATGTCTTGCTTGGTGTAAACGAACGTCTTGAATCGTTCTTTCGATGCGAGGCGCATGTATGTTCCTCTCTGCCAGCGGCATTTGGTTCGGAAGGGTGACATTGGGTTCCTGTCTGTTGTAGGCGGGTTTGTTTCTTGTTGATAGGAAAAGCATCTCATCCCAGTAGGCAGGTTGTCAACTTGAATCAGGCAAATTGCTTCTTGCAAGTAGGCACCAGTCTGGAAGGTCGCCTTTTTGTTAGTAGGCACATCTACTTCAATAAGGCAGAATTCCCAGTAGGCGCATCGGAAACGTATGCGAATGCGCTAATCGACGAAACTAGCGACAGTGGTTGGCATGACAAGCAAACTTCCCAAGAACGGCCTCCAGGCACTCATCCTCAACCACAAGGGTGACCGCTCCTACGCCAGGCTGTCCGCTGCATGCGGCGGAGTGCCCTCCACCGTCAACGCCCAGCGCCTCGCCACCAAGCCCATCAAGGACTTCCCCACCGTGGACGTCCTCATGGGCCTCTCCAGGGGCCTCGGCGTCCGCCTCATCGACGTCCTCCACGCCGCAGCTGTCTCCGTCGGGATGCCCATCCACGCCTCCAGCGACAACGACCTCCTGATCCCGGAAGCCGGCCGACTCCCAGAGGAATCGCGTCGCCTCCTGCTCGACACCGCCCAGAACATGCTCTGGTGGATGGAGCGAGTCGACGCGGCCGCACCCGAAGGGGTCGAAGATTCTGCCGAAGACGCACCGAACAACGTGCACCCCTTCCCGACGCCGAACTGGGCCCAGGCCGCGGCCGACAAGGGCGAGGCTGGAATCGACCACGACCAGCTGCCTGATGACTAGCCAGTAACGCTTCGGAAACATTCGTCACAGATTCGACTAACTGACGCCTACTGCCCATAAGGTCGAACACATGTTCGAAAACGTCTTGGTGCAGCTCAACGTCACCATCATCGAAACCGACCTGCCACACGGCTGGTGGGGCGCCTACGACATCACCACCAACACCATTGGCCTACGCCACAACCTCGCGCCCACCCAGCGGCGCTCCACACTGGCACACGAAGCGGCCCACGCCGCCCTCCAGCACGACGGCCACAGCCTCGCCCAAGAACGCGACGCCGAAGAACTAGCCGCCGCCTGGCTCATCATGCACTGCGACTTCCAACACGCAGCCCGCATCTACAACACACCCACAGCACTCGCGCACGAGCTCAACGTCCTCCCAAGAGACGTCCACGCCTACATGCGCACCATTCTGCGAACCCAAAAATAAGGGGGACCCCACCATGGCAACCGGACGCGTCACAGACACCTGGCACCTCAAAGACAAAAAGACCCGGTCCAAAAGATACGGCATCGGCAAACGCTGGCAAGCCGTCTGGACCAATGACCGCGGCGACGAAGAAAAGCGATCATTCGAAATGAAGGACGCAGCCAAAGCATGGATCGACGCCAAAGTCATCCAGAACGCCCTAGACCCCAACGGCATCAAACCCGACATGCCATTCACCGAGTACTGGGACATCTGGCGGGCCGCCCAACTGCACCAGCGCAAATCATCCCTCAAGACCATCGACTCCCACGCCAAAAACTGGATCCTCAAATCGTTCCAACACGACTGGATGCACTCCATTGACCGACCCCGCATCCAAGCCGTCGTGAACGAGTGGGCAGCGTCCGGGCTCGCTTCATCCACGGTCTACCTGATGTACCGGTACGTGCGTGGCATGATGTCCGACGCCGCACTGAACAAGCAGATCCGCGAATTTCCCTGCGTGAAAATCAACATGCCGGCAGGCGACCGGAAACGAATCGTCCCCTTGTCGATTGCCCAGGTCCAGCAGATCGTGAGCAAGCTCGAGGAACCGTATCGTTCGGCGGCGATCTTTGCTGCAGCAACCGGGCTCCGGCCAGCAGAGTGGAGGGGGCTCACAGCCGAATATGTGGACCTGAATCGCGGCGTGGTGATTGTCGAGCAGCAAGAGCACCTGAGCCGCATCGCAAAGCCGCTCCTGGGCCCGCTCAAGAATGATTACTCCTACCGTGACGTGACCATCGGGCCCAAGACGTGCGCGTTGCTCGAACCCTTGCTTGCGGCGCCGGGAGCCCTCGGTTTGCTGTTCCACATGAAGGGGTCGGTGATCACCGGCGGCCGGGCCGTGGGCGCATGGACGGAAGCGCGGGAGGATCTGCCGTGGATGGGGCCCGGGTGGCACCAGCTCCGCCACCATCATGCGTCGCTGCTGATTGCGGGGGGAGCGTCTCCAGTGGCGGTTGCTCACCGGCTGGGGCACAAGGATGCGAACGAAACGCTACGCACCTACGGGCATTTGTGGGCGGATGATGAGTCGAAGCTGGCGGCCATGTCTGACGGGCTGGTGGCTTTGGGCTGAGTGTGTTCCGCCACGATTCCGCCACACTCGCCTACTTGGCTTTGTTTGCAAGGGAAATACTTCTACAGTGGGTAGAAACGAGTTCTACGATGCGTAGAACTTGGGGCGACGGGCCGACATTGCGCCCGCGAATTCCGGCATTGAAGGGTTTGGCATGGATGCACTGGAAATTGCCAGATGGCAATTTGGTATCACCACCGTTTATCACTTCCTGATGGTCCCGCTCACCATTGGCCTGGGCCTGGTGGTCGCGGTGCTGCAGACCGCGTGGCACCGCACCGGCAAGGAAGAGTACCTGCGCATGACCAAGTTCTGGGGAAAGCTTTTCCTCATCAACTTCATCATGGGCGTGGCCACCGGCATCGTCCAGGAATTCCAGTTCGGCATGGCCTGGAGCGAATACAGCCGCTTCGTCGGGGACGTCTTTGGCGCACCGCTGGCCATGGAAGCCCTGCTGGCATTCTTCGTCGAATCAACCTTCCTCGGGCTCTGGATCTTCGGCTGGGACAGGTTGCCCAGGCGCATCCACCTGGCCGCCATCTGGATCGCATCGCTGGCCAGCATCCTCTCGGCCTACTTCATCCTCGTGGCCAACTCCTGGATGCAGCACCCGGTGGGCACCGAAATAATCAACGGCCGGGCCGTGATGACCGACGCCTGGGCCGTGTTCACCAACAACACCGCCCTGGTCACCTTCCCCCACACCATCTTCGGCGCCTTCGCGGTGGCCGGCGGATTCCTGCTGGGCATCTCCTGGTACCACCTGTACAAGCGCCGCCAATCCGGGATCGACACCGTCGATGCCGACGGAAAGGTCGTGGTGGGGGAGTCCGCCACCCTGGGCAGGAACCGCGACAAGATCGACTACAGGGTCTGGATCAAGTCCCTGCGCATCGGTGCCGTCGTTGCCATGGTGGCCTTTGCGGGTGTGGCACTTTCCGGCCACGCCCAGGCCCAGCTGATGATCCAGCAGCAGCCCATGAAGATGGCGGCGGCCGAGGCAGCATGCCACGACGGCACCGGATTCTCCCTGCTGTCCATCGGGGACCTGCGCAGCGGCGGGGCAACGACCTGCGACGACGTGGTCGGGGTGTTTGAGATCCCGGGGCTGCTGTCCTTCCTCGCGCACGACAACTTCACCACCGAGGTCAAGGGCGTCAACACGCTCCTGCCGGAGTACCAGGAAAAGTACGGGACCCACCTGCCCGACAACCCGATCTACGGCGACCGCGCCGGAACCGAAATCAACTACCTGCCGGTCATGGAGGTCACCTACTGGGGCTTCCGCCTGATGATCACCCTTGGCGGCCTGTCGGCGGTAGCCGCCGCGGTGGCCCTGTGGCTGACCCGCAAGGGAACCGTGCCGCACAGCAAATGGATCTCCCGGCTGGCACTGTTTGGCATGCTGGCACCCTTCGGGGCCAACTCCGCCGGCTGGATCTTCACCGAGATGGGCCGCCAGCCCTTCGTCGTGGCACCCAACCCGAGCTTCGAGGGCATCGACCAGGTGTTCATGTACACCGCCGCCGCAGTCTCCCCGGGAGTCAGCGCCGGGGAGATGCTCTTCTCGCTGATCGTCCTCACGCTGATCTACGCGGTCCTGCTCGTGGTCGAGGTCGTCCTGCTGACCCGCTACGTGCGCGGCGGCATCGGATCGGCCATGCCCGAACTGCACGATCGCCCCGACGACGGACAGAAGGACACCGATGTGCTGTCCTTCGCCTACTGACCAGCCGACCAACGAGTTAGGACACTTACCGTGGAATTCCTTCCCACCTTGTGGTTCATCCTGATAGCCGTGCTCTGGGGCGGCTACCTCTTCCTCGAAGGCTTCGACCTGGGCGTGGGCATGCTCATGAAGACCTTCGCCCGGAACGAGAAGCAACGCCGCGTGCTGCTCAACACCATCGGGCCGGTCTGGGACGGCAACGAGGTGTGGCTGATCACCGCCGGCGCCGCGACCTTCGCCGCCTTCCCGTACTGGTATGCCTCGCTCTTCTCCGCCCTCTACGTCCCGCTGGTGCTGGTGCTCGTGGCACTGATCTTCCGTGCCGTGGCGTTCGAATACCGCGGCAAGGCCCACACCCGGACCGCGCGCAACGCCTGGGACTGGGCGATCTGCCTCGGCTCCTTCACCGCGGCGTTCGGTGTCGGGGCGATGCTCGCGCTGAGCACCACCGGACTGCCGCTGAACGCCAACGGGGACCGCGTCGGCGGGCCCTTCGCCTGGTTCAACATGTATGCGGTCCTGGGCGGGATCGGGGTCGTCGCCTTCTGCCTGGTCCAGGGCCTGGCGTTCCTCGGGTTGAAGACCGACGGGGAGATCCGCACGCGGGCCGCCCGGATCCTGGCCCGCTGGCTCCCGGTGGCACTGCTGCCGCTGGCCGCGTGGGCGGTGGCAGTCGTGCTGCTGAACCACAGCGCCACGGCCCTGGCCCCGCTGGCACTGGCCGTGTGCGCACTGGTGTTCGCCTGGATCCATGCCCGCAAGACCAACGAGGGCCTGGCCTTCACCGGGATGGGCATCTTCCTGCTGGCGGGCGTGGCGGCGATCTTCGTGGCCGCCTACCCCAATGTGCTGCCCTCCACCATCGACGCCGCCTACAACCTGACCGTCACCAACGCATCCTCCAGCCCCTACACGCTGGGGCTCATGAGCATCGTGGCGGCGTTCGGGCTGCCGCTGGTACTGGCCTACCAGGGATGGACCTACTGGGTGTTCCGCAAGCGCATCAGCGAGGCCCACATCCCCGACGCCCACGCCGTGACCCCGATTGTCTGACCACCGGCAGGAGAAGACCCACACCATGAAACCCGTACTGCCCGCAGGAACCGGATCGCGTATTGTGCTGGCGCTGCTCGCCGGGCTGGCGGCGCTCAAGGCCGTCGGGCTGATCCTGATCGCCGATGCCCTGGCCACGGCCATCGCCCAGCTGGCCGCCGGCACCGACCTCGATGCCCGCCGGCTGCTGGCCTGGGGACTGGGCGGGGCGCTGCTGCGCGCCGGCGCGGTGTGGGCCACCGAGTTCGCCGCGCAGCGCGCCGGCCTGGGCGCCAAGGAAAAGCTGCGCTCCCGGCTCATGGATGCCGGCCTCAACGGGAACGTCAGCGGCAAGGACCCCGGCCACGGGGCACTGGCGGCCCTGGCCAGCCGCGGCCTGGACGGGTTGGACAACTACTACACCAAGTACCTGCCCGCCCTGGTCTCGGCCATGGTCATCCCCGCGGTCGTGGGGGTGCGGATCCTGGTGGCCGACTGGGTCTCGGCCCTCATCGTGGTGCTGACCATCCCGCTGGTCCCGGTGTTCATGATCCTGATCGGGCTGCACACCCAGGACCGCATCAAGGCCGCCGCCGCCGGGCTGGACCGGCTCTCCAACCACCTGCTGGAACTGGCCCAGGGGCTGCCGGCGCTGATCGGGCTGCGCCGCGCCGAGGGCAAGGGCCGGGCCATGGCCAAGGTCTCCGAGGACTACCGGGCCACCAGCATGACGACGCTGCGCACCGCCTTCCTCTCCGGGCTCGCCCTGGAACTGATCGCCACGATCTCCGTGGCCGTGGTCGCAGTGTTCATCGGCGTGCGCCTGGTCTACGGGCACATGGGACTCGAGGCCGGGCTGCTGGCCCTGGTCCTCGCCCCCGAATGCTACCTGCCGCTGCGCGCGCTGGGCGCCGCATTCCACGCCTCCGAGGACGGGGTCCAGGCCCTGGAACGCAGCGAGGGATTCATCGGCTGCGGACCCGGCGATGCCCGCGAAGCCACGGGCCAGGACCCCGCCCAGACCTCCCGGGTGCTGGAAATAGAGAACCTCTCCATCCGGCACGCCGAACGCAGCGAACCGGTGGTCAAGGGCCTGGACCTGGCGCTGGCCGCCGGCTCGGCGCACGTGCTGGATGCCGCCAGCGGCAGCGGAAAAACCACGTTGCTGCATGCAGTGCTCGGCCAGCTGGAACCGGGGGCCGAAACCACCGGCCGGATTCGGGTGGACCACTCCCGCACCGCGTACATTTCCCAGCACCCCCGGTTCACCGAGGCCACCGTGGAGCAGGAAATCCGCCTGCACGCGGGGGAACCGCTGACCGCCGCGATGCTCGGCGGCGTGCTGCACGACGCACGCATCGCCCACCTGGCCTCCCGGGACCTGGTGGACTGCAGCCCCGGGGAGCTGCGCCGCGTCGCCGTGGCCCGGGTGCTGGCCCGGGCCACCGCAGACCCACGGCTCCAACTGGTGCTGGCCGACGAACCGACGGCGCACCTGGACGAGGAATCCGCCGCCGGCATCCGCCAGGCGCTGTCCGGACTGCGCCCCCGATGCGCGCTGCTGGTCGCCTCCCACGACCGCGAGCTGGCCGCCATGCTTCGCGGCCAGGACACCGGGGCGCTCCCGGCCGCCGGGCACCGCGCCGCCGCGGACCCGGGCCCGGGGGCCGGGACGGGCACGGCACCGACGGCCCCGTCCGCCTCCGCCGCGCGGCCCGCGGGCACCCGGCGCGGCGGGCACTGGCGGCTGCTCGGGTCCATGCCCTGGTTCCGCCGCGGGATGCTCGGCGGTCTGCTGCTGGCCGCGGCCGCGGCAATCTTCGGTGCCGGGCTCACCGGCGTTTCCGGCTGGCTCATCGTCACCGCCAGCCACCAACCCCCGATGCTGCACCTGATGGTCGCCATCGTGGGCGTGCGCGCCTTCGGCATCGGCCGCTCCGTGCTGCGCTACGCCGAACAACTGCGCGTGCACGACGCGGTGCTGGGCTTCGCCTCGAACCTCCGCCAGCGGCTCTGGGACGCGCTGGTCGCCCGGCCGGCCAGCTGGGGCCGGCTCACCCGCTCCGGTGCCGCGCTGGGCCATCTGGTGGCGGAGGTCGACGAGGTGCGCGACGCCGTTCCCCGCGTGCTGGTGCCACCGGTGGCCGGGATCGCCACCTGGGCCGCCGTCACCATCGGCATCGGCAGCTGGGCGCCCGCCGCGCTGCCGCTGGCGCTCGGCCTCGGCCTTGCGGCCTTCATCGGGTTGCCGCTGGCCGTGTTGGCCGTGGAGCGGCGCAGCACCACCGAGGCGGCCGAACACCGCATCTGGCTCGGTTCCCGGGTGCCCACGCTGCTGGGTGCGGCCGTGGACCTGCGCGCCAACCGGGCAGCGGATCGCGCGCTGGCCGGTTTCACCACGGTGGATTCCGCCGCCACGGCATCGCTGCGGGCCGCGGCACGCGGAGCCGGGCTGGCCCAGGGCGGCGCGGCGCTGCTGTCCGCCGCGGCGGCCGTGCTGGCCGTGCTGATGGTCGGCACCGGGGGAGAGCAGGCGGCGGTTGCCGGGTTGCTGCTGCTGGCCCTCGGCGAGCCGATCGCCAACACCGCGATCTCCATCCAGCAGCTGCCGCAGCTCGACGCGGTGCTGCGCCGCGTCTGGTCAAACCTCACGGAGGGGAAGCCGGCCCCCGCCACAGCGGGCACGGACACGAACACCACGGAGACGGACAACGCTGGCGCCCTGGGACTGCGACTGCGCGGCGCGGACATCGGCTGGGCCGCCGGCAGCCCGGTCCTCCGGGGACTGGACGTGGAGCTGGAACCCGGCCGCTGGGTGTCCGTGACCGGGCCCTCGGGAACGGGGAAATCGACGCTGCTGGCGACACTGCTCGGCGCGCTGGAGCCGTTGTCCGGAACCCTGGAAGCCCGGCGCGGGACCGGGGACTGGGCCGGGGCCCGCACGGCCGACCTGGCGCGGGTTTCCTGGTGCCCGCAGGAGGCGCACCTCTTCGACTCCTCGGTGCGTGCCAACCTGGCCCTGGGCCGGGACAGCGGGGACCAGCCCGGGGACGCGGAGCTGGAGGCGGTGCTGGACCGCGTGGGACTGGGTCCCTGGCTGGCCACGTTGCCGCAGGGCCTGGACTCGCGGATCGGCTCCGGGGGCCACCACCTATCCGGCGGGCAGCGCCAGCGCCTGGCCGTGGCGCGCGCCGTGGTGGCCCGCGCCCGGGTGCTGCTGCTGGACGAGCCCACGGCGCACCTGGGTGCGGACGAGGCCGTGGAACTCGTCTCCGACCTGCGCGCCGCGCTGACGGGGCAGGCGGTGCTGCTGGTCACCCACGATGCCGCGGTGGCAGCGCTGGGCGACACGGTCCGGGACCTGGCGGATCCGGCGCACCGGGCCCCGGTCCCGGCGTGATCCGGGCCGCCGGCCCGGGCGCGGGGGGAACCCTCAGCGGCCGGGGGTCTGGCGCCGCTCGAGGGCGGCCAATACCGGGGAGGCGTCGAAGGCACCGGCATTGAACGTGATCACCACCCCGTCGTAGCCCCACAGCTTGAGCATCGACGCCGCACCGTTGCTGGACTTCCGGCATTTGTCGAGGTTGTCGTAGCGGATGGTGCGCAGTTTGCGCGTGACGGTGCGTTGGATGATCTCGTCGTCGCGGATGATGATGTACCAGTTCACGTAGCCGGCAACCAGCAGAGCCGCGACCAGGAACAGCACGATGCCGAAGATGAGCATCGGCGTCCGGTCCTCCGGGTCCATGGCGCCGGATCCGGCGGAGAGGATGAGCAGCAGCCCGACCGGGGCTACCAGCCAGCCCGCCACGGCGGTGATCTTCGGCAGGCGGAGCGTTTCGGCGTTGTCCGGGTCCCGGTTCGGCCGGCGCCTGGACCACCGGACCACGGCAGTGGCCAGGAGCACGACGGACATCACGATCCCCAGCAGGATCCATCGGTCTTCGGACATGGGGGATACCTCTATCTGTCGGGGGCCCAAACGCCGGGAGTTTCCCGGCCTTCACGACCTGGCCGGGGAGGCCTGCGCGGTCCAGGGCGTGCCCCCGGACCACGCGGTTGGCGGTTCAGCGGTGCTACTCGTCGAGCAGCGAGTCCTGGATCGCGACCCGGCGGGCGGGCTCGACCTCGACCACGCCCGAATCGGCAAAGGGCACGGAGTCCTGGTCGGGCGCGACCAGCGGCGCGCGCTTCGAGGATCCGGGGGGCGGCAGTTGCCCCTCCGGCGCCGCGGCGCCGTTCGCCTCGTTGCCCTCGGCCACCGGGGTGCCGCCGAGCAGGTCGATGCCCTGGGCCAGCGGGACCCCGGAGCCGTCGCGCTTGGCGTACTCGGTCGGCAGGGCCCGCACCACGCCGGCGGCGGAGGAGGCCCGCGCCGGGCCGGCACCGGCATAGGCCAGCTCCAGGTGGTCCTCGCCCTTCAGGAAGCGGTGGGCCCGCACCCCGCCGGTCGCCCGGCCCTTGGCCGGGTACTCGGCGAAGTCGGTGACCTTCACCGAGTGCGAGGCGGTGCCCGGCAACGTGTTCGACCCGGTCGCGATGGACACGAAGACCGGGGCCTGGGCGTCGGATTCGAGGACGCCGAAGAAGATCACCGCGTCATCGGCACCCAGCTTGATCCCCGCCATGCCCCCTGCGGTGCGGCCCTGGGGGCGCACCGCGGAGGCGGCAAAGCGCAGCAGCTGCGCACCGCGGGTGGCGAAGACCAGTTCCGCATCGTCCTCGCCCACGGCGGCGCCGATGACGGCGTCGTTGTCCTTGAGCGTGATGGCTTCCCACTCGTCGCGGTTCAGCGGGTAGTCCGGGGCCAGCCGCTTGACCACGCCGTTGGCGGTGCCCAGCGCCACGACCTTGTTCAGCGGCACCAGGGCGACCATCTTCTCGCCCTTGCCCAGCTGGGCGAACTCGTCGACCTTCACCCCGCCGGTGAGCTGCGGGAATCCGTGGGCCGGGGGCAGCAGCGGCAGGTCAACGACCTGCAGGCGCAGCATCCGGCCGGTGGAGGTGATCCCGCCGATCTCCCCGCGGGCACTGGTGGCCACCACGGAGGCCAGCACATCGTGCTTCACCCGTGCCCCGGCGCCGTCCAGCGGATCGGCCGAGGACATGCGGGCGACCTGGCCGGTGGCCGAAAGCAGCACCCGGCACGGGTCGTCGGCGATCTCCAGGCTCAGCGGGGCGGCCTTGCCGGTGGTGGCCACCGCCGGCAAAGCGGTTCCCTTCAGCGGGGACCCGGACTCGGATTCCAGCAGCACGGTCCGGCGCGGGGTGGCGAACTGCTCGCTCATCTGAGCCAGCTCGCCGGAAACCATCTCGCGCAGCAGGGTGTCGGAGTCCAGGATCGCCTTGAGCTCCTCGATGGCCGCGCGCAGTTCCTCGGCTTCCTTCTCCAGTTCCAGCCGGGAGAACTTGGTCAGCTGGCGCAGGCGCAGCTCCAGGATGTGGTTGGCCTGCAGCTCGGACAGGTCGTAGATGGTCATCAGGCGCTCGCGGGCCTGGGCGGTCTCGTCGGAGGAGCGGATGATCGCGATGACCTCGTCGATGTCGACGATCGCGATGAGCAGGCCCTCGACCAGGTGCAGCCGGTCCAGCTTCTTGGCCAGCCGGTGGCTGGTGCGGCGGCGCACCACCAGCAGCCGGTGCTCCACGTACACGGTGAGCAGCTCCAGCAGCCCCAGCGTGCGCGGCTGGCCCTCGACCAGGGCCACGTTGTTGATGCCGAAGGAATCCTCCATCGGGGTGAACTTGAACAGCTGGGCCAGCACCGCGTTGGGGTTGAAGCCGTTCTTCAGCTCGATGACCAGGCGCAGCCCGTGGTTGCGGTCGGTCAAATCCACCACGTCGGCGATGCCGGTGAGCTTCTTGGCGTTGACCGCGTCCTTGATCTTCTCGATCACCTTTTCCGGGCCGACCATGTAGGGCAGCTCGGTTACCACCAGGCCCTGCCGGCGCGCGGTGATCTGCTCCAGCTCCACCTTGGCCCGGGTCTTGAAGGTGCCCCGGCCGGTGCGGTAGGCGTCGCGGATCCCGTCAAGTCCCACGACCCGGCCGCCGGTGGGCATGTCCGGTCCCGGGATGAACTTCATGATGGCCGCCAGGTCGGCGTCCGGGTGGGCAATCAGGTGCCGGGCCGCGGCGATGACCTCGCCGAGGTTGTGCGGTGCCATGTTGGTGGCCATGCCCACGGCGATGCCGGTGGTGCCGTTGACCAACAGGTTCGGGAAGGCCGCGGGGAGCACCGCCGGCTGCATGAACTGGTTGTCGTAGTTGGGGACGAAGTCAACGACGTCCTCGTCCAGGTTCGCGGTCATTGCCACCGCCGAGGCACCCAGGCGCGCCTCGGTGTAGCGCGGGGCGGCCGGGCCGTCGTCCAGCGAACCGAAGTTCCCGTGCCCGTCGATCAGCGGCAGGCGCAGCGCGAAGCCCTGGCTCATGCGCACCATCGCGTCGTAGATGGCGGTGTCGCCGTGCGGGTGCAGCTTGCCCATGACCTCGCCGACCACGCGGGCGCTCTTCACGTGCCCGCGCTCCGGGCGCAGGCCCATCTCGGACATCATGAACAGGATGCGCCGCTGCACCGGCTTGAGCCCGTCTCGGGCATCGGGCAGGGCGCGGGAGTAGATCACCGAGTAGGCGTACTCCAGGAAGGAGCCTTCCATTTCCTTGGTCACATCGATGTCAACGATGTGTTCCACGAAATCCGCGGGCAGTGGTTCAGGCTTTTTGCGCGCCATATTGGGTGTGAATCCTCGATTCGGTACTGATGCCAGGCCTTGGGCAAGGCCAGGTTTCATGTCGTGCTGCGGTTCCGGCGCGTCGATCCAAGTGCCCGAGTCGCGGCGGCCGCTAGGCTAAGCCTATGGTGGATGGTCGTAAACCCGGTGAATATCCGTCCCATTGGGAAGCGGACGTTGTTTTGCGCAATGGCTCGACGGCACATCTACGCCCGATTCAACCAACCGACGCCGACAATTTGCAAAAAATGCATCGGAGCCAGTCGGAATCCTCCGTCTACATGCGCTATTTTACGTACAAATCCGCGCTAACGGCCAAAGAGCTTAAACGCTTCACCGAAGTGAACCACGTGGACCGGGTCGCTTTCGTGGTGATCCGCGGCGAGGACATCATCGGGGTGGGCCGCTACGACCGGCTCGACGACCCCGCCGAGGCCGAGGTCGCCTTCAACATTTCCGACGCCTACCAGGGCATGGGCGTGGGCTCGATCCTGCTCGAACACCTGGCCGCGGCGGCGCGCGAGAACGACATCGAGCGCTTCTCCGCCGAGGTGCTGCCGGAGAACCGGAAGATGCTCACGGTCTTCGCCGAGGCCGGCTATGCGGTGGCGCGGCACTTCGACGAGGGCGTGGTGATGCTCGAGTTCCCCATCGACCCCACGGAGAAATCCCGGGCGGTGATGGAATCGCGCGAGCACCGCGCCGAGGCCAAGTCGCTGGCCGGGCTGCTGGCCCCGGCCTCCATCGCGGTGATCGGCGCCAGCCGCGAATGGGGCACCATCGGGCACACGCTGCTGCACAACATCATCGAGGGCGGCTACACCGGAACCGTGTACGCGGTGAACCCGCAGGCCTTCGAGCTCGGCGGGCTGGCCAGCTACGCCTCCGTGGCGGAAGTTCCCGGACCCATCGACCTTGCCGTGGTTGCCGTTCCCGAGGAATCCATCCACCAGGTCATCGCCGAATGCGCGGCGGTGGGTGCCAAGGGGCTGCTGATCGCCACCGGCGGCTTCGAGAAGGACGGCGAATCCGGGCTGGCGCGCCAGCGCGACCTGGTCCGCCTGGCCCGCGCCAACGGCATGCGCGTGATCGGCCCCGCCTCCCTGGGCCTGGTGAACACCGATCCGGCCACCTCCATGAACGCCTCGGTGGCCCCGGGCATGCCCAAGCGCGGAACCTTGGGGCTGTTCAGCCAATCGGCCGCCGTGGGCGTGTTGCTCTATGCGGCCTCGGTGCGCCGCGGCGTCGGGGTCTCCTCGATCGTCTCGGCGGGGAACCGGGCCGATGTCTCGGGCAACGACGCCATGCAGTTCTGGGAGGACGACACCGCCACGAGCGCGGTCGGCCTGTACCTGGAATCCTTCGGCAACCCGCGCAAGTTCTCCCGCATCGCCCGCCGGCTCTCGCACTCCAAGCCCGTGATCGTGGCCAAGTCCGATGTCATGGGACTGCGCCTGCCCCCGGGCCACGCGGTGCGCACCACCCAGGCGCCCACCGCCGCGGTCGATGCGATGCTGCGCCAATCCGGGGTGATCCGGGTGCGCACCAACGAGGAATTGATGGAGGTCGCCCAGGTCGTCGCCGCCCAGCCGCTGCCGGCGGGTAACGGGATCGCGGTGTTGGCCAACTCCGCGGCCCTGGCCTCGGTGGTCGCCGACGCCGCCGGGCAGAACGGGCTCGATGTCGCTGTTTCCGATGCGGACATTGCCCTGCACGACGGGGCCTCCCGCGCCCTGCCGCGGCTGGCCGCGGCCCTGGTGCGGGCGCTGGACGACCCGGCGGTGCACTGCGGGATCATCACGCTGCTGCCCGAACCCGGGCTCACCAACGCCATGCTGGCCGGGGCCATCCGCGAGGCCGCGGCACCCTCGGGCAAGCCGGTGGTGGCCGTGTTCACCGGCCTGCTGGACCCGGTGTCCACCGCCGACGGGCTGCTCGACGCCGGCACGGATGCCCACGGGCGCGGCTACGGCCTGCCCTGCTACTCCAGCCCCGGGGTCGCGGTCAACGCGCTGGCGGCCATTGTCCGCTATGCGCGCTGGGTAGCCCGGGCACACGGGGAGGTCATCGCCCCGGAGGGCATCGACGTGGCGGCGGCCGCGGACTTCATCGAGGACGCGCTGGGCGCGGTGGTCGGGGTGGATTTGCTGCACCTGTCCAAGGCGCAGGCCGCGGAACTGCTGGGCCACTACGGGATCCGGGTGCTGGAATCCGCCGGATTCGAGACCGCGGACCAGGCCGTTGCCGCCGCCGCGCGGCTGGGCTGGCCGGTGGCCATCAAGGCCCGCGACGAACACCTGCGCCACCGCCTGGATCTGGGCGGGGTCCGGCTGAACATCACCGATGAATCCTCGCTGCGCTCGAACATCGCGCACATGCGCGAGGTCCTGGACCCCTACGGGGCCACCGACCTCGAGATCCAGTCCATGGCCCCGGCCGGCCAGGGCTGCGTCATCCGCGCCGTCGAGGATCCGCTGCTGGGCCCGGTGGTCTCCTTCGGGCTGGCCGGGGACGCGGTGAACCTGCTTGACGACTGGGCGCACGGAATCCCGCCGCTGACCACCACCGACCTCTCGGACCTGGTGGGCACCCCGAGGGCCGCGGCCCGGCTGCGCGGCTACCAGGGGCTTCCCGCGGTGGACCTGGCGGCGATCGAGGACCTGGTCAACCGCGTGGCGACGCTGAAGGACAACCACCCGGAGGTGTCCCTGCTGGAGATCAATCCGGTCATGGCCACCGCCAGCGGCACGGTGGTGCTCGGCGTGGACACCTGGCTGGGCAATGCGGAGCAACGCACCGATTCGGCCCGGCGGGCCATGAGCCACTGAGCCGTCGGTGCCCTTGGGTAGACTGGAGGGCATGACCCCCCTTTCTTCTGCCTCGGACCCGGACCTGCAAGCTGACCTCAACCGCGCGGGTTTCTACCCCAAGATCGTTGCGGACGTCATTGACGAGGCCCTCGACGGCCGTGAACCCGGCGGCCACCTGGTGCACCTGGAGACCCACTTCGACCAGCACGAGGTCCACCGCCACATCACCGTGCTGGTGCTGGCCGAGGACGTCCTGCTGGTCACCCACGTCGATGACCAGCAGCTCGACGAAAAGGGCAAGGAAGTCATGGCCCAGATCTCCACCGAGCTGGTCCAGCTGTCCAAGGTCGCCACCGTGGCCACCAGCTACGTCTACCACCAGCCGCAGAACTACCGCACCGGCGACATGGTCAAGGAACTGACCCTGGGCATCGCCTGGGCCGGCGCCCAGCGCATCGACCTGGCCCCGGCCGGGTGCGCGGACCCCAACTGCGATGCCGACCACGGCTACACCGGCACTTCCCAGCAGGAGGACCTGGTGCTGCGCGTCAGCGCCGAGGCCGACGGCGTCAAGGCCGTGACCGCCGCCCGCAGCTTCGCCAAGGCCATGCGCCGGGCCTCCGCCCCGCGCGGCACCGAGGTGCGCACCGTCCTTCCGGCACCCGCGGCAGAGGTCCGCGGCCGCGTAGGCTCGCGCTTCGGCCGCAACACCCACCAGGGCTAAGGCCGCGGAAAGGCACACGCATCTTGGCAACCAGCACCCGCAAGACCCCGGCCTCCGCACTTCCGGCGGCCCCGCCCTACGGCAGCAAGACCATCGCCGAGCTGCTTCCCAGCGCCGCCGCCGCGCTGGGGGTGCCGGGCTTCGAAAACCACCTGGGGCTTCCGGCGGCCAACCGCATCGCCGTGGTGATGGTCGACGGGCTGGGCAAGGCGCTGCTGCGCTCGCGCGGGGGACACGCCCCGTTCCTGCGCAAGCTCATGGAGAACTCCCAGACGCTGTTGTCCTCCTTCCCCTCCACCACCGCGGCCTCGCTGGCGTCCCTGGGCACCGGCCTGCCTCCGGGGCAACACGGGGTGGTCGGCTACGACTCCGTGGATCCGGCCCGCCGCCGCGTGGTGAACCAGCTCGGCGGCTGGCCCAAGGACCTTGACCCGCACTCCTGGCAACCGCACCCGACGGTCTTCGAGAAGGCCGCAGAGGCCGGGGTGCACACCGCCACGGTGTCCCTGTCCCAGTTCAAGGGCTCGGCGCTGACCGCGGCGGCGCTGCGCGGCCCGGTCTTCACGCCGGCCGAATCCACGCACGCCCGCGTGCGGGCAACGTGCGAGGTACTGGCGGCCAACCCGCGCGCCCTGGTCTACTGCTACTTCAACGAGCTGGACAAGGCCGGGCACCGCCACGGCAAGGGCTCGGCGCAATGGGGCAACGCGCTGGAGGACCTGGACTCGCTCATGCGGACCCTGGCCGCCCGCGTCCCGGCCGGCACCCTGCTGCTGCTGACCGCCGACCACGGGATGGTCGACGTGGAGGAGAAATGGCGGATCGACTACTCCGAGTTCCCCGACCTTGTCGACGGGGTGGAACTGACCGCCGGGGAACCGCGCGGGGTGCAGCTGCACTTCGATGCCGGCACCTCCGCAGAACGGCGCGAGGCCGTGGCCGAGGCCTGGCGCGAACGCTTTGGCGCCAAGGCCTGGGTCCTTTCCCGCGACGAGGCCATTGCGCACGGGCTGTTCGGGCCGGTGGCCGAAGCGGTGCGCGACCGCATCGGGGACCTGCTGATCCTGGCCGCCGAGGACGTGGCGTTCCTGGACGGGCGCAGGGTCAAGCCCGCGGCGTTCGCGATGGTCGGGCAGCACGGCTCGCTGACCCGCGCCGAGTGCGAGGTCCCGCTGCTGGTGCTGGCGAAGCCCGCGAAGAAGTAGCGGCACCAACGCCAAGGGCCCGCACCCGGCATGGGATACATGCCGGGTCCGGGCCCTTCGCTGTGCGGTCCGTGGCTCGCCGGGACCGTCCGCCGGACGGCGCCTGGGCGAAACCCGGGGAAGTCAGTCGTTGTTGTTGCGGCGCCCGAAGACGATCTCGTCCCAGCTGGGAACCGAGGAACGCTTGGCCTTCTTCTTGCCGCCGGTCTCGTCTTCGCCGGACTCGGCCCCGTTCTCCGGGTCCTTGTCTTCGTCGGTGCCGTGCCGGGGGCCGGGCACCAGGGAGATGGAGGTGGTGCGGGTGCTGATGCCGTCGTAGAGCTTCGGCAGCCCGTCGTCCAGCGGGGCGGGGCCGGCCAGGCGCGGGTCGTCGTCCGGGTGCGGGGAGCGGGAGAGCATCGCGGCCAGGGCGTCGTCGCCCTCTTCGTCGAGGCCCAGGCGCTGCCCGCGGCGGGCGCTGAGCACGTCCAGAAGCTGTTCGGAGTCGGCCACGGCGGACTCGAAGTCCACCTCGTCGCCGTCGGCCTCGACATCGAAGGGGGCGTCGGCGACGGCGGTCAGGCGGCGGGCGCCGACCGGGGCGTCGAGCGGCTCGAGCTCGCTGAGCACCTGGGCCCAGCGGTTTGCGTTCTGCAGCGACTTGCGGCTGGGGTGGAAGGACCACTTGGCCATTGATTCCTCGGAACCGGAATCCAGGGCGATGCTCGCATCGGTGTCGGGCAGCTCGAAGCGGGCCACCACGTCCCAGGATCCGTCGGAGGCACGCCAGGCATCCCAGGCAAGGGTTTCGTTGTCGATGCCCAGCGAGTGGATGCGGTAGGCGACCATTTCGCCGAGGTTGGCCGGCTCTTCCCCGAAGATGCTGCGGTAGCCGTCGTGGGTTTGCGGGGCCGAGACCTCGACGTTGCGGGCCTGGGCGGCGATGTATTCGCGTTCGGCCAGCACCGGGCCCTCGTAGCGCATGATGCGTTCCAGCGGCATGCCCGAATCGGCTGCGACTTCCTCGGCGGTGGCCCCAGAGCGGATCCGGGTCTGGATGTCGCGCGGCGACAGCGGGGCAACGGGCTCCTGGGAACGATCGGCCCGGGCAGCTCGAGTCAATGCACTGCGCAGCGCTTCATCGATGGGCAGCACAAAGCTGTTGCCATCCTCGCTGCTCAGGTGCAGGCTCTCACCGTTCTCGTGGATGCCCACCAGTCGGAGTTGACGCATGACTATCCTCCACAAACCGTCGTGTTATGGGTAAAACTCTGCCACCTGCACCGCCAAATACCTAAGAGGCGCCTTGGTGTGGCGCGCGGCGGCTTCATGATTATTCCCTCAAGGGAACGCTAAAACCGGTAAAACCGGGCAATAAATCCAGACTTCGGCCCGGAAGGTGCAATGATAATCAGGCCGTGGGGAACCGGGCACAAAAACGACCTGTTCTGCGTTGAATCATAGGCGCATCCAAACGCGCGGGTTGACCGGGGCACCAACATGGCCCCCGTGCAGCCCCGATACGAACGACAGCTTGAACCAAGCGGAGTGTGAAGCAGCAATTATGGCAACCGACTACGATGCACCTCGAAGGCATGCCGAAGACGATGAGAAGCCCGAGGCACTGCCCGAGCTGAAGGCGCAACGCAACACGAACACCAATGCCTCGAACCTCATTGACGAAGACGAAGCGGCACTGGCCGACAGCTACGAGCTGCCCGGCGCCGACCTCTCCGGCGAGGAGCTGGCGGTCATGGTGCTTCCGGCGCAGGCCGACGAGTTCACCTGTGCCTCCTGTTTCCTGGTGCGGCACCGCTCGCAGATCGCCCTGGAAAAGGACGGGCTGCTGTACTGCACCGACTGCGAGGGCTAGGCCGAGGGCCGGGTCCCTCGACGAACGACAAAGCGCCCGCCGCTTCCGCTTGCCCCGTGTTTATGCGGGGGGCGGAGGCGGCGGGCGCTTCTTGCTGCCGTGGGGACCGGTGGGGCCTAGGCCGTTTCCGACCCGGCGGGGGAGTCCGGGGTGTGGGCGCTGTCGGGCTCGTTCCCGGCATCCTGTGCCTCGCGGTACTGCACCATCAGCCCGCCCAGGGCCGCGGTGAGTTCCTCCGGGCGGCGGGTGGACGCCAGCCAGTAGGGGGTGGAATCGCGCTCATCGGTGATCTCGATGCGCACCACCGGGTCGATCCAGCCGCGGATGCACATGAAGGCGATGCCGTTCAGGCCCGGGCCGCGCTGGTGGTAGGCGGCCGAACCGCGGTAGCCGGTGACCTCGCCCACGAACTCGCGCTCGATGGTGGCCCGTCCCACGCGCACGGAGTGGTCGGTGACCTCGATGACGGGGGTGCTCATGACCAGCGCGAAGGCGATCAGGCCCAGGGCGACGATGCCGGCAACCACGCCCCAGGAGATGCCAATGGGCATGAAGGCGACGGCGGCGGTGCCGCCCAGGCCCAGCGTCACGACCCAGATCCACCAGGCGGGCCACAGCTTTTCTCGGAAGTGGACGGGGGCGGGTTGCGTTGGGGAAGGGTTCTCGGCCATACCCACAAGCATAGGCGGTGGGCCGTTGCCCCGAGGCCATCGGAAACCGCCGCAAGGGACTAGAGTTAATGGCGAAAGCTCGCGTTCGCACCGACGGCGCGCACACCCCAACCCGAACCCCTGGAGTGGAAAACACATGTCCGCATCGAGTGTCGATATCGCCCTGAAAATGCTTGATCCCGATCTTCCGGTTCCAAGCTATGCACACGAAGGGGATGCGGGAGCCGACCTGTGCGCCCGCGAGGACGTCACGTTGGAGCCGGGGCAGCGCGCCTTGGTTCCCACCGGTGTTTCCCTGGCACTGCCGCTGGGCTTCGTCGGACTCATCCACCCTCGCTCCGGACTAGCGACCAAGCACGGTTTGACCGTGGTCAATGCGCCCGGAACCGTCGATGCCGGGTACCGTGGTGAGTTGAAAGTCACGTTGTTGAACACGGATGCAACCACCCCGATCGTGCTGAAGCGCGGGGACCGCATCGCCCAACTGGTGATCCAGCGGGTCGAACGGGCCCGGTTCATCCAGGTGCAGGAACTTGATGACACCGCGCGCGGCGCCGGCGGCTTTGGCTCCACCGGCGGTTTTGAAACCGCAACCACCAGCCACTAGGTACGGCCGCCGAAACTCCGCGGTCGACACAGCAAGAGAGCTACTTCCATGATTTTCAAGCGCAAGAAGAAGGCCGAAGCCCAGGCGCAGCCCGAGCAGACGATCGCCGAGCTCAATGCCGCGGCCGAGCAGGCCAAGGAACCGGCCGCGGAGGTCCCGGCCGCCGCCGAACCTGCGCCCGCCCCGGGGGCCGGGGACAGCGCAGCGGCACCGGCCGCCGTGCGGGACACCGCCCAGGGCCCCTTTGACGGGGACGACTTCGAGGACCACGACGGCTACCTGGACCTCGGCGCCCTGCTGATCAAGCCGGTCCCCGGCCTGCAGCTGCGCCTCGAGGTCGAGGAATCCACGCAGCGGGTCATCGCCGTGGCCCTGGAGATCGGCGGCTCGCGCATGCAGCTGCAGGTCTTTGCCGCACCCAAGACCGATGAGCTGTGGCCGGGGATCTCCACGCAGATCGCCACCGGGATCGCCGACCAGGGCGGGGAAACCGAAATGGTCCCGGGCCGTTTCGGCAACGAACTGCTGGCCCGGGTTCCGCAGGTGGCTCCCGACGGACGCCAGGGCCATGTGGTGCTGCGTTTCCTGGGCGTCGACGGCCCGCGCTGGTTCCTGCGTGCGGTGATCGGCGGCGCCGCGCTGACCGACATCGAGGAAGCCAAGGCCATGGAGGATGCACTGGCCCAGGTCGTGGTGGTGCGCGGAGACACCCCGATGCCCCCGACCGAGCTCTTGCCGTTGACGGTTCCCGCCGGCGCACTGGCCCGCGCGAACGAGTCACCTGATGCCGCGGAGCAGGTCCCTGGCACCGAGCGCCCCGATCGCGGCCCGGAAATCACCCAGATCGGCTAGCGACGTGCCTAAGGACAAGGCGCCCAAGGCCAAGCCGGGCCAGCCGGCACCCGCCGCGTCTGCGGCCGCGGCAGGTGTCATGCCGCAGACCGGATTCCAGCGCCTGGCCTCGCTGGCCGAACTTCCGGTGCGCGGGCGCATCGCCCACCGCGGCTATGTCGAATCCATCACGATCCTTCCCCCGCAGCAGGCCCCGGCCTTCACCGTGACGATCGTGGACCACCCCGCACCCCCGGGGGGCCGCCGCAACGCGGTGCCGCACCTGCGGCTGGTCTTCGTGGGCCAGCGCCGGGTGCCGGGGCTCCTGGCCGGGTCAAGGATCCGCTACGAAGGCATGGTGGCGCCCATCGACCTGGTCCCCACGATCTTCAACCCGCGCTACGAGATCCTTCCCGAACGCACCGCCGCCAAATAAGCGGGCACCCGGCGGCGCCCCCATCCACAGCACCACGCCACCCAAGGACAACACAAGGCCATGAGCGAGCACAGCGAAAACACCCCCAAGCCCGAGGGCCCCGGCGCCGACAGCGGCCCGAGCGCCGAGGACGTGGCCCGGCGCATCGGTGCCAATGCCGGGATCGAACGCCGCGACGGCGGGCAGATCGACGTGCTCAAGACCGTCGGCGGGGTGCGCGGGCTTCTCGAGTCGCTGCTTCCGGGCCTGGTTTTCCTGGTCATCTTCACCCTCTGGCAGCAGCTGAACCCGGCGCTGATCGCCTCGGTGGCGGTTGCGGTGGTGTTCACCGTGGCCCGGCTGGTGCGCCGCGGAGTCCTCACCCAGGCGTTGACCGGGCTGGTGGGCGTGGCAATCTGCGCGATCTTCTCCCGCGTCACCGGGGAGGCCAAGGACTACTACGTCCCGGGTTTCTACACGAACCTGGCCTACGGCGGCGCGCTGGTCGTGTCGATCCTGGTTCGCTGGCCGCTGATGGGCGTGATCTTCGGGTTCATCCGTTCGGAAAACACGAAGTGGCGCTCCAGCAAGTCCCGCACCAAGGCCTACGCCTGGGCGACCTGGATCGTGGTGGGGGTCTTCGCCGCGCGCCTGGCCGTGCAGGTTCCGCTGTATTTCGCCGACAACGTCCCGGCGCTGGGCGCCGCGCGCCTGGCCATGGGCGTGCCGCTGTATGCCGCGGGCCTGTGGGTCGCCTGGATGGTTTCCCGCCCGCAACCCGGCACCCCGGCCACCGACCCTGCCGCATAGGCCGGGGCGGCGCCGCCGCCGGCTACGGCTGTTCGGAATCCGAGTTGCGCAGCACCGCGCGCAGCTGGTCCTCCGCCACGATCGTGGTCACGAAGAACAGCTCGTCCCCGCCCTCGACGACGTCGTCCGGGCTGGGGGTCAGGGGCACGTCGTCGCGCAGGATCGCCACCACCGTGGCGTCGTCCGGCCACGGCACCGAGCCCAGGGTGCGTCCGATCAGCGCGGAATCGTGTGGCACGGTGAACTCCACCATCGATACGACCCCGGACTGCAGGGTCATCAGGCGCACCAGGTCGCCGATCTCCACCGCCTCCTCGACCAGTGCGGTCATCAGGCGCGGGGTGCTCACCGCGACGTCCACGCCCCAGGCGTCGTCGAACATCCAGTCGTTCTTCGGGTTGTTGACCCGCCCCACGGTGCGACCGACCCCGAACTCGCTCTTTGCCAGCAGGGAAACGACCAGGTTGACCTTGTCGTCGCCGGTGGCCGAGACCACCACGTCGACCTCCTCGAGCTTGGCCTCCTTGAGCACCGAGAGCTCGCAGGCATCCCCGAAGAGCCAGCGCGCGCCCTGGACCCCGGCCCGCGAGACAACCTCGGGCTTTTCGTCGATGAGCAGCACCTCGTGCCCGTTGGTGATCAATTCCTTGGCAATGGAACTTCCCACGGAGCCGGCTCCGGCAATCATGACCTTCATTGTGCGTTCTGCTCCGTGGTTGGCTTGGGGGCGACGGAAAGGACCTTTTCGATGTCCTTGTCGGCATTGACCGGCATCATCGCGTGCACGATGTCGCCTTGCTGCAGCCGCATGCCGGGCACCGGCAGCACCCCTTCGCCAAAGCGCGAGAGGTAGGCGATGCGGATCGGGGCGGCGGCCTCGAGCTCCTCGAGCCCGGAGCCATACCAGCCCTCGTGGACGTTGACCTCGCCGAGGATCAGCCGTCCGGAGGCCTCGCGGAAGTCCCCGTTGAGCGAGTGTTCGGGCAGGATCCGGCGCAGCACCTGGTCCGAGCTCCAGCGGACCGCGGCGACCGTGGGGATGCCCAGGCGCTGGTAGATCTCGGCCCGTCCCGGATCGTAGATGCGGGCCACCACGTGCGGGACGTGGTAGGTCTCGCGAGCCACCCGGGTGGCCAGGATGTTGGAGTTGTCGCCGCTGGAGACCGCGGCAAAGGCGTAGGCCTCGGAGATGTTCGCCCGTTCCAGGGTTTCGCGGTCGAATCCGACCCCGGAGACCTTCAGCCCGGAGAAGTTGCGGCGCAGCCTGCGGAAGGCGCGGTCGTCCTGGTCGATGATGGCCACCGAGTGGCCGGCGTCGTCGAGCGTGTGGGCCAGGGTCACCCCGACCCGGCCGCAACCCATGATGACGAAGTGCGCCATGATCCATCCCTTTGTTCCCGCCGTGTGCCTGCGGTCCTCCGCGGCACGGTTCACCACCAGTGTTTCACGGTTCGGGGCCCGGATGCGTGATTGTTCACGTGCCCGGGTTCGGTGTGGTGTATGACAGGGCGGGGCAAAGGCGGCTAGCTTTGGATCGTGCTTTCATTCCTTGCCGCGCTGAAGCGGATTCTGGTGGGGCGCCCCTTCAGGACCGAGAGGCTGAAGCAGGCGCCGCTTCGCAAACGCCTTGCGCTGCCCATTTTCTCCGCCTCCGCGTTCTCCTCCATCGCCTACGCCCCGGACGAGGTGATCCTCACCCTGGCGCTGGCCGGGTTGAGTGCCATGGCGTTCTCGCCCTCGGTGGGCCTGGCCGTCATGGTCGTCATGCTGGTCATCATTGCCTCCTACCGGCAGTCGGTGAAGGCCTACCCCTCCGGCGGAGGGGACTACGAGATCGCTTCGGTGAATCTGGGGCACCGCGCCGGGACCACCGTGGCCGCCGCCCTGCTGGTGGACTTCGTGCTCACCGTGGCCGTGTCGATTTCCTCGGCTTCGCACTACGTCATCGCCGCGTTCCCCGCCATGGCCGGGTCCCAGGCGTGGATCGCGACCGCCGGGGTCGTGATCCTGGCGGTGCTGAACCTGCGCGGTCGCGGCCGCTCCCGGATCGGGAGCGCCGCACCGGTGTACCTCTTTGTCGGGGTGGTGTTGGTGATGCTGGCTGCCGGCGGCATCCTGGCCGCCACCGGGAATCTGGGCACCGCACCGAGTGCCGGGTTCGAGGTCGTCCCGGACCCGGACTACCCGCACGGGCTCACCGGGCTGGCCGGCGTGCTGCTGGTGCTGCGCGCCTTCTCCACCGGCTCGGCCGCGCTGACGGGCGTGGAGGTCCCGATCTCCAACTTGCACACGCTGGCTGCGCCCAAGGCCCGCAATGCGGCGGCCGTGTTGCTGCTGCTGGGGCTGATTGCCGGCGCGCTGACCCTGGGGACGATGTACCTGGCCCGGGCCGTGCAGGTCCATGTGGTCGAGGATCCGGCCACCGGGCTGCGCCTGGACGGGGGGCCGGTCCCGGCGGACTACATCCAGCACCCGGTGCTGGGCCAGCTGGCCGAGGCGATCTTCGGCGGCGAATCGGTGGGCCTGTACCTGGTGCTTGCCCTGACCGTGGCGGTGCTGCTGATGGCCTCGCACACCGCCTTCAATTCCTTCCCGAACCTGGCCTCGCACCTGGCCACCGACGGCTACCTGCCCCGCCAGCTGCGCACCCGCGGGGACCGGCTGGGCTTCTCCAATGGCATCCTGGCCCTGGCCATCGCCGCCATCGTGCTGATCTGGCTTTTCAACGCCCACGTGCCGACGCTGATCCAGCTCTACGTGGTGGGCGTGTTCGTATCCTTCACGCTGAGCCAGCTGGGCATGATCAGGCACTGGGGCCGCGAACTGGCCCAGACCCCGGACAAGCGGGTGCGCGCCCGCATCCACCGCTCGAGGCTGCTGAACCTGGTGGGCTTCGGCCTCACCGCGGCGGTGCTGGTGATCGTGCTGGGAACCCGGCTGGTGCACGGCGCCTGGCTGGCGGTGCTGGGCATCGCGGTGCTCTTCTTCATGATGGATTCCCTGCACCGGCACTACGTGCAGGTCGACAAGGAACTGGCCATCGGCGCCGACGACTCGGCCACCGCGCTGCCGGCCCGTGTGCACGCCCTGGTGCTGGTCTCCACGCTGCGCAAGCCGGTGCTGCGGGCCGTGGCCTTCGCCCGCGCCGCCCGGCCCTCGAAGCTCGATGCCATCGTGGTGGACGCGGACTCCGAGCGCACCGAGGCGACGCTGAAGCAGTGGGAGGCCCTGGGCATCCCGGTGCCGATCACGGTGCTGGCCTCCCCGTACCGGGAGATCTCCGCGCCGCTGATCGAGCACATCCGCTCCATCAAGCGCGATTCCCCGCGCGACTTGATCGTCGTGTATATCCCCGAATACGTGGTGGGCCGCTGGTGGGAGCAGCTGGTGCACAACCAGACGGCGATGCGCATCAAAAACCGGCTGCACTACGAGCCCGGGGTCGTGGTGGCCTCGGTGCCGTGGCGCCTGGCCTCCTCGGACGTCTCGACGTTCCTGGGCCCCACCGAGCAGGGCTCGGCCGGGACCAAGCCCCGCAACACTTCCGCAACACTTCCGATCTCCAAGCCGAAAGACACGCCATGAGCACGCACGAAAACATCCTGAAGGTGCGCCTGGGCGCACCCGCCCACGGCGGACACACCGTCGCCCGCCACGAGGGCCGGGTGATCTTCGTGCGCCACGGGATCCCCGGCGAACTGGTGTCCGTCGCGGTGCGCGAGGACGGCGAGAAGGCCCGCTTCTGGCGCGGCGACGTCGTGGAGGTCCACGAGCCGGCCGAATCCCGGGTGCCGCATTTCTGGACACAGGCCGATTCCCTGCACGCGGCCGCACGCGGCGCGCTGCCGGTGGGCGGCGCCGAATTCGGGCACATCTCGCTGGAGGCCCAGCGGGAGATCAAGGGCCGGATCTTCATCGAGCAGCTGGAGCGCCTGGGCGGCATCGACGCCGCCGAACACGGTTTCACCGGTGTGCGGGCGCCCGAGGGCGAGAGCGCGGACGCGCTGGGCTGGCGCACGCGCACGGCGTTCGCCGTCGATGCCAAGGGCCGCCTGGCCATGAGTCCCTTCCGCTCCAACGACCTGGTCCCGGTCAAGGAGATGCCGCTGGCGCATCCGAAGATCAACGAGCTCAAGCTCTGGGAGCTGCCGCTGGTGGGCATCAGCCGCATCGAGGTTGCCGTTGGCTCGGGGGAGGACTCCGGCGTGCTGGTGCTGTTCGTCGAGGACGGCACCGTCGCCGGGGCCGCCGGGCGTGCGGCCAAGCGCCTGCCGGAAGGGGTTTCCGCGGCCTCCGTCACCCAGGTCGGCGGCTCAGTGGCCGACGGCCGCGGCGCGCTGCAGCGCCTGCGCGGCCGCACCTGGCTTTCGGAGTCCGTGGCCGGACACGACTACCGGATCACCGGCGAGGGCTTCTGGCAGATCCACCGCCTGGCCCCGGCCACCCTGGTCGAGCGCGTCATGGCCCAGCTGTCCCCGGGCTACGGCACCCGGGTTGCGGACCTCTACGCCGGCGCGGGGCTCTTCAGCGCCCCGCTGGCCAAGGCCGTGGGCGACGACGGCATGCTGCTGTCCATCGAGGGCGCCCCGGGCACCAGCAAGGACGCGGTCAAGAACCTGCGCGAGTTCCCCCAGGCGATCATTTCCCAGGGCCGTGTCGAGAAGACGCTGTCGCGGGAATTGAACACCCGCAAGGCCAAGCTCGACTCGATCGTGCTTGACCCGCCGCGCACCGGTGCAGGCAAGACGGCCGTCTCCGCGATGGCCCGTTCGGGCGCCCAGAAGATCTCCTACGTTTCCTGCGATCCGGCCTCGTTCGCCCGCGACACCGCAGACCTGGCCGCTGCCGGCTTCCGACTGGACGAGGTCGAGGTCATCGACCTATATCCGCACACGCACCACATGGAGACGGTCGGATTGTTTGTCCGCCGCTGAGCGAAGATGTGACCCCGTTGAACCCGTAAATGTCGGGTTGGCGGGGTTCGATGGGCGGTGGGGGATAGACTGTCTATAGCTCTGTCGCAAGAATCCACGAGTTGAACTCAGTTAGGACCGCCTAACTGGATTTCCTTGTGGGTGTGCAACGAAGATGAAGAATCCGGCGAGAGGAGTCCCCGTGAGCAATGTGGACAGTTTTGGTGCCAAGGGCGTATTGGACGTCAAGGGCAACGAATATGAAATTTACCGGCTGAACGCCGTCGAAGGCGCGCAAAGCCTTCCGTACAGCCTCAAGGTTCTGTTGGAGAACCTGCTTCGCACCGAAGACGGTGCGAACATCACCGCGGACCACGTCAAGGCCCTGGGCCAGTGGGATCCCGCGTCCGAACCCAACACCGAAATCCAGTTCACCCCGGCACGCGTCTTGATGCAGGACTTCACCGGTGTTCCGTGCATCGTTGACCTCGCCACGATGCGCGAGGCCGTCAAGGACCTGGGTGGCGACCCCACCCGCGTGAACCCGTTGGCACCTGCCGAAATGGTCATCGACCACTCCGTGCAGATCGACGCATTCGGCAACGCCGGTGCGCTCGAGCGCAACATGGAGATCGAGTACCAGCGCAACGGCGAGCGTTACCAGTTCCTGCGCTGGGGCCAGACCGCGTTCGACGACTTCAAGGTCGTCCCGCCAGGCACCGGCATCGTGCACCAGGTGAACATCGAGTTCCTGGCCCGCACCGTGATGACCCGCGAGGTCAACGGCGTGCTGCGTGCCTACCCGGACACCTGCGTCGGCACCGACTCGCACACCACCATGGTCAACGGCATGGGCGTGCTGGGCTGGGGCGTGGGCGGCATCGAGGCCGAGGCAGCGATGCTCGGCCAGCCGGTCTCCATGCTGATCCCGCGCGTGGTGGGCTTCAAGCTCTCCGGCGCGATCGCCGCCGGCGCCACCGCGACCGACGTCGTGCTGACCATCACCGAGATGCTGCGCAAGCACGGCGTCGTGGGCAAGTTCGTGGAGTTCTACGGACAGGGCGTTGCCGAGGTTCCGCTGGCAAACCGCGCAACCATCGGCAACATGTCCCCGGAGTTCGGCTCCACCGCGGCCATGTTCCCGATCGATGACGTCACCCTGGACTACCTGCGCCTGACCGGCCGCTCCGAGGAGAACGTGGACCTCGTCGAGGCCTACGCCAAGGAGCAGGGCCTGTGGCACGACCCGAGCCGCGAGATCCGCTTCTCCGAGTTCCTCGAGCTGGACCTGTCCACCGTGGTTCCCTCCATCGCCGGCCCGAAGCGTCCCCAGGACCGCATCGAGCTTTCCAGCGCGAAGGAGCAGTTCCGCAAGGACATCCACAACTACGCCGAAGGCGCAGCCGACGAGCTGGGCATCGGCCGCCCGTCGACCTCCGTCGAGGTCACCAAGGCAGACGGCACGAGCTTCTCGATCGACCACGGCCTGGTTTCCATCGCCTCGATCACCTCGTGCACCAACACGTCCAACCCCTCGGTCATGCTTGCCGCAGCACTGCTGGCACGCAAGGCAGTGGAAAAGGGCCTGGTGTCCAAGCCTTGGGTCAAGACATCCGTCGCCCCGGGCTCGAAGGTCGTCACCGAGTACTACGAGAAGTCCGGCCTGATGCCGTACCTGGAGAAGCTCGGCTTCTTCATCGTGGGCTACGGCTGCGCCACCTGCATCGGCAACTCCGGTCCGCTGGACGCCGAGATCTCCGAGGCCATCCAGGCCCACGACCTCTCCGCCACCGCAGTGCTCTCGGGCAACCGCAACTTCGAAGGCCGCATCAACCCGGACGTGAAGATGAACTACCTGGCGTCCCCGCCACTGGTCATCGCCTACGCCCTGGCCGGCACCATGGACTTCGACTTCGAGAACGATTCGCTGGGCACCGACGAGGCCGGCAACGAGGTGTTCCTCAAGGACATCTGGCCGACCCCGACCGAGGTCCAGGCCACGATGGATTCCTCCATCGACGCGGACATGTTTGCCCGCGGCTACGAGGGCGTCTTCGACGGCGACGACCGCTGGAAGGCCCTGGACACCCCGGCGGGCAACACCTTCGAGTGGGCCGAGGATTCGACCTACGTCCGCAAGCCCCCGTACTTCGAGGGCATGACCGCAACCCCGGCACCGGTGGAGAACATCGAAGGTGCCCGCGTGCTGCTGAAGCTGGGCGATTCGGTCACCACCGACCACATCTCCCCGGCCGGTTCGTTCAAGTCCGATTCACCGGCCGGCCAGTACCTGCTGGCCAACGGCGTGGACCGCAAGGACTTCAACTCCTACGGCTCGCGCCGTGGCAACCACGAGGTCATGATCCGCGGCACGTTCGCGAACATCCGCATCCGCAACCAGATCCTGGACAACGTCGAGGGTGGCTTCACCCGCGACTTCACCCAGGAAGGTGCTCCGCAGGCCTACGTCTACGACGCTGCGCAGAACTACAAGGAAGCCGGCACCCCGCTGGTCATCCTGGGCGGCAAGGAATACGGATCGGGCTCCTCGCGCGACTGGGCAGCCAAGGGCACCGCGTTGCTGGGCGTCAAGGCCGTCATCACCGAGTCGTTCGAGCGCATCCACCGCTCGAACCTCATCGGCATGGGCGTTCTTCCGCTGCAGTTCCCGGCCGGCGAAAACGCCGAGACCCTGGGCCTGACCGGCACCGAGACCTTCTCCGTCGAGGGAGTGACCGAACTCAACAACGGCACCACCCCCAAGACCCTGAAGGTCACCGCCGTGGCCGAGGACGGCAAGACCGTCTCCTTCGATGCCGACCTGCGCATCGACACCCCGGGCGAGGCGGACTACTACCGCAACGGTGGCATCCTGCAGTACGTCCTGCGCCAGATCTCCGCCAGCTAACCAGCAGGCGCACGATCCACGCACCGCAAGGGCGGGCCGTTCCGAAGCAATTCGGAGCGGACCGCCCTTGCGGCATTTAACCTGCAGGAATTCCTTGGAGCAGGGCCAGGCGAACAGTGGTGGTGGCCATGGGGATCACGCGACTGGCCAACCTCCTGAAACGGGACCGGAAACGGCAATCCATTGAGGAGGTCATCGAGATCACTTGGCGGCTGGAGCAATATTTCGCCAGGCATGCCAATCCGGGAACGCCCGGCTCCGCCGACGTTGTCGCCCGCAGCGCAGCCTGGATCAGGAACCGGGTCGCCGGGGCGGAGACCGGCGAGCAGCTGCGCCACGGGGCCAGGAACGGGCTGCATGCCATGCGCGGCGGCATGGCGTCGTACACCGACTCCTATGTCGGCGAGGATCCAGCGGACTCCGCAATGATCGAGCGCTCGTGGAATCAACTGCGACCCCCCTCGAGCGCCTGCTCCAGGTCGGCCTCACCGGAAACGGCTCAAAGTCCGAGCCTGGCCGAGGCTTCCTCGCGAAGCTGGATCTTGCGGATCTTCCCGGTCACCGTCATCGGGAATTCATCGACGATGACCAAATGGGCCGGAACCTTGTAGTGGGCCAGCCGGCCGCGGACGAAATCCTGCAGTGCCGGCAGGTCCAGCGGCGTTGCGCCCGCCTTCATCTTGACGCAGGCACACAGTGCCTCGCCGTACTTTTCATCGGGCACCCCGATGACCTGGACATCTTCGATGTCCGGATGGCTGTACAGGAATTCCTCGATTTCCCTGGGGTAGATGTTTTCCCCGCCGCGGATCACCATGTCCTTGATCCGTCCCACGACGTTGCAATACCCGTCCTCGCGCATCTCGGCGAGGTCGCCGGTGTGCATCCAGCCCTCGGCGTCGATCGCTTCGGCGGTTTTTTCCGCATCGTTCCAGTAACCGAGCATCACCGAGTAGCCGCGGGTGCACAATTCGCCGGTGCGGCCCCGCTCCAGGGTTTCGCCCGTGGCCGGGTCGACGATCTTGATCTCCAGATGCGGGTGGACCCGGCCGATGGTTGCCGTGCGGCGCTCAAGATCGTCATCCGCACGGGTTTGGCAGGAGACCGGGCTGGTTTCGGTCATCCCGTAGGCGATGGACACCTCGGACATGTTCATTTCCGTGATGCAGCGCTGCATGACCTCCACCGGACAGACCGAACCGGCCATGATTCCGGTGCGCAGGCTGGAAAAGTCATGGGTTCCAAACGTGGGGTGGTTCTGCATGGCGATGAACATGGTCGGCACCCCGTAGACGGCCGTGCATCGCTCCGCGGAGATGGTTTGCAGGGTGGTTTCGGCATCGAACCCCGGTGACGGGATCACCATGGTGGCCCCGTGGGTCATGCAGCCGATGTTGGCCATGACCATTCCGAAGCAATGGTAGAACGGGACGGGGATACACAGGCGGTCGACGGGGCCCAGGCCGATCAGCTCGGTGGTGAAGTGCCCGTTGTTGAGGATGTTTCGGTGGCTGAGCGTTGCCCCCTTGGGGAACCCCGTGGTCCCCGAGGTGTATTGGATGTTGATCGGGTCATCGGGCAGCAACGACTCCATGCGCCGGGCCACGGCGTCCGGGGCGAGTTCCCGCCCCGACTCGATGAGCTCGGCCCAGTCGGCCGTGTCGAGATAGACCACGCGTTCCAGCCCCGGGGTCTCGCCCGCGGTCTGCTCGATCATGGACCGGTTGTCGCTGGTCTTGAAACGCGATGCGGCGATGAGCATCCGCAGGCCACTGTGGTTCGCGGCAAAGGCGTATTCATGGGTCCGGTAGGCCGGATTGATATTGACCAGGATGACACCGATCTTCGCCGTGGCGAACTGCACCAAGGTCCAATCGGCGCAATTGGGTGCCCAGATGCCCACACGGTCGCCCGGTGCCATTCCCGCGGCAAGCAGGCCCCTGGCCAAGTCGTTGACGTCGCGATCAAGCTCCGTCCAGGTCCAGCGTCGCCCGGTGGCAACCTCGACCAGGGCTTCCGATGCGCCGTGCCCCTGAACCGTCGATTCAAATGCGCGGCCAATCGTTTCGGTCAACAGCGGAACCAGGGTCTCGCCCTTGGCATAGGATTTCATGACCTCGTCCCCGTCCAACGGCGGCAGGAGGCCAGCCGCCGGTTAGGGCAGGGTCCGGGCACCGGGGTTGTGATGCACGGCAATACCTGTGTCGTTCCAGCACTCATGGGGCATCCAATCTTGCTCGGGGTCTCGAGGTCGGAAATTGTGCCGTTTGCCGCGGACCCCTAGTGGTGTGTTTGGCATCACGGTTAATGGAGACTAACCCGAATTCGCGTTGACCGAAAGGGCCGGACGCGGGATCTTGGTCAGCGGCCTTGGCATTGAAGACGTCGTTGCCCGGAAAGGCCGCCATGGCGGCAACCACCCTCTTTCGCAGAACCGCCCGGCAAGCCGCTGGCCCGGTCCGATTCCCAGCAGGGATCAGCGAAGGCCGTCATCGTCCGTTCTCCTTGGCGGCAACGTGCTTCGGTGATCTTCCACACCGGCCGGGCTCGGTCCCGAGCGCCGGGGGACCGCAGCTGATGCGCAATCATCGATCCAGCTGCCCGCGGCCGGATCCGCGTCGGTCGCTGGAAACACTTGAGGGCTACTTCCCGGGTGCCAGGGACTGTTTCCGCTCGGCAAAACGTGTCGCGAGGTCATCGCGCAGGAAGGCCATGCATTCCCGTTCGGTGCCACGGGAAGCCGCGGCCTCCTGCGGTACCCAACGTTCCACCGTGACGCCTTCCAGTTCGGGCACCAGGGCTTCGCGGACGATGATGTCCCGGTCGGCGGCGTCCCATGCCTCTTCGGTCAATGCCGGGGACCTTGGAGCGCATGCCGGCGTCGGCTCCTCCGGCACCGAGGCCGCCAGCTCATGGATGCGACGCGCCGGAACCAGACCGGCGGCCCGGGCTTGCACGGGGTCGCCCGCGGTCCACCGAAGCGGCCTGCGACCGCAACGGTGGCATCCTGCAGTACGTCCTGCGCCAGTAGTCCAGCCAGCGCGGATCAGTGCCCGCAGGGGCGGGTTGGTTAAGGAATTTTCCTCGGCCAGCCCGCTCCTGCGGAAACCAATGCAACCGTGATTCTGGATGGGCGAATTCCGGGCGAAGCGTCCTGGGGCCCGACCGCCGGAACGATTCCTCCGGCCCGGCCTCTGGACGCGAGCGCTGACCATGAGGTGAAGCCGGCGGCTGGATCACGTTTGAATCCCAGATATGAATCCCGGGATTCGGGTCAACCCGATGAGCCACTGTTGCATATTCATGGCAACCGACCTGGTTTTGGGATTTACTGGTCCTACCCATTGTTTACATTGGAACGAGGTCGAAGATCATGGATTCAGCCCAGTTGGTGTGGACCATCGTTATAGTCGTTGTCGTACTGGTGGTCCTTGGCCTCGTGCTTTCACTTGGCCAACGACGGAAGAAGGAGAAAAACCGCGAGCAGGCGGAAACCCTCCGCCAGTCGGCCGTTGACGAGGAACTCAATGCACGGGAGAGCGAAGCAAAAGCCGACCGGGCGGCAGCGGACGCGAAGCAGGCCCAAGTCGAAGCCGAGCGACTTCAGGCAGAGGCCCGAAACCAGACCGCGGACGCCCAGTCAGCACGGTCCAGCGCCCATGAACAGGCCCGGAGAGCCCAGTCGCTCGACCCGGATGCAGATACCGGAGCACGCCAGGATCTTGGGGCATCCGACGCACGACCGGAACCGATCGAGGAATCCAGCCAGCCGGAGCGGCCTAGCGGAACCGAAGATGGCACAACCAACCGGGACGGCGGCGCGCCCCGGCACTGACCTGCCGGCGCGTAACAGTCCGGCACCGAGCGGCATGAATTCGTCGTGCCGGAGAGGAACTTGAACCGCCCCGTGCACCCAAGGTCCCGGACCGAGTCAACGCAATTCGGGACTCAGGGGCACCGGAGCCTATTCCGATGCATGCCGGAGATCATCGTTCAACGCTGCTACCCGGGCGGCGATGTCGTCGCGCAGGAACTCCATGCGTTCGCGCTCGGTGGCCAGCTCGGCCGGCGCCTCGGCGGGAATCCAACGCTCCATGGTGACGCCCTCGAGCTCGGGCACCTGGGCCTCGCCCACGATGACGACCCGGTCCGCGGCACGCAGCGCCTCCTCGGTCAGCGCGGTGGGGACCTCGGAACGCATGTCCGCGCCCAGCTCGGCGACAACGTCCGCGGCCAACTCGTTGATGTGGTGTGCCGGGATCAGGCCGGCCGAGAGGACCTGCACGCCCTCGCCTGCGGCCTGGCGCAGCAATGCGGCGGCGAGCTGGGACTTGCCCCCGTTGGTGTTGCAGACGAAGAGGACAGGGGGTTTCGTCTTTGGCACGGCGGCAGTTCCTTTACTGGTGGTCGGGGCCGGGAAACCGGCCCATCTTTCCCCTCCATCCTATGGTCCCTGGCCTTCGGGCACCTATGCTGAAGGTGGCGGCCGCAGGCGCGACGCATGGGAACCGCTTGATTCCCGCCTGGAGGTACTCCGTGCCATCGCCCGACTCATCCAACACCGTGCGGCCGCGGCCCGCGGCCCGACGCATCGACGCAGCACAGGACACGCCGTGAGCAAGCCGAATCCAGAATCGGCAGCCGGGGGATTCGGCGAGCAACTCTCCAGGAAGCCCCACGACGTTGTCGACGAAACTTGGGCCGGTGGAGTCCCTGCCCAATACGGGGTCGTTCCCCGGGTGCGGGTGGGTCGTGACCGCTGGCTGAACCTGCTGTGGCTGGTGCCGTTGGGCTTCGTGGTGCTGTTGGCCGCGGTCGCGGTGGCCAAGGGCCTGCGCGAAACCGCGGGGGTCGCGGACTTTCTCAACGAACACTCCGGCACGGTGCTGCCCGCCGGTGCCGAGGAGGGCGCGGGCTTCCCTCCGTGGGTCGGCTGGCAGCACTTCTTGAACATGCTGTTGCTCATCCCGATCATCCGCTCCGGGGTGACGATCATCGCGGACCACCCGCGGCTGTATTGGACCCGGCACTCAACCCCGGGCAAGGATTGGTTCAGGGTCCAGAAGCCGGTACCCACCGACCCGCTGTACACCGCCAAGGAAGACTCGATCACGCTGCCCGATTCCATCGGGTTGCCCGGACGGCGGCACTCGATCGGGCTGGCCCGCTGGTGGCACCTGGGCATGAACACGCTGTGGCTGGCCAACGGGATCGTGTTCTACCTAACTGGAGCGAGAACGCCCGCCCCTCGAGGGGTGTGGGTGAATCGGCTGACGGTGTCCATGCTGGAGGCCACCGACGGTCCCGCAGTAGGAGGAACGAGACAAGGGGTGCTTGCCCCACAAAAAGCGTTGGACGCGAGCGTGATGGTCACGGCGCAGGTTCCGACTCGAAACGCTCTTTTGGAGGCTGGTGGGGCGGGTCGGTTCGATGGTGGGCGGGAAACTGGCCAGCAGGTGCACGTGGTTGTGTTCACCGTTGGATCCCGCCGGCCCGGCATCGAGCCCCACACCTGCCCCGGTGGTATGGGCTCGGCGTTGCTTGGACGGAGACGTAGCGACGCTGACGGGGTGAGGTCCACGGGGAAAGCGGGGTCGCTCCGCGGGTTCCGGTTCCATTCAAAGGGAGGAGGTTTTCCACAGTCCGCAGAGCGGTCCGAGCCGGCCGGCCGCCACCCGGGGAAAATGGGGGCATGGACTTCGGCAGGAGAAATTACCGCTTCCGGGTGTATCCCACACCCGAACAGGCCGCTGCCCTGGAACGCCAGGGCCATGCCGCACGTGCCCTGTGGAACCTTATCCACGGCGCATGGCAGGCCAACGGCTTCCGGGTCGGGCTTGACTGGTACACCCGGGAAATCAAGAACATCCGCAAGGACGAAGACTACGGTTGGTTCGCCGACCTCCCCGCCCAGGCAGCCCAATCGGTGTGGAAAAACTACTTCAAAGCCTGGATGAACTGCTGGGATCCCGGGCACCCCGCCCAGGCACCCACCTTCAAGAAGCGCCACACGCGCTTGGGCATCGACATCCCCCAAGCCCGCGACCTCAAGCCCACCCGGGTCAACGGCAAATACATCACCGTGAACGTCCCCTTGGCCGGGAAGCTCAAGGTCCGCCTGCACCGCAAGGTCGATTTCACGGCCGTGACCGGGGCCCGCCTGGTCCGTGACGGGCTCGGCTGGCACCTCATCTTCCGCACCAGGACCGGGCCGATCGCCAGGCCCACCGCCCACAAGCGAGCAGCCATTGGCATCGACCGCGGTGTCGTTGTTCCCCTGGCCCTGTCCGACGGCACCAACTTCGAGCACCCCGACTTCCTCACAGGCACCGAAGCCAAGTCCCTGCTGCGCCTGGAGCGCCAGCTGGCCCGGCAGGAGGCCCGCCGGCGGGCCACCAGCGCGCGGACCAGCAACCGACAACGCCGCACCCAGGCCTCGATCTCCGCGCTCAGGAACCGCCAGGCGCGCCGCCGCAAGGACTTCTTGGACAAGACCTCGCGCAAGATCGCCACTGACTACAGCCTGATCGTCCTGGAAGATTTGGACATCAGCAACATGACCACGCGGGCGAAGCCCAAGCCGGATCCAGAAAACCCCGGGTCGTGGCTGCCCAACCATGCGGCGGCCAAAACCGGATTGAACAAGTCCATCCTCAACGAGGGCTGGGGCGACTTCCATCGCATGGTCGCCTACAAGGCCGGGGAGCACGGCGGAACGGTCATCACCGTCAACGCGCGCTACACGAGCCAAACCTGTACCACGTGCCGGATCATCGGAAACCGCGAGAGCCAAGCGGACTTCCGGTGCACCAACACCACGTGCAGCATGTTCGGGATCGCCGTGAACGCCGACACCAACGCGGCACAAGAAATTGAAACCCGGGGCACGGAATTGGCCTCGTCAGGCATGACCGTGGCCACCGCCGGACCGGCGCCCACCACCGTGCCGATCCCACCGGCGGAGGTGCGGGCGGAAGCCCACACCTCCGCCGGTGGGCAATTCACTATGACGCCCAACCCATCGAGCAGATGCACTACCAACTCACGATGCTGGCCTACGACATGAACGACGGGGAACTGTCCTTCGGCCACGGTGCCCCGCTGCGGCTGCGCAACGCGGTCCAGCTCGGCTTCAAGCTCGTGAAATGGATCAAGGGCATCGAATTCGTGGAGGACTTCGGGCAATTCGGCGGCGGCGAGGGCGGGTACAACAACGACCACGAGTTCTTCGGCTACCGGCAGTCGATCTGAGTCGCGTCCCGTCCGGTGGTTTTCCGGACCCTTCGCCGCCGGCCCGCACAACAGGCGGACCGCGGGACCCGCCGCCGGCACCCCACGCCGAGGCGGGTTCCCGGCGCTGCCCGGGGGGAGCGGCGATGTGGTGTGCACCGCCATGGTGCCCGGGTCCAAACGCGGAGCGGTAAGATTGAACGGGTATTTGTCATCTCGAAAGGACTGCCTCCGTGCCATTGCTTCAGACCATCAAGGAACCGCGGGACCTTCGTGGCCTGGACGCGGCCCAAATGCAGCAACTGGCCAAGGAAATCCGCTCGTTCCTGATCAAGAACGTGGCACGAACCGGCGGACACCTGGGCCCGAACCTCGGCGTGGTCGAACTGACCCTGGGCATCCACCGGGCCTTCGATTCACCCACCGACTCCATCATCTTCGACACCGGGCACCAGTCCTACGTGCACAAGCTGCTCACCGGCCGCCAGGACTTCTCCACGCTGCGCCAGGCCGGCGGACTCTCCGGATACCCGGAACGCGCCGAATCCGTCCACGACATCGTCGAATCCTCGCACGCCTCCTCCTCGCTGTCCTGGGCCGACGGGATCTCCCGCGCCCGCAAGCTCACCGGCGAGGCCGACCGCTACGTGGTCGCCCTGGTGGGCGACGGCGCCCTGACCGGCGGCATGGCCTGGGAAGCTGTCAACAACATCGCCGCCGACAAGGACCGCCGGGTGGTCATCGTGGTCAACGACAACGGCCGCTCCTACGCCCCGACCATCGGCGGGCTCGCCGACCAGCTCGCCGGGCTGCGCCAGCGCCTGGACCAGTTCCGCACGCACCCCGCCTACGAAGACACCATGGACAAGCTCAAGAACCGCCTGAAGGACTCGGGCGCGGTGGGCCAGTTCGCCTACAAGTCCCTGCATGCCACCAAGAAGGGCATCAAGGACTGGTGGGCCCCCCAGGGACTCTTCGAGGACCTGGGCATGAAGTACATCGGCCCCATCGACGGGCACAACCAGGGGGCCGTCGACGAGGCGCTGCTGCAGGCGCGGAAGTTCGCCGGCCCGGTCATCGTGCACGCGCTGACCGAGAAGGGCCGCGGCTACGCGCCCGCCCGCGCCGACGAGGCTGACCAGTTCCACGCCGTGGGGGTCATCGATCCGCAGACCGGCGAGCCGGTCTCCAAGGCCTCGGCCCGCTCCTGGACCAGTGTCTTTGGCGAGGAGATCGCCGACATCGCCGACGAGCGGGCAGACATCGTCGCGATCACCGGGGCGATGCTGCAGCCGGTGGGACTGAAGACCATGGCCGAACGCCACCCCGACCGCGTGCTGGATGTCGGCATCGCCGAACAGCACGCGATGACCTCCGCCGCCGGACTGGCCTTCGGCGGCTTGCACCCGGTGGTCTGCGTCTACGCGACCTTCCTGAACCGCGCCTTCGACCAGCTGCTCATGGACGTGGCCCTGCACAAGGCGGGTGTCACCGTGGTGCTGGACCGTGCCGGGGTCACCGGCCCGGACGGCCCCAGCCACCACGGCATGTGGGACATGGCATTGATGCAGATCGTGCCCCACCTGCACCTGGCCGCCCCGCGCGACGCGGTGCGCCTGCGCGAGGAATTGCGCGAGGCCGTGGCCATCAAGGATGCGCCCTCGGTGGTGCGGTTCTCCAAGGGCAACGTGGGACCGGAGATCGTCGCGATCCAGCGCCTGCACGACGGCGTGGACATCCTGGCCAAGCTCGGTGCCGGCGAGGAACGCGACGTGCTCATCGTCTCGGTGGGAGCCATGAGCGAGCTCTGCCTGGACGTCGCGGCGCGCCTGAACGCCCAGGGCATCACCGTCACGGTGGTCGACCCGCGCTGGGTGCTGCCGGTGCCGCGCTCCATCATCGGCCTGGCCGCCCGCCACCGCATCGTGGTCTGCGTCGAGGACGGCGTGCGCGCCGGAGGCGTGGGATCGCGGATCCGCCAGGAAATGCGGGCCGCCGGGGTCGACACGGCGCTGAACGAGGTCGGGCTGCCCACCGAGTTCCTCGCCCACGGCACCCGCGGCGAGGTCATGGAGCGGGTCGGGCTCACCGCCGACCGGATCGCCAACGACACCCTGGCCCAGGTGCTGGGCACCAAGGTCCCCTTCGCCCGGCCGCTGCCCGGGGCCGAGATGCCCACCGGACAGATTCCCCAGCTGTGAGCGCAGCAGCACCGGTGCCCGCGAACCTGCCCCGGGACCCGGCCGGCGCCGCCCCCGGGGACCTGGTGGTGGCCCGTGCCTGGAAATACGACGGGCACCCGCACTGGGTGGTGCCCGGGCGCTACCTGGGCGCGGATACCCATGGCCATTGGATCTACCAGCCGGCAGGCTCGCTGGTCTCGCGTCCCGGCCACGGACACTGGGCCGACACCGATGCGGTCTGCCTGGTGCCGCGTGCCGGGCAATGGCTGGGCACGTTCTACGACGACCCCGCCGAGGACTTCCGCGTGTACCTTGACCTGTCCACGCAGATCGGTTGGCGTGAACTGGCCCGCGGCGGCTGGGAAGCGAACTCCGTGGACATGGACCTGGATGTCGTCGACTCGCGCTCGCGCGGGGTCTTCCTCGATGACGAGGACGAATTTGCGCAGCACGCCGCGGCCATGGGCTACCCGCCGGCGCTGGTCCGGAGCATCGGGGCCGAGGCGCGGACGCTGCTGCATGCGGTCGGGCAGGGACATGCCCCCTTCGACGGCACCGCCACCGGCTGGCTGGCCCGCGGCCGCACCGAATTTTCACAGACACCATCCCGCTAAGGAGCACCACCATATGTCAATAGTTCGCACCTACCGACGCGACGAAGATGGAACCCTATACTTCCGCGAGGCCTGGTTCTCCACCTACGAGGGCGAAGAGCTTGGCCAGTTCGTCGTCAACCACGGCACCGTCGGGCACATGTCCACGACCGAGACCGCCAAAGACGTCAACGAGGCCACCGCCACGGGCCTGCTGGACGCCTTCACCGAGCAGTGCCAGGTCGACGGCTTCGCGACCATCACGGACGCCGACCAGGGCTGGGTCATCGTGCAGTACGCGCTGAAGACCGCCGAGGGCACCGACCGCGACCGCTACCTGGAAGCCACGGCCAAGGAGGCCCTGGTGGGCCACCTGGCGTGGCGCGGACTGGGAACCGTGGAGTCCTCCGACTTCGCGACCCGCAAGCTGAACATCAGGATCCTCTCGCCGGAGCCGAAGAAGGCCGTGTCGGCCATCAAGACCTGCCTGCGCGAAGCCAAGCTGGACTTTACCAAGCTGTCCATCGCGACCGCGCCGTTCGAGGACGTCGAGAAACTCCGCCAGGCCTACCCGCTGCCGGCCAAGGCACCCTTCTCCCTGGGCTAAGGGCTACGGACAAACGCCCGGCAGCGAGGGATCGTTGCCGGGCGTTGTGCTGCCCGAATTCGGTGCGCCGTGGCTACCATGGATCCAGATTCGTGGAGGGGTCAAGGGGACCGCGTCCGGCCAGCCAGGCCATGAACAATCGCTTTTCGGAGGGGTTGCCCAGCCTACCCGGGGCGGTTGCGAGGAGCATCGGGAGATCCCAGCCCACATATTCCTCGGGCCAGTCCAGTGGCGTGTAGCCGAGCCCGAGATCCACATGGTGCATTTCCACTTCGCGCAGCCGGTGGGCGGGGCAGCCCGAAACGCCGTAGTGCCCTCCGCCGAGGAAATGGCCGTTGGGCCACCCGGCGTCGGAGGACCGGTCGAACACCTCTTCCAGGTGCGCCATGCTGCTGCGGAGGTCGGCAACGACCTGAACGGCCGGCCTTCCGGCCCCATCCTCGATCTCGACCCGGCGCTGGCCCTCTCCGCTGGCGTACTTGGGAACATCCTGCCCGTCCAGGGCGCCGGCCAGGCGTCGCGTGTGCGCATCGGCGTTGCGGGCCAGATGGGTCAGGACATGGCCCACGCTCCAGCCGGGCAGTTGGCTCGGTGCGCGAACCTCGGGGTCCGCCAGGTTTGCCACATTGCCCATCAACCGCGCCTGCGCCTCGCGGCACAGCCGGGAGGCGCGCTCCGGATCGTTCTCAAGGTCCACGGCTGCACCAACCTTTCCTGTTCACTTTCACTCTTGCCCACGCGATTCTTCCACACGCGTCTCGGGCGTCGTCCATCGGGCCACCAGGTCCACGACGCTTCCGTGTCCATGGCTGCCCGTGGCACCGCCCGGGAGTCAGGAACACCGCGCCCGCAGGGTTTCAACGCCTTCCCCGGTGAGCTGGCCGCAGTAGGCGCCGCGTCCGGCCATGGCCATCACCAGCGCCAGGGTTGTGCCCATGACGAGCGGGCCGGCACCGCTGGCGAATGGGCCGTCGGTGGCCTCAAGCCGCAACCCGGAAATGTTCGTTTTGCTCGGCACGGTGAAGTCCCCCTTCGCGAGGAAGCGGGCGACCGCGGTGGCGGCCGCACCGTCGACGTCGTGATCCATCCCCAGCGGATGGCGGATGTCTTGGCCGTGGATGACCACCTCGCCCACCCAGGCCTCGACCGGCCCAAACGTCGAAGTGGTGCTGGTCTCGATTGTACGAAAGCGTGCCAGCGTTTCGGAGGGGGTTGCCCCGCGGTGCTCGGCCAGCCGCCGGTCGTTGTGCAGGTCGAAATCGAACCTGGCACCCAGCACGCTGGCGACCCAGCGGGCCGGGCCAACGCTTGCCGCCGCGGTCAGGTGCGCCACGACCTCCTCCACGCTCCAGCGCCCGCACAGCGAGCCGGTTGCCCACTGGGCATCCTCGAGGCCGGCAAGATCCCGGGACAGGGCCGCGCGCTCCGCGTGGGCCAAGGACCAGAGCCTGTTGCGTGCGGTGTTCATGGGCAGGGTTTCTCCGAACGTAGGCAACGGGGCGTGGTCGAGAAGTCTAGCAAGCCGGCGCCGCTGCCGGCATCCGGGAACCGCCACGCCGGTGATACCGTGGGCTCGCGGCCACCCGAGTGGCCGCCACGCTCCATCCCGCCCGGCGGCCATCGCCGTGGCGAGCCGCCCACGGGAGGACCAGCATGGCAATCTTCGACTCGAGCGACAACCTGGCCGGATCGCGATTCAACGACGCAGACCTGCGCGGATCCTGGTTCAACGGCTGCGACCTCTCGGATGCGAAGATGCGTGGGGGCAACATGCAGGGAGCCGAGATCGATGACCCGTGGCTCCTGCGGGCCGGGGGAGTCCTGCTGGTCAACGGCATCGACGTGGTGCCCTTTGTGCGCGCGGAAATGCTGCGCCGCTTCCCGGGCAGGGCAACGATGCTGGCTGCTGACCCCGAGGGCCTGCGCGGTGCCTGGACGGCCGTCGAGCAGGCCTGGGCGTCCACCATGGAGCGGGTCGCGGCGCTGCCGGCGGGGGTGGTCGACGAGTCGGTGGACGGGGAATGGTCCTTCTCCCAGACGCTGCGCCACCTGGTCATGGCCACCGACATCTGGCTGCGCCTCACCATCGAAGGCCTCGAAGCCCCGTTCCACCCCCTGGGCCAGCCCAACGACGGCTTTGCGGAATACGGCTACGACGCCTCCGTGTTCACCCCCGGCGTTCCGGCCTACTCGGAGGTGCTCGAGGCCAGGGCCGGGCGCGTGGCGATGGTGCGGGGGTTCCTGGCCAGGCTCACGGACGGCGACCTCGAACACCGGCACCCCAATCCCTGGAACCCGGACCGCGAGCAGAGCACGCGTTCCTGCCTGCACGTGATCCTGTCCGAGGAATGGGAACACCTCCGCTTTGCCGTGCGCGACCTCGACGTCCTCGAGAAACGGGACTGAGGCCGGGCGCGAAAAAGGGCGGGGCCCCTCACCAGAAACTGGTGAGGGACCCCGCCCCGGTTGCCGCCCGTGTGGGCCGGCGTGGTGTTTCTAGTCCGTGCCCGAATCGAAGGCAGCGCGTTCCAGGGCGCGATCGGAAGCCAACTCATCGGCGTCGACGGCCTCGGCATCGACGATGGCCGAAGCTCCGCCTGCCTCAAGCTTGCCGACGAGCTCGACGGTCTTGTTGCCCAGCAGGCCCTGGTTGGCGTACTGCTCCAGGCGCGAGCGGGAATCGGCGATGTCCAGGTTGCGCATGGTCAGCTGGCCGATGCGGTCCAGCGGGCCGAAGGCCGAGTCGCCCACGCGCTCCATGGACAGCTTGTCCGGGTGGTAGCTGAGGTTCGGGCCCTCGGTGTCAAGCACCGTGTAGTCGTCGCCGCGGCGCAGGCGCACGGTGACCGTCCCGGTGACGGCCGAGCCGACCCAGCGCTGCAGGGACTCGCGCAGCATCAGGGCCTGAGGGTCCAGCCAGCGGCCTTCGTACATCAGGCGGCCCAGGCGGCGGCCTTCTGCGTGGTAGTTGGCCACGGTGTCTTCGTTGTGGATGGCGTTGAGCAGGCGCTCGTAGGCGATGTGCAGCAGCGCCATGGCGGGTGCCTCGTAGATGCCGCGGGACTTGGCCTCGATGATGCGGTTCTCGATCTGGTCGCTCATGCCCAGGCCGTGGCGGCCACCGATCTTGTTGGCCTCGTCGACCAGTGCGACCGCATCGGCGTATTCCACGCCGTTGATGGCGACCGGGCGGCCGGCCTCGAAGGTCACCGAGACGTCTTCGGCCTTGATGGCAACCGATTCGTCCCAGTAGCGCACGCCCATGATCGGCTCGACCGATTCCAGGGAGGTGTTCAGCAGCTCGAGGGTCTTGGCCTCGTGGGTCGCGCCCCAGATGTTTGCATCGGTGGAGTAGGCCTTCTCGGCCGAGTCGCGGTACGGGAAGTTGCGCTCGATGAGCCATTCGCTCATTTCCGAGCGGCCGCCGAGCTCGTGGACGAATGCCGGGTCAAGCCACGGCTTGTAGATGCGCAGCTTCGGGTTCGAGAGCAGGCCGTAGCGGTAGAACCGCTCGATGTCGTTGCCCTTGTAGGTCGAGCCGTCGCCCCACACGTCCACGCCGTCTTCGCGCATGGCGCGAACCAGCAGGGTGCCGGTCACGGCGCGGCCCAGCGGGGTGGTGTTGAAGTAGGCCTTGCCGCCGGAGCGGATGTGGAAGGCACCGCAGGCCAGGGCCACCAGGCCCTCTTCGACCAGGGCCGGCTTGCAGTCGACGAGGCGTGCGGCCTCGGCGCCGTATTCCAGGGCGCGGCCCGGGACTGCATCAATATTCGGTTCATCGTACTGGCCAAGGTCGCCGGTGTACGTGTAGGGGATGGCACCCTTTTCACGCATCCAGGCAACGGCGACGGAAGTATCAAGGCCACCGGAGAACGCGATACCTACGCGTTCGCCAACGGGCAGGGAGGTGAGGACTTTAGACATGTCCTCCATCCTATAGCGTGCAAGGGAGTTTCCGGGGAACAATGACAAGGCAGCCGGGCGACATGCAACGGGCCGAAAAGCAGGTCATACTTGGATTTTCTAAGGACCGTGGTCGCGGGCCCGCGCCGGGGATGCCTTCGCGGGCGGCACCGAATGCATAATTATTTGAAGGGATGAATCCTTATGAGCACTGTGGAGTATCGCCGTTTGGGCAATTCCGGGCTGGTGGTTTCGGCCGTCGGGCTCGGCTGCAACAACCTGGGCCGTGCCGGGACAGCCACCGAGGACCAAGCCGGAACCGACGCCGTCATCAACGCCGCCCTTGAGTCCGGAATCACATTCTTCGACGTCGCCGACACCTACGGCAGGGAGCCCGGCCTCTCGGAGACCCTGCTCGGCAAGGCGCTGGGCACACGCCGCGACGAGGTCGTGATCGGCACCAAGTTCGGCATGGACATGGGCGGGGCAAACGGCAACGACTTCGGTGCCCGCGGCTCGCGCCGCTACATCATCCGCGCCGTGGAAGCCTCCCTGCGCCGGCTGGGCACCGAGTGCATCGACCTGTACCAGTTCCACAGCCCGGACCCGCTGACCCCCATCGAGGAAACGCTGGCCGCCCTGGACGACCTGGTGGCCGCCGGCAAGGTGCGCTACATCGGGCATTCGAACCGCGCCGGCTGGCAGATCGCCGAGGCCGAATTCACCGCCCGCATCTGCGGCGGCACGCGCTTCATCTCCTCGCAGAACCACTACAACCTGCTGGATCGGCGCGCCGAGCTCGAGGTGGCCCCGGCCGCCGAGGCGTACTCGCTGGGCCTGCTGCCGTACTTCCCGCTGGCCAACGGGTTGCTCACCGGCAAGTATTCCGATGGACGGGCCCCGGAAGGCTCCCGGCTGACCCACGCCCGGCAGCACCTGATGCACACCGTGGACTTCGGGCAGCTGCGCACGTTCTCCGACTTCGCCCGCGAGCGCGGCTTCACCGAACTTGAGATCGCCTTCTCCTGGCTCGCCGCCCAACCCTCGGTCGCCAGCGTCATCGCCGGGGCCACGCTGCCCGAGCAGGTCGCGCAGAACGCCGCGGCGGTCTCCTGGAAGCCGTCGGCAGAGGACCTGGCCGAACTCGACACGATCTTCCCGCGCGTGCCGAAGATCGCACTCTTCTAGGCCATGGACTTTCCGCGCACCAGGATCCTGCTCGACAACGACACCGGGATCGACGACGCCCTGGCCCTGGCCTACCTGGCCGCCTGCGAACACGTCGAAATCGTGGCGGTCACCTCCACGCCCGGCAACGTCGGCGCCGACCAGGTCGCGGCGAACAACCGGGCGCTGCTGGCGCTGTGCGGGGCGCCGGACGTGCCGGTGCTCATCGGGGCACGCGAACCGCTGACCGTCCCGCTGCTGACCACCCCGGAAACCCACGGCCCGCAGGGCGTCGGGTACGCCACGCTGCCCGATGCTGCACCGGCGGACCCGGGTGCGGGGGAACGGGACGCTGTCGATCACTGGATCGAGGCGGCCCGCGCCAGCCCCGGGGAGCTCACCGCGCTGCTCAGTGCCCCGCTGACCAACTTCGCGCTCGCGCTGCGCCGCGAACCGCGGCTGCCCTGGCTCCTGGGCCGGGTCGTGATCATGGGCGGGGCCTTCTACCACCAGGGCAACACCACCCCGACCGCCGAGTGGAACACGCACGTGGACCCGCACGCCGCCGCCGAGGTCTACGCCGCGTACACGGCCGCCGCCGAGGCCGGGCTGGAGGCGTCCAAGTTGCCGATCGTCTGCTCGCTGGACACCACCGAGCGCTTCGAGATGCGCCCCGAACTGCTCGCCGACCTGGCCGCGGCCGCCGGATGCACCGAACCGGAGATCGTGCGCGGGGACGACCCGGAAGGCACCCGCAGCACGGCCTCGAACCCGCTGGTGCGCTACCTGTCCGATGCGCTGCGCTTCTACTTCGAGTTCCACCGCGACTACGACCAGGGCTACATCGCCCACGTGCACGACTTCTTCGCCGCCGGGATCGCGGCCGGCACCCTGGAATACAAGAGCCGGGAGGCAACCGTGGCCGTGGAAACCGAATCCCCGCTGCTCATCGGCACCACCGTGGCCGATTTCCGCGCGCTCTGGGGCAAGCCAGCCAACGCCCGCGTGGTCACCTGGAACGACCCGGAGGCCGGGTTCGCCGAACTCGTGAAGAGGCTCGGCGCCCTGGCCCGGCGGATTGGCCAAGCTGCCTGAGTGGCACGTGCCGGGCAACCGAATTTCCTGGCGTGGACGCCGGGACCCACCCGCCAGCCATGCCTTTGCCAGCGCGGACAGCGGAAGCGGAGTGCCGCAAAAAAGCGCCGATCCGGGATCGTGTTCCTCGGGGAAAGTCCGGACCGCCGGGGGAGCACCTGGCGAGCGGGAACGGCGGTCCGGGGCTCTGGCGTTATGCCTGCGCCCTTGGTAGTTTTCACCACATGGCTATCAAACTTGAGAACGTCGGCATTGCGGTTCGCGACCTTGAAGAGGCAATCGCCTTTTTCACGGACCTTGGTCTTGCTGTCGTCGGCCGAGACACCGTCAGCGGCGAGTGGACCGACACCGCGGTGGGACTCGATGGAAACCACGCCAACATCGCGATGCTCCAGACCCCGGACGGACACGGACAACTGGAGCTCTTCGAATACATCCATCCCGAGGCGATCGAATCGGCCCCCACCCGTCCCAACGACATCGGCATGCACCGTGTGGCCTTCTCGGTGGATGACATTGACGAGGCCCTGGCGATTGCCGCAAGGCACGGATGCCACCCCCTGCGCGGCGTGGCGACCTACTCCGACATCTACAAACTCACCTATCTCCGTGGCCCGAGCGGAATCCTGGTGATGCTCGCGCAGGAGCTGAAGAAGGGCTGACTTTCCCCATCCGGCCGGGCCGCCATTGCCGGCGACAGGGCTAGGCGGTTTCCCCGGTGCCGTGCCCCGGACGGGGCGATGGCTTCTTCCGAAGGACTGGCATGGCGAGCGCGGCCAGCATCGTGGCCGTGGCGCCCAGGAACGCGACCCCGCTGGCCATATAGAGGGGTGCCTCCAACGCGAACGCGGCCTCGGCGTTCCAGTTGTAGTAGGTATCGCCCACCGAATTCATGTTGCCGAACGCCGTGAAGAAGAATGCCGGTGCGCCCAGGGAAAGGATTCCTGCCCACATTGACGCTGTTGCCCATATCGGCACGGTGGCTCGGCGGGATATCGTCGCCACGCCCCATGCGAGCGCGAGCACGATACCCAGCGACGCGAAGACGGCCCCTGGAATTGCGCTGTAGGGCTGGTTCGCCGCAGCCATGTCGGCGATCGCCGTCTCAAGCGGCACCCCGCTGGCGGCAACCACGGCCCAGTCGTTCATCAGCATTGCCCCGAGCACCGCATAAGCGATGATCGCAACCATTCCGAGGATGGTGAAGATTGTGCGCATCTCGAAAGACTAGCAGTCTGCTGTTTCTGGCCTGGGCCGCGCCGCCCCAGGAACATCATTCCGGCCGTGGACGTGGTTGCCGGCAACACCGGCAACGCGGCCGGGCCAACGGGCCGGCAGGACAACGAGCGCCTCTGGCCGCGGCCTCCGGGGTCCCCTCAACCAGGCAAACCGGATTGGTGGAGCGCAGGGATTAATGAGCGAGCGATCCCGGTTTCTGACCTGCCAAAACCTCGATCATGTTCTGTCTTTCCACGAAGCGCTCGGATTTGACCTGACGTGCCGGCAGGAACGCCAAAATCCGTACCTGTGCCTGAAGCACGGAGACCTTGACATTCATTTCTCCGCGGTCGCCGGCTGTGAGCCGGAAAATTCGCCCGGCAGCCTCATCGTCCTGGCCTCCGATGGCGGAGGGCTTTTCGACCAGTTCGCGGCAGGGCCCACGTAACGCCATGGCAGGCTCGCGGCAGCAGCCGAACCGAAGAACTACCTCTGAACGAGCCGGGCAACGAAAGACGCAGTGCCGGCCGGGGACGGATCCGCGGTGCGCTAGAATCTTTCCCGGGCCAAGGTGACATAGGCCCCGCTCACGCTCCGCGGCGCATCCGGTCTTTCCGGGATGTGCCCCCGCAATCGAGGAATTCCATCCCATGTCACCGAACCTGATCCTGCCCGAGACCGCCACCGGGCACCCGCTGCGCCGCCGGATGCTGGCAGCCGCCGGCGCCCTGCTGCTCGCCGGAACCTACACCGCACTGGTCCTCACCCAGCCCACCGGCCTGGTCGACGGGCTGGGCCAGGCCGTGGCCCTGGCCACCTTCGCCGCCTACCTGGTGGCAGCGTTGCTGCTGCTGGCCGCGGTGCTGCCCGAGCTTCCGGTTTCCACCCTCACCCTGATCCCCGTCGCACTGGCGCTGAACATCGTGCTGGGCCAGTTCGTCGGCTCCGTGATGGTCCCGCTCTACCTGGACTCGCTGGGCACCGTGCTGGTCGGCTTCCTGGCCGGACGCCGGGCAGGTGCCGCCACCGGCGTGCTCGGCACGCTGATCTGGTCGCTGTTCAACCCGACGGTGCTGCCATTTGCCGCGGGTGCCGCACTGGTCGGCTTCCTGGCCGGCACCGCCGCCCGCTTCGGCGCGCTGCGCCGCCCCTACCTGGCCCCCGTGGCGGGGCTGGCCGCCGGCGTGCTGGTCGGCGTGCTCTCCGCACCCGTCGCCGCCTTCGTCTTCGGCGGCACCTCCGGGGTCGGCACCGGCGCGCTGGTCGCCGCCTTCCGCTCCATGGGCGACTCGCTGCTCTCGGCGGTGACCAAGCAGGCGCTGATCTCCGACCCCGGCGACAAGGCCATTGTCTTCCTGGTCGCCGCGCTGCTCATCTACGCCCTGCCCCGGCGGCTCAGTGCAGGCTTCGCGTTCGTGCGCCGCCACAACGTGCTCGGCTCCCGCGGCTCCAAGTAGCAGCTCCCATGCCCCGCACCTGCCGGCTGCACCCCTTCACCGTGCTCGCCCTCGCCGCGGCCGCCACCGCCACCACGGTGGCGGCCGGCCGCTGGTGGCTCAGTGTCGCGGTGCTGCTGGCATGCCTGCTGCTGGCCGCCTGGGCACGGCGCGCCCGCAGGCTGGCCGGGCTGGCCGCGGCCATCCTGGCACCGGCCTTCGGCTCCCAGCTGCTGATCCATTCGATGGCGGACACCGCCGGCGGCCACGTGCTGGCCGCCGCAGGCCCGCTGCGGATCACCGCCGAGGGACTGGCGACCGCCGGGGCGCTGGGCCTGCGCACCGGGGTCCTGGTGGTGGCAGGGCTGCTGTGCACGTTGCTGGTCGACCGGCATGACCTGGTCGCCGCGGTCGACCTCTCACCCGCCCCGCCGCAGCTGGGCTACCTTCTCGCGGCCACGCTGTTGCTGCTTCCGGCCCTGGAGCAGCGGCAGCGGGCCATCGGCCAGGCGCAATTGCTGCGCGGGGCAACCCCGGGAGGCGGGCCGCGCGGCTGGTTCCGGCGCGTGCGGCTGCGCTCGGTCCCGCTGGTGCTCGGTGCCCTGCAGGACGCCGCGGACCGCTCCGCCCACCTGGCCGCCCGCGGCTTCCCGGCCGCGGGCCCGCACACGCGCCTGCGCGAGGTTCCGGACTCGGCCGCCCAGCGCCGGGTGCGCCGGATCGCCCTGGCCTGCATCGTGCTGGGACCGGTCGCGGTGCTGGCGCCCACCTGGGCCGGCGCCGCGTGAGCACGGGGCCGAACCGGGTGCTCGGGCTGGAGCTGGCGCGCTTCCGCTATTCCGGGGCCTCCCGCGACACGCTGTCCGGGATCAACCTGTCCCTGGCGCCGGGCTCGCTGACGGTGGTCCTGGGGAACTCGGGATCGGGCAAGTCCACGCTCGGGGCCGTGCTGGCCGGGATGCTGCCGCGGCACGACGGCGACGCACTGGACGCGACGCTGCACCTTGCCGGCCAGCGGATCCACCACCGGCCCGGCGCGGCGGTGCGCATCGACCCGGTGGGCTGGGCCCGGCAGGTCGGGCTGCTGCCCCAGGACGCGCGCCACTACCTGTCCGGGGTGCGCGCGACGGTGGCGGAGGAACTGGCCCTGGGCCTGGAGAATGCCGGGGTGCCGCGCGCGCAGATGCACCGGCGGATCGCTGCGCTCGCGGACCGACTGGAACTGCACGCGCTGCTGGAACGCGATCCGGCCCAGCTCTCCGGCGGGCAGGAACGCCTGGTGGCGCTGGCAGCACTCGCGCTGGACGCGCCGGCGGTGCTGGTCCTGGACGAACCGCTGGCCGGCCTGGACGCCGCGGTCGCGGCCCGGATCTGCGAACTGCTGGACCGGCTGCGCAGCGGGGGCACCGCGCTGGTGCTGCTCGCCCGCGCCGTCGACCGGCTGGCGGCCGGTGCCGACACCGTGCTGGCCCTGCGCGAGGGCAGCTGCCACGAGTTGGACACCGCGGTGCCGGCAGACGCCGCACCTGTGGCACCGGCGGTGCGCCGGGCACCGGGGACACGGGACGAGGTGCTGCTGGGCTTCTCCGGGGTCGGGATCGGCTACCCGGGATCCGCACGCCCCGTCGTGGAGGGCCTGGAACTGACGGTGCGGGCCGGCGAATGCGTGGGGCTGGCCGGGCCCAATGGAAGCGGCAAGACCACGGTGCTCAAGGCCGCCGCCGGCCTGCTGTGCCCGAGCGCCGGGCAGGTGCGCGGCAAATCCCTGGCCGCCGGCACGGTGGGGCTGCTGCTGCAAAATCCCTCCGACCAGCTCTTCGAGCGGACCGTTGCCCGCGAGGTGGCCTTCGGCCTGCCCAGGCGCGGCCCGGCGGCGGCGCGGATCCCCGCGGTGCTGGATTCGCTGGGACTTCGAGAGCATGCCCAGGCCCACCCCTACGAGCTGCCGGCCTCGTCCCGCCGGCTCGTGGCCCTGGCCACGGTGCTGGTGCGCGAGCCGGAGGTGTTGCTGCTTGACGAGCCGACCGAGGCACTGGACGCGGACGGGTTGGCCCTGCTGCACGCGGCGCTCGCGGCGGTGCTGGACCGCGGAGGGGCGGTGCTGCTGGCCACCCACGACGAGGCGTTCATGGCCGCCACCGCGCACCGCGTGCACCGCATGGGCCCAGCGGTTGCAGCACGGGTCCGGGACAGGACCGGCGGCCCCGGGTAAAGTGGGGGCTTCTTGGGCCGTGACGGATGGGCGACGGGAGTGGAATGCCGCAGGATTTTGAGCGCTGGGAAGTGCTGGTGCGCGATGAGACGCGCGTCGGGGTGCTCTACCGTTCCCTGGAATCCAAGGTCTTGCTCACCCGCGTCCTGGTCGAGGACGACGGCGAACCGTACCGTGCCGAATCGCGCCTCCGCCTGGAGCCCGGGAACGGCAGCTGGGAACTGAGCTGGTTCCGGGACCGGAGCCTGGGCACAGCCAAGCTGATGCGCCGGGATCCGCAGGGCCTGCCCGTCGGCTCCATGCCGAGCTACGGAGATATCCTGATGCTGTTCAAGGCCATCGAGGATCCGGGGAACCGGTTGCGCTACTGGCGGCTGAACGAGGCCGCCTGGGACGCACAGGATGCCAACGGACACCTGGGCGCCGAGCCCAATGCGCACATCCTGCGGGTCGGTGCGCTCGAGCAGCTGCCCATCCCGTTGGGTGCCACGGTGTCGACCCACCGCTACGAGGCATGGGTCGACGGGGTCCTGGTCGCCATCCACTGGGTAGATGAAGGCAACGAGCTTCTCTGCACCCGGTGGGGCGCTGACCTGCGCAGCTACCGGGTGCCGGGGACGGCCAGCGAGGCCGGATGGATGTCGCTGTCCGGGCTCGACGACGGAACCGTCGAGTTCATGACCAGGGGCTTTGACGCAGGTGGCTGACGGATCCTAGTAGCCGCGCGAAGTGTGGGCCAGGTCCTGGGAGGATTCCAACGTGGAAATGAATTCGTCGGTGGTCGCCGGGGTTGAGAACATCGGGTAGTTGAACCGCACAGCGGACTCGCCTTCCTCCACGGAGGTTGCCGCGACGGCATCGGTCAGTGTCACGACCTCGAATCCGCGCTCGTAGGCGGTGCGCATGGTCGATTCCACGCAGCAATTGGTCAGGAATCCGGCCAGCACCACCTTGGTGATGCCCTTGGAACGCAGGATGAAATCCAGGTTGGTGCTGCCGAAGGCATCCAGTCCGCGCTTGCCCTCGATCACAATGTCGGCCGGCTGCGGGGTGAACCGCGCATCGATTTCCGCTCCCCACTGTCCCTTGACGAAGGCGGTGGCATCCACCACGCCCTTGAGGATCCCGTAGGGGTGGGCGGAGATCTCGTTGTAGCCCGGCGCGAAGCCGATGGGCGAGTGGATGACAGTGGCGCCGTGCTCACGCGCCGCGGCCAGCACCTTGGCGGCATTTTCCAGGGTCGAGTTGGCCTCCATGGAATCCTTGACCGCATCGTGCAGGACGCCTCCGGGGGAGGTGAAGTCGTTTTGGAACTCGATGAACACCACTGCGGTGGACTCGTTGGACATGGCAGCCAGGCTCCTTCGGGGTCAAAAAGGTGGGCAGGCGCCCACCGGGCACCCACCCACCAACCTATGACGCCTTGCCCTCCAAGGGAAGGGAAGCCACCGGCCGCCCTAGACGTAAATCAGGACGTCGTCGCCCTTGATCTGCGCGGCGAAGCGCTCCAGCGCGGCACGGGCCGGACCGGCAACGGCCTTGCCGTCCTCGGGCTGGAAATATGAGCCGTGGCAGGGACAGTAGAAGGCCTCGCCGTTGGGGTCCTTGGTGGTCACCGCGCAGCCCTGGTGGGTGCAGATCGCGGTGTAGGCCAGCACCGTCTTCGCGTTGGGGCGGAAGAGCAGGAACCCGGCCTGCTTGCCAGCTTCCTCGCCCCGGGTGCGTACCGCGGCGACCGACAGGCGCGTTCCCACGGCCAGCTCGGCCACGGTGGCCACGACGGTTCCCTCGCCTTCGGGTGCCGGGGGAGCGGAGGGCTCGTTGTTCGGTGCGGCCGAGGAACCGTCGCCGCAGGCGGCCAGTGCCAGGGTGGCGCCGGCGGCCACGGTGGTGCCGACAAAGGCGCGGCGCGTGCAATCAGGGATGGGCAAACTCATGGGACCCATCATTCCACGCGGGCGCGGCACCCAGGCGCAGCCTACGCTGCGATGTCACTTACAAACGCACCCGCGTGCCGGGGGCCGCCCGCTAGAGGAGGATCTTGACCTCGGGGCCGTCCACCTCGGTGGCGAAGCGGGCCAGGGACTTCGGGGCAGGACCCTGGACGACCGAACCGTCGAGCTTCGAGTACTCCGAGCCGTGGCAGGGGCACTTGAAGATCTCGCCGCTGCCGGTGCCGACCTTGCACCCCTGGTGGGTGCACACCGAGGTGTAGGCCAGGACCGTGGCCTCGTCCGGGCGGTAGAGCAGGTAGCCGGCACCGTTGACGGTGACCGAGGCGGTGCCCTTGACCGGAAGCTTCGCCAGCGCGATCGCGTCGACGGGCTTGCCGGTGGCTTGCGGGAGGTCCTGGGCCTTCCCGCCGGACCCGCACGACACCAATGTCACCGCGGCGCCGGCAACCAGGGAAGCCTCGATGACGCTTCTGCGGGTGGGCATGAGAGTGATGTGCTGTTTCATAACCAAAGTGTCGCGCACAATCGGGCCAAGGTCGATGGATGGGAGCCGGGATTATTTTTTGGCCGGCACCATCGGGAAACGGCGAAGGCGGGACGCCGGCCGTAGCCGGCATCCCGCCTTCACCCGCCCCGGTGCGCGGGGGCCCGGTTAGTGCTGGTGGAACTTCTTGCCGTTGACCCGCTCGGAGGCGCCGACCTGGTCAAGGTACGGGGTGATGCCGCCCAGGTGCATGGGCCAGCCGGCGCCCAGGATCATGCACAGGTCGATGTCCTCGGGACCCGCCACGACGCCCGCCGCCAGCATCAACCCGATCTCCTCGGCCAGCGCGTCCTGGGTGCGCAGCAGCAGTTCCTCGGAGGTGCTCGGGGTGTTCCCGAACTCCAGCAGCCCCAGCGTGGAGGCCGGGATTTCCATCCCGCCGTCGCCGGTGGGCGCCCACAGTGACTTGATGCCGTTGTCGATGAGCACCTGCTGGTTGCCCGAGACGTGGAAGCGCTCGCCGAAGGCGGCGTGCAGCGACTCGGAGACGTGGTGCGCCACCGGGATCCCGACCATGGCCAGCAGCGTGAACGGGCTCATGGGCAGGCCCATGGGGCGCAGTGCGCCGTCGGCCACCGAGGCCTCGGTGCCGTCGTCGAAGGCGTTGGCGATCTCGCCCATCAAACGCAGCAGGATCCGGTTCACCACGAAGGCTGCCTCGTCCGCCACCAGCACGCTGGTCTTGCGCAATGCCTTGCCCAGGGCGAAGGTGGTGGCCAACGCGGTGTCGCCGGTCTTTTCGGTCCGCGCGATCTCCAGCAGCGGCATCTGGGCGACCGGGTTGAAGAAGTGGAAGCCGACCAGCCGTTCGGGGTTTTTCAGGTCCCTGCCCATCTCGGTCACCGACAGCGAGGAGGTGTTGGTGGCCAGGATGCACTCGGGGGACACCACGGCCTCGACCTCGGCAAAGACCTGCTTCTTGACGGCAAGTTCCTCGAAGACGGCCTCGATGACGAAGTCCGCATCGGCAAAGGCCTGTTTGGACACCGAACCGGTGACCAGCGCCTTGGTGCGGTTTGCCGCGTCGGGGGAGATGCGGCCCTTGGCCAGCTGCTTGTCCACTTCGGAATGGATGTGGGCCAGGCCCTTGTCCACGCGCGCCTGGTCGATGTCGGTGATGACCACCGGCACCTTGAGGTTCCTGGCGAAGAGCAGCGCGAGCTGTCCGGCCATGAGCCCGGCACCGACCACGCCGACCTTGGTGACGGGGCGGGCGAGTTTCGGATCCGGGGCGCCGGCGGGTCGCTTGGAGCGCTTTTGCACCAGGTCCAGGAAGGCGTACACGGTGTTGTGGAAGGCGTCGGTCTGCATCATGTCGGTCAGCGCCGCGATTTCCAGGGCCGCCGATTCCTTCTGGGTGATCGACGCTCCGGCCTCGAAGACCTCCAGCACCTTGGCCGGGGCCGGGGCGGCGTTGGAGGTCTTGGCCTCCACGAAGGCCCGGGCCTTGGCCGCGGCTGCCGCCCAGCGGGCCGCCACCTCGGGGCTGGAGTTCGGCTCCACGGCGTTCGGGCGGGCGACCTCGGCGCCGGCGAGCACGCTTCCGGCCCAGAGCAGGGATTGCTCCAGGAAGTCGGCCGGCTCGAACAGGGCGTCGGCGATGCCGAGCTTGAAGGCCGCGTCCCCGTTCAGCGAGCGGTTGTTGTTCAGCGGGTTTTCGATCATCACCGTCATGGCCGCCTCCGGGCCGGTCAGCCGCGGGAGCCGGTAGACCCCGCCCCAGCCGGGGATCAGGCCGATGAATGCCTCGGGAAGCCCGATGCCGTTGGCCCCGGTGGAGACGGTGCGGTAGGAGCAGGCCAGGGCGATCTCCAGCCCGCCGCCCAGGGCGACGCCGTTGATGAATGCGAAGGTCGGCACCCCGAGGTCCGCCAGCAGGTCGTAGCAGGCATGGCCCAGGGTGGCCATGGCCGCCCCGTGCTCGGGAGAGGCGAGGTTCTTCACGCCGTTGAGGTCCGCGCCGGCGACCAGGAAGTAGGGCTTCCCGGTCACCGCCAGCGCGGCGATCTCCCCGGCAGCAGCGCGCGCCTTTTGCGCGGTGAGCGCCGCGTGCAGTTCCAGCAGGGTGTTGGGGCCCAGCGTGGTGGGCTTGGTGTGGTCGAACCCGTTGTCCAGGGTCAGCAGCGCAAGCGTGGTGCCGCCGGGCAGCACCACGTCCTCGAGAAGGGAGTGGGTGATGATCTCGTCGGGGACCAGGGAAGCGAGGGAAGCGAAGTTTTCAATGGTGCTCGAGCTCATGGCTTAGGCATCCTTTCCGAAGTCGGCGTGGTGCGGGTTTTCCCAGATGACGGTGCCGCCCATGCCCAGCCCGATGCACATGGTGGTCAACCCGTAGCGGACCAAGGGGTCCTGCTTGAACTGGCGGGCCAGCTGGTTCATCAGGCGCACGCCCGAGGAGGCCAGCGGGTGGCCCACCGCGATGGCCCCTCCGTAGCGGTTCACCCGCGGGTCGGTGTCCTGGATCCCGTAGTGGTCAAGGAAGGAGAGCACCTGGACGGCAAAGGCCTCGTTGATCTCGAACAGGCCGATGTCCCCGATGGCCAGCCCGGCCTGGGCCAGCGCCTTTTCGGTGGCGGGGACCGGGCCGATGCCCATCACCGAGGGGTCGACCCCGGCGAAGGCGTAGGAGACCAGGCGCATCTTCACGCTGAGCCCGAGTTCCTCGGCGGCCTGCGCGCTGGCCAGCACCGCGGCGGTGGCCCCGTCGTTCAGGCCCGCGGCGTTGCCGGCGGTGACCCGGCCGTGGGCGCGGAAGGGGGTGCGCAGCCCGGCCAGCGATTCCAGGCTGGTGCCCGGGCGCGGGGGTTCGTCGGTGGTGCGCAGCGTGAAGCCCTCGGCCGGGCGGCGCGCGGCGACCGGGACCAGGTCCGGCTGGATGTCCCCGGCCGCATAGGCCGCCGCCAGCTTGGCCTGGGATTCCACCGCGTAGGCGTCGGCGCGGTCCTTGGTGATGGCCGGGAACCTGTCGTGCAGGTTCTCGGCGGTGTTGCCCATGTTCAGGGCTGCCGGGTCCACCAGGCGTTCTGCGGCGAAGCGCGGGTTCGGGTCGGCCCCGGCGCCCATGGGGTGGTTGCCCATGTGCTCGACGCCGCCGGCGATGACCACGTCGTAGGCGCCGAAGGCGATGGAGCCGGCGGTGGTGGTCACCGCGGTCATGGCCCCGGCGCACATGCGGTCGATGGCAAATCCCGGGACCGATTGCGGAAGTCCGGCCAGCAGCGCTGCTGTGCGCCCGATGGTCAGTCCCTGGTCGCCGGTCTGCGTGGTGGCCGCGATGGCGACCTCGTCGATGCGTTCGGGCGGCAGCGAGGGGTTGCGGCGGATGAGCTCGCGGATGCACTTGACCACGAGGTCGTCGGCGCGGGTGCCGTGGTACATGCCCTTTTCACCCGCCTTGCCGAAGGGGGTGCGGACGCCGTCGACGAAGACGACGTCGCGGACGCTGCGCGCATGGCGCGTGTTCACTGGCTGGGGGCTCACCGGTACTCCTTGTGATCGGGATGTGGATGTGATCCACCCCATACGCTACTGGTGAGTAACTTAGAGTGCAAGCCGGGCGCCCCCGGGCAAGAAAAAGCCGGGCAGGTCCTTCCCGGTATTTCGGAAAAACCTGCCCGGCAATTCATCAGCGCTTGGCCAACTCGTCCGGGTCCAGCAGCGCCACGGTCAGCACCGGGCCCACCAGGTCGATCTGCCAGGCCCGGGCGCCCAGGGCCCGCAGGGCATCGGCCACGGTGTCCGGGTCGATCGCCGCCGGCGGGTTCCAGCACAACCGGCGCAGCGTGTCCGGGGTCAGCAGGTTCTCCGTGGGGATGTTCAGCGACTCGGCGGTGCGCGCCACCCGGGCCCGGGCGGTCTGCAGCCGGGCGGCGGCCACCGGATCCTTGTCGGCCCAGACCTTGGGCGGGGGCGGGGAGTTCGAGGGGACCTGGTTGGGCGGCAGCTCGGAGGTGGTGGAGGCGTCCTGCAGGGCGCGAAGCCACTTCGGGGCGTCCTTGGAGGCCGAGCGGCCGTGGAAGCCGGGGGTCTTCAGCAACGCGGGGACACTCTTGGGCATGGCCTTGGCCGCGGCGACCAGCGCCGAGTCCGGGATCAGCCGGCCCGGGGCGGTGTCGCGGGTGCGGGCCAGGGATTCGCGGGTTTCCCACAGGGCGCGGACCGCGGCCAGGGTCCGGCGGTCGCGGATCTGGTGCAGGCCCGAGGTGCGCCGCCACGGGTCCACGCGCGGCGGGGCCGGCGGTGCGGTGCGCACGGCCTCGAATTCCTGTTCCGCATACTCGAGCTTGCCGTCGGCCTCAAGGATCTTGATCAGTTCGACGCGCAGCTCGTCGAGCACCTCGACGTCCAGCGCGGCGTAGCGCAGCCACGGCTCGGGCAGCGGGCGGGTGGACCAGTCGGCGGCCGAGTGTTCCTTGGCCAGGCGCAGCCCCAGCAGGGCTTCGACGGCGGGGCCCAGTCCCACGCGCGGCAGCCCGGCGATGCGGGCTGCAAGTTCGGTGTCGAAGAGGCGGGCCGGTTCCAGGCCCAGCTCGCGCAGGCAGGGCAGGTCCTGGGAGGCGGCATGCAGGATCCAGGTCTCGTCCCCGATGGCTTCCTGGATCGGATCGAGGTTCTCGAAGGGAACCGGGTCGATCAGCCAGCTTCCGGAGCCTTCGCGGCGCAGCTGGACCAGGAAGGCGCGCTGTCCGTAGCGGAAGCCCGAGGCCCGCTCGGCATCCACGGCCACCGGGCCGGTGCCCGCGGCGATGGCGCGCGCGGCGCGCGCCATGCCCGGTGCGGTGGTGATGACCTCGGGAACCCCGTCGCGCGGCATGTCCAGCAGGACCGGTTCCCGGGGCTCGGCCTGCGGTGCTTCTTCGATTCCCTCGGGCTGCGGCGCAGCGGTTGATGCGTCGGCTGCGGCGCCCGGGGCTGGTTTGGTGGCGTGGTGGGTACGGGTCATGATGTTCCGATTCTAGTACCGATTGCCCGGGACCCGGATTCCGGCGGGCCGGAATGGCCCGGTTCTAGGAGAGCCGGCGGTGCGGCAGTGCGGTGACCCCGCTGGGCAGCGGCGGCAATCCGGCGAAGGTGCAGACCATGTCGGCCCAGGCCTCCAGATGGGTGGAGATGTCGTGGTCGCCGGGGGTCCAGGAGGCGCGCAGCTCGATGTCGATGGTCTCGGGGCGGTCGGCCAGGGTCCCGTAGCTCTCGGAGAGCACGCGGGTGGTGGTGCCTCCGGCCTGGCGGTAGTCGGCGCCGGATTCGTTCAGAGAGTCCAGCAGCCAGGTCCAGGCCACGGAGCCGAGCATGGTGTCGTTGCCCATCTCCGATTCCATGCGGGCCCGGATGTAGGTCACGATGCGGAAGGTGCCATCCCAGAGGGCGGAGCCCGCCGGGTCGTGCAGCAGCACGAAGCGTCCGGTGGCCAGTTCCTCGGCGTGCACCGGGGCCGCGGTTTCCGTCTTGGGGCGCGCCACCCGTTCGTGGACGTCCGCGGACAGGGCCAGGGCGTAGGGTGCCAGGCGGGCCGGGGCCGGGATTTCCTGAAGGTGGATTTCGCGCCGGCAGCTGGCGCGGCGAACGGCGGCCAGGGCTTCGAGGAAGGCCGGCGGCACTGCTTGGACTGGTCCGTTTGATGTCACATGGCGAGTCTAAAGTGTGGCCGTGGCTTGGATGCTTGCGGCACGCCGGGGAGCGGGTGCAGGTTGCGCGCCCGCCCCGGCGGCCCGCGGAAGAACCTACCGCGCGGCAAGTTCCTCGCCAAGTGCGGCCACGAAGGAATCCACGTCCGCCTCGGTGGTGTCGAAGGAGCACATCCAGCGCACCTGTCCCGCGGCCCGGTCCCAGTCGTAGAAGCGGAAGCGCTCGCGCAAGCGGTCCGCCACGGCGTTGGGCAGCGCTGCGAACACGCCGTTGGATTCGGTGGGGTAGACCAGTTCCACGCCGTCGGTCGCCTGGACCGCGGCCGAGAGCCTGGCCGCCATCGCGTTGGCGTGCGCGGCCGAGGTCCGCCACAAGTCTGTGCCGTAGAGGGCCAGCAGCTGGGCGGAGATGAAGCGCATCTTGGAGGCCAGCTGCATGTTCATCTTGCGCAGGTACTTCATCGACTCGGCCGGGCCCTCGGTGAGGGTCACGATGCCCTCGCCGAACATGATGCCGTTCTTGGTGCCGCCCAAGGAAAGGATGTCGATCCCGGTCCCCGTGGTCATCTCGCCCAGCCCCACCCCGAGCGCGGCGGCGGCGTTCGACAGCCGGGCCCCGTCCATGTGCACGCGCATGCCTTTGCTGTGGGCGTGCGCGGTGATGGCGCGCAGTTCCTCGAGCGTGTACAGGGTGCCGAGTTCGGTGGACTGGGTCAGCGACACGGCCAGCGGCTGGGCGCGGTGCTCGTCTCCCCAGCCCCAGGCCTCCAGGTCGATCAGCTCGGGGGTGAGCTTGCCGTCGGGGGTGGGCACCGAGAGCAGCTTCATGCCGGCGATGCGTTCCGGTGCGCCGTTCTCGTCCACGTTGATGTGGGCGCTGTTGGCGCAGATGACCGCACCCCAGCGCGGCAGCAGCGACTGCAGCGTGGTGACGTTGGCGCCGGTGCCGTTGAACACAGGGAAGATCGTGGCGGTCTCACCGAAGTGCGAGGCAATGACGCGTCCGAGTTCCTCGGTGTATTGGTCCTCGCCGTAGGAGACCTGGTGCCCGCCGTTGGCCGCGGCCAGTGCCGCAAGGACCTCGGGGTGGACGCCGGAGTAGTTGTCCGAGGCGAAGCCGCGTACCGAGGAATCATGGATCGAGGAAGTCACTGGAGAAGGGTCCTATCGAGGGGAGGGCAGGGAAAAATTCGGCGGTGCGCGGCGGGTGCCGCGCACCCGTTGTTCAGAGGCTTGGCAGGTGGATCCGCGCCCCGTTGATCGCGGAGGCATCCGCCGTGAACAGTTCCACGGCGGCTTGCCCCAAGGCTGTGACGTCGGTGAAGCCGGCGGTGTTGCGCTCGGGGTGCGCCTCGCGGCTGGCGGCGTCGGTGAACGCCTTGATGACCCAGATGAGGGCCGCGGCCCGCTGCGGGACCGGTGCGGCCTTGCTGCCGGACTGGGCGGTGCGCAGCTCCGCCGCCACCGAACGCATCCAGGCCTCCGCCCCGGCCTTGGCGGTGGTGTAGTTGGCGTTGGAGCCGGAGGGGGAATCCACGGCGGTGGCCGAGACGATGGCAACGCGTCCGCACCGCGAGGCCACCAGGTCGTCGCGGAACACCCGGGTGGTGTTGCGCAGCGTGGTGACCACCTGGGTGTGCAGGAACTCGGCGTCGTCGTCGGTCTGCCCGGCCAGGCCCTTGCCGCCGCGCCAGCCGCCGACCAGGTGAAGCAGCCCGTCGATGGGCCCGCGCTCGGTGTCGATCAGCGCGTGCAGCTCGGTCACCGCGGCGTGGTTGGCCAAATCGACCTCGTAGCGCCCGTGCACGAAGGGCAGCCGCTGCGCCAGCCGCTCCGCATTGGAGCCGGCGGCCAGCACCGTGGCGCCGGCCTCGCACAGGGCGTGTGCCGCCGCGACGCCGGAGGCGGAGCTCGCCCCGGCAATCAGTATCGTCAGATCCTTGAGGTCAGCCATGGAAAAGATTCTAGCCTCCGTTGGGTGTGCGGTCGGTGCGCTAGATGTCCGAGGTGCCGGTGATGCCCACGGTCGATTCGATGACCGGGCGCAGTTTCTTGGCCAGGGCCTCGTAGAACATCGAGTGCGGGAACTCGTCGTCCATCACCTGGTCGGTCATCTCGCGCAGCGGGGCGGTCAGCGGCAGTGCGTCGGGGCCCTTGGCCCAGACCGAGGCCGGGTGCGGGGTCAGCGTGGCGGAGACCAGCTCGTAGGCGGCAAGCCAGTGCGCGATCTTCGGGCGGTCGATCGAGCGCCAGTACAGCTCGTCGATGGCATGGCCCAGGTTCGAGACGACCTCGGGGACCTGGTCCCAGTCGATCGTCAGCTTGGTGTCGGTCCAGTGCAGCACGTGGTGCTGGTGCATCCAGGCGAAGAGCAGCTGCCCGCCGACCCCGTCGTAATTGCGGTTGCGGGTCCCGGTGATGGCGAAGCGGAAGATCCGGTCAAAGATCACCGCGTACTGAACCAGCTTGGCGTGGTGGCGGGTGGCCTCATCGGCGGTGGCGTCCCGGGCGATCTTCACGCATTCACGGAAGGCCGTCAGGTCGCAGCGCAGCTCCTCGAGGGAGTAGAGGAAGAAGGGCATGCGCTGCTTGATCATGAACGGGTCGAAGGGCAGGTCCCCGCGCATGTGGGTGCGGTCGTGGATCAGGTCCCACATCACGAAAGTTTCTTCGGTCAGTGACTGGTCCCCGAGCATGGCGGCCGCGTCGGCGGGCAGCTCGAGGTTGGTGATCTGGGCGGCGGACTTCAGCACCCGGCGGAAGCGCGCGGCCTCGCGGTCCTGGAAGATGGCGCCCCAGGTGAAGGACGGGGTTTCGCGGATGGCCACGGATTCGGGGAAGAGCACCGCGGAGTTGGTGTCGTAGCCCGGGGTGAAGTCCAAGAAGCGCAGCGGGACGAAGAGCTTGTTGGAGTAGTCCCCGGCCTCCAGGGCGGAAATGAACTCGGGCCAGATGACCTCGACCAGCACCGCCTCGAGCAGCCTGTCGGTGGAGCCGTTCTGCGTGTACATCGGGAAGAGCACCAGGTGGCGCAGCCCGTCCTCGCGGGCCAGTTGCGGCTGGAAGGCCAGCAGCGCATCAAGGAAGTCGGGAATGCCGAACCCGGCTTGTTCCCAGGCGGCCAGGTCGTGGTGCAGTGCCCGGAAGTAGTCGGCGTCGTGCGGGAACTGCGGGGCCAGCACCTGAAGGGATTCGGTGATGGTTCCCAGCAGCGCGGCGGCGCGGGGCTTGTCGGAGTCCTCGGGCACCGAGCCGTCGTGGACCTGGAGCCCCTGGAATTCGGTGGCTGCCGTCTTCAGTGCCAGCCATGCGGGCGAGGAGACGAGCTCGTGGTTGGACAGTGGCTTGGGAAGAGTTGCCTGTGACATTTTGGATACCCCTTTCGGTACGGCCGAACGTGCCGCGGATGCTGTTGTTGTTTCCTGGTTCCAGCGTACCGAGAGGTCATCATTGCTGATTGAAAATTGGCCTGAGCGTAAGCAGTGCTGTGGCATGAGGCGGCACCGCGGGCACCAAGGCATGTGTGCGGGGAATGCTCGGGTTCGGCACCTCCCGAATGCAGCCCGGCGCCGGGGTGCGGGGCCCGCTGCGCCTAGGTCGTCTTCAAGCGCAGCGAGACCGAGTTCATGCAGTAGCGCTGGTCGGTGGGGGTGTTGAAGCCCTCGCCCTCGAATACGTGGCCCAGGTGCGAATCGCAGGCCGCGCAGCGCACCTCGACCCGGACCATGCCCAGGGTGGAGTCGCGGATGTAGCGGACGCGGTCCTCTGCCAGCGGCGCGAAGAACGAGGGCCACCCGCAGCCGGCATCGAACTTGGCATTGGAGGTAAAGAGTTCCTGGCCGCAGGCCCGGCATTCATAGACACCCTCGGTGGTGGTGTCCCAGTATGCGCCGGTGAAGGGACGCTCGGTGCCGGCCTTGCGCAGGACCTGGAATTCCTCCGGGGTCAATTCGGTGCGCCACTGCTCATCGGTCTTGGCGACGCTGGGCGAGACGGGGGTGCTGGATTCTTTGGGGCTCTGGATATCACTCACATCACGCACAACACCGGGGACGGCGCGCTCATTCCCGCACCTGTCCGGCGACATGGATCGGCTGCCGAAATTCATCGGGCCCAAAACCACAAGGTGGCAGCCGTTGTTTGCAATGATGGTAGGCATGAAGGCAAATCTTTCCCCCACGCCCCCTCTCGCACCCTCGGCAGGCAAGGGCCTGAGCTGGGCGTTGCTTGGCGTGGGTGTCGGCGCTGCGGCCGGATCGATCTTTGCCGGAAGCGTCTCCGCGCTGGCCGCCTACTTTGCCCGCCGCGTGGTGACCCCCGATGCGGAGCCGGACCAAAGCCTGGAGATCCTCGCGCTGGTGCCCACCGCCGAAGGGCAGGACGTGATCCTGTCGGCGGACAAGGATTCCACGGCACCGGGCCGCTACTCGCTGTTCTTCACCGCCGACACCGGCCATGCGCGGCTGGGCGAACCCAAGGGCTATCGGCTCGGGGACGGCACCGTGACCCGGGCCGTGGAAAAAATCTACTTCGGGGACCTGTCGGCCGCGGTGCGCGGACGGTTTTCCGGGATCGTTTACGACTCGCCCGAGGACCTCGGGGCCACCTACCAAGACGTCGAGATCCCGATCCTCGGCGGACTGGCCCCGGCCTGGTACGTCCCGGGGGACACCCAGGCGGACACCTGGGCCATCTGCGTCCATGGCCGCGGGGCCAACCGCAAGGAGGGTTTGCGCGCACTGCCGGTGTTCGCGGCCCTGGGGATCAGCGCGCTGTTGGTTTCCTACCGCAACGACGGGGTGGCCCCCGCGGCGGTCGACGGACGCTACGGACTCGGGGCCACGGAATGGCCCGACATCGAAGCTGCCATCGACCACGCCGTGGCCAACGGCGCCAGGGAGATCCTGCTGTTTGGATGGTCCATGGGCGGGGCCATCGCCCTGCAGGTGGCCGACAGGTCCCGGCAGGCACGGAAGATCGGAGCCCTGGTGCTTGACGGGCCGGTGATCAACTGGATCGATGTGCTCTCGCACCAGGCCAAGCGCAACCGCATCCCCGAGGCCGTGGGCGACTTCGGCCAATGGCTGCTGGGCAACAAGGCCGGACGGTGGATGACCGGGCTGGCGGCCCCGCTGGATTTGAAGATCCTGAACTGGGTCGAACGGCACGACCAGCTGCGGGTCCCCACCCTGATCCTGCACAGCGAGGACGACGACTTCGTGCCGATCGGCCCCTCCGAGCAGCTCGCCGCCCTGAACCCGCAAATGGTGGGGCTGCGGCGATTCAGCCGGGCCGGGCACACCCGGGAGTGGAACGTGGATCCGCAGCGCTGGGAAGCGGAGGTCACCGCCTTCGTCCAGGGCGTGTTGGAGGCCCCGCGCCCCGGGGACAACGCGGCGGGCCTGGAATAGGCCCCCGGCCCCTGCAGCGGACCTCAGTGGCCGGCGATGTGCGCGACCTCTGCCTCGGTCAACCGCTGCAGGTCCGCCGGGGACAGCTCCAGGTCCAGCCCGCGGTGCCCGCCCGAGACGTAGACGGTTTCCAGCGCCATGGCACTGGCATCAATGATTGTGCGCGAGCGGTTGCGCTGCGCCAGCGGGGAGATGCCGCCCACCACGTACCCGGTGCGCCGCTCGGCCACGGCCGGGTCGGCCATCTCCACCTTCTTGAGCCCCAGGGTCGTGGCCATGGCCTTGAGGTCCAGTGATCGGTTCACCGGAATGATGCCAACCGCCAGCGCAGCGGCCCCCGGTTCCCCGGTGGACACCAGCAGCGTCTTGAACACCCGGGCCGGGGGCACCCCGATGGCCTCGGCGGCTTCCATCCCGTAGTTGGCCGCGGCCGGATCATGGGTGTAGGAATGCACGGTGTAGTGGACCGCCTCGCGGTCCAGCAGCGTGGTCGCGGGAGTCCCGGTGGAATGCGTGTTCTTCTTCTTGGACATGGGCTTTCGGGATCCTCCATTAACGGGGCTTGGGCGCCGGCATGTGCCGGCGCCCAAGCATCGAAATTGCTTGCGGCTTAGGAGCCGGCAGCGGCAACCCGCTCGCTGACCTGTCGCTTGATACGGGCAAGCATGGCAGTCATGCCACGCAAACGCAATGGCGTCAGGGCCCGGGTCAAGCCCAGCAGGTTGGGCATGTCGTCGGGGACGGCTAGCACCGCCGCGGCGGGCAGCCCGTCGAGTCCCTGGTGCAGCACCGAGGCGAACCCGCGGGTGGTGGGCGCCTGCGGGGGAGCGGAGAAGAACAACGACACCTTGTGCTCCCCGGCCGGCTCGACCTCGATGTTCAGGAACAACGGGGTCTGGCACTCCACGACCTGCTCCAGCAGGTCCGGGTGCTCGGCCAGGCGCGCCGGAAGCTCGGGCAGTTCCTCGGAAAAGTCCAGCAGCATCTCCAGACGCTCCTGCTCGGTGACGGACTGGAAGTCCTCGACGATCTCGGCCAGGGCCTCGGGCATCTCACCCATGCGGCTAGGCCCCGAATCCTGCGGGAACGGCGCCGGGCTCGATGCCCTTCACGATGGGAACGCGCACGGCGTTGCCCCACTCGGTCCAGGAACCGTCGTAGTTGCGCACGTTCTGGAAACCGAGCAGGAACTGCAGGGCAAACCAGGTGTGGCTCGAGCGCTCGCCGATGCGGCAGTAGGTGATGATGTCATCGCCCGCGGCCAGCCCGGCCTCGTTCAGGTAGATCGCCTCGAGCTCGGCACGGGACTTGAAGGTCCCGTCCTCGGCCGCGGCACGGCCCCACGGAACCGAAGCAGCCGAAGGGATGTGGCCGCCGCGCAGCGTGCCTTCCTCCGGGTATGCGGGCATGTGGGTGCGCTCGCCGGTGTACTCCTCGGTGGAGCGCACATCGATCATCGGCTTGCCGAAGTGGCCCAGCACCTCGGGCATGAAGGCGCGGATGACCGAATCGTCGCGTTCGATGACCGGGTAGCTGGTGGTGGCAACGACCGGCTTCTCGCGGGTCAACTCACGGCCCTCGGCGATCCACTTGTCGCGGCCGCCGTCGAGCAGGCGGACGTCCTCGTGGCCGAAGAGGGTGAAGACCCACAGCGCATAGGAGGCCCACCAGTTGGACTTGTCGCCGTAGATGACCACGGTGGTATCGCGGCCGATGCCCTTGGCTGCCATCAGCGCGGCGAAGCGCTCGCCGTCGACGTAGTCGCGGGTGTCTTCGTCGTTCAGCTCGGTGTGCCAGTCGACCTTGACCGCTCCGGGGATGTGGCCCGTGTCGTACAGCAGGATGTCCTCGTTGGACTCGAGGACCACCAGGCCCTCGGTGGACAGGTTGGCCGCCAGCCAATCGGTGGACACCAGCCGTTCCGGGTGGGCATATTCGGCAAATGAAGGATTGGAGTCGATGGGCAGGCTCATTGTTATAGACCTCGCAACAAGAAAAATGGGGGATGGTGCTGTTTCCAGCCTAGCCACCGTGCGCGCCTCGGGCAGCGCGAAGGAGTCATTCAACGCCATATTTCGCTTCAAGCGTCCGCAATTGCGCTATAAGCGGCCGGCGCCACGGCTCCCATTTAGGGGATGCCCGAGGTCTGGGCATAAAATGGCTGGGGCGTGTCTCCGCGCCAAAAACGCCCGTCACAGCCTTCCGAAGACTTAAGGACCGTCCAGCCGTATGGCCACGATTACGAATCTTTCCCAACGGACCCCCACGGTCTCCATTGACGATCTTCTCGCCGGCTTCCACCCGTCGTACCGGTTCGGCGAGGTTTCCTTCGAGACCTACCGTCCGGACCCGGCCTGGCCCACCCAGGCAGAGGCGGTCACCAAGCTCAGGGGCTTCGCCTCGACCATTGGCAAGTCCAAGGGCGGTTTCCTCTCCAACCTCTTCGGCAAGAAGAAGGTCGAGAAATCGGGCATGTACCTGGACGGAGGGTTCGGGGTGGGCAAGACCCACCTGCTGGCCTCGCTGTGGCACCTTGCCCCGGGCCGCAAGGCCTTCGGGACCTTCGTCGAATACACCAACCTCGTCGGTGCGCTATCTTTCCGCCAGGCGGTCGACGTGCTGAGCAGCTACTCGCTGGTGTGCATCGACGAATTCGAACTTGACGACCCGGGGGACACCGTGCTGATGTCGCGCCTGATGCGCGAGCTCTCGGATGCCGGAGTGAAACTGGCTGCCACATCCAACACGCTGCCCGGCGCCCTGGGCGATGGACGTTTTGCCGCCGTGGACTTCCAACGCGAGATCAAGGTGCTCGCCGAGCAGTTCGATGTGCACCGCGTGGACGGGGTGGACTTCCGCCACCGCGGCCTGCCCGACGCGCCTACGCCGCTGGACGATGCCGCCATCGAGGAATTCGCCACCGAACGATACGGCGACAAGACCTATGCGATTGACGAGTTCTCGGACCTGGTCGCACACATGTCCAAGGTCCATCCCAGCCGCTACCGCGCCCTGCTGGGCGATGTCGACGTGCTGGTGCTGCACAACGTGGAGACCATCACCGAGCAGGCCGTCGCACTGCGCTTTGTGGTGTTGGCCGACCGGCTCTATGACAAGGACGTGCCCATCGTTGCCTCCGGCAAGCCCTTCTCCGAGCTGTTCACCCCGGAGATGATGGCCGGCGGCTACCAGAAGAAGTATTTCCGCGCCGTCTCCCGCCTCACCGCGCTGGCCCGCGAGGGCCAGACCGGCGAGCCCGCGCTTTAGGCAGCAGCAACGCAGAAAGGCCGTGGCCGTCCCGGCTCCCGCAAGCCTCTTGGCTTGGAGGGGGATCGGGAGCGGGGCACGGCCTTTCTCATGCCCGGGGACCGGGGATGTCAGTTGCGCTTGCGCTCTATCAGCAGGCGCAAGGCCAGCCCGGCAAGCAGCGCCCAGAAGGCCCCGCCGATCCCGGCGAAGCTCAGGCCCGAACCGGCAATCAGGAAGGCCACCAGCGAACTCATCCGGCTCGTCGGATCCGACAGCGCCGAGGATGCGGAGGCACCCAAGGTGCCCAACAGTGCCAGGCCCGCCGCGGCTTCCAGCAGCCCCTCCGGGCTCGCGGTGGCCAGGGCGGTGATCGCGGCCGAAGCCAGGCCCAGCACGATGTAGAACCCGCCGGAGGACACCGCGGCGATCCAGCGCCTGGATCGGTCTTCCCCGGCCTCCTCCCCGGCGGCCAGGGCCGCGGAAATCGCGGCGAGGTTGATGGCGTGCCCGCCAAAGACGGCCGCGGCGGCGCTGCCGATGCCGGTGGAGAGCATCGAGGCCCGCCACGGGGTTTGAAAATCGAAGCTGGCCAACACTGCCACGCCGGGCACGTTCTGCGAAGCCATGGTGACCACGAACAATGGCAACGTGATGGCCGTGAAGGCCTCGAGGCTGAATGCCGGCGCCGTGAATTGGAGCGTGGGCAGCAACTCGCCCACGACACCGGTGGCACCGGCTTGCGCCATGGAGAACCCGGCGATGCCCAGGGCCGAGGCCATGGCCGCGGGCACGGCCCAGCGGGGGCTCAGGCGCAGGAACACGAGCCAGACCACGATGACCGGCGCAACATACAGCGGGATGGTGGAAAGTGCCACAAAGGGAGCCAGACAGAGCTTGAGCAGCACACCGGCCAGCATGGCCTGGGCCAGGGAAACCGGGATGGCCGCCAGCAACCTGCCCAGCCAGGGGATGGCTCCGGTCGCGGCAATCAGCACCCCCGTCATGAGGAAGGCCCCGACGGCGTGGTCCCACCCGAAGTTCACGGTGGCAGCCCCGGCGAGCAACGCTGCTCCGGGGGTGGACCACGCGGTGGTGATGGGTCGTTTGGTGAACCAGGCCAACCCCACGGCACATATGGCCAGGGCTATGGTCAGGGCGAAGAGTCCCGACGCCGCTTGGGCGTCGGTGGCGCCGACTGCCTTGAGCCCGGTGAGCACGACGGCAAACGAAGAGGTGTAACCGACCAAGGCCGTCACCAGTCCCGCCATGATCGGTTGCGCAGGCGAGTTCTTGGTCGAAAGGCGGGGTGGTGCTGTGGGTCTCAATGCGTATCTTTCCTTGCAAACGACAGGTGCCGGTCCCGCCTCACGGCGGTACCGGCACCCGTTTGTCGTGCCTAGGGCAAATGACCTAGTGAACCAGGCTGGAACCTAGACGGTAGGTGTACCGCCGTCGCCTTCATCCTTGTTGAGGAGGCCCTTTGCGCCGTCCTGAACCTTGTCGACGTGCTCGGCGAACTTGCCGCCGGTCTTTTCGTCGATGAAGTCGCCGGCGTTATCGATGGCCTCACCGATCTTGCCCGAGTTTTCGTGAATCAACCCGGCCGCCTTGTCCTTCAGTCCTTCGGCCTTGCCCTTCAGCTCGTCAAAAATAGACAAAAGGCACCTCCTCTCAATCGTGGGGGCCAGGAAAGCCCCCGTCTGTGAATCATCCTATGTCGAGTCGGTGGCGATTCAAGGGCATTTGTGTGACTTTTTGAAGATATTCGTGCTGACCACGTCCGATCAGTGCCCGAACGCTTGGATCGGACGCGCGTGGTGTCCCTCTTGTGCATCCGAATAGTCGCGTGCGACTTTCACCAATCCAAACTCATCGAATGCCAGGACCGTGCATCCCGACACCGTTGTGGGTTGGTCCTTGATGTATATGACGACCCAGTACTCAACGGACGCGGTGCCTCCCTCAACCACCGGATCGGCGAACCAGGTTTCCGCGGGTTTGGTCTCTTCAGCGAAGCATTCGACCAGGTAGTTGCGCAGGCCGCTGCGTCCATGAAATGGCTGGAACATCGACGCCCAGTGTTCACCTACATCGGCCTGAAGGTTGACGATCGCTTCCACGTCTTTGCGCGGCCAGGCGCTGGCCCATGTATTCGCCCAACGTTGGGCAGCCTCGAAAGTCTGCATTTGAGTTTCCTTCTGACATCGACAACCAGTCGCGCGAAAAATTCGGCCCGGAACGGCAAGGCAGGCAACTCAAAGTATGGCAGGTGAAATCGTGGTTAAACACGTAGGTCGCGTGGTTTGGAAAACCACGCGACCTACGAATTGGAGTGGACAACGAGGTTCGAACTCGCGACCTCAACCTTGGCAAGGTTGCGCTCTACCAGCTGAGCTATGTCCACATTGGCAATCAATACTAACAGTATAGATCGTCGTGGGCGATACTGGGATCGAACCAGTGACCTCTTCCGTGTCAGGGAAGCGCGCTACCGCTGCGCCAATCGCCCGTGATGGGTACTGCACCTGAACTATAGCGTGGATCTTCGTTCCGAAGAACAAGTGCAAGATCCGCTGTCATTTTCATTCGGGTACTGCGGTGTCTTCCTTTCGGAAGACTCAAAGAAATATGGACCCCTCTTCCATGGAATTGAGGTCCATTTCTTCAGAGTGGACAACGAGGTTCGAACTCGCGACCTCGACCTTGGCAAGGTCGCGCTCTACCAGCTGAGCTATGTCCACGTGAAAAACCCACGCACTAGGTGCGGGTTCTTCGTGGGCGATACTGGGATCGAACCAGTGACCTCTTCCGTGTCAGGGAAGCGCGCTACCGCTGCGCCAATCGCCCATACTGCTGCATTATCGTACTACGAGGTGGGGACGGGATTCGAACCCGCGTAAACGGCTTTGCAGGCCGGTGCCTCGCCTCTCGGCCACCCCACCATAACCAATCGGGATAACCCGTTCAGTTTGATCGGCAAGCCGATCCGGTGAATCAAATGCGAGTGGACAACGAGGTTCGAACTCGCGACCTCGACCTTGGCAAGGTCGCGCTCTACCAGCTGAGCTATGTCCACATGAAAGAAGCGCAATCCGCCTGGAATGTTTCCGTTCCGTTTGGCTGCGTTCCAACGAGTAAAAACTCTATACGACGTTTCCCTAAAGTTCCAAATCGGTGCATTCCAGGCCCGACTTTTAGCGAAGATCCTTGTGATCCCGGGGTTTCGGACTGGCCCGAAAAAGCCGGCAACCGACGAAACGTCGTCGGAGCGTGGAAAAATCTTTCTTATGACTTCCCCAGCGCTGGCCCAGCAAACGGATTTTGGCCGCATGTATGCCAGAAAAATCGGCGACCTTCCGGAGGTTCCCTCCATCACGACCGTCATCGGACAGGAAAAAATGAGCCTGGATGGTTGGATAGGTCACATGGCTGCCACCGCCGTGGTGCAGGACCCCCGGCTGGGGGAGGCCGTCGGCAACTCCGCCAAGCTCAAGGCCCTGGCACGTCAGGCTTCCAATGCCGCCGCCGACTACCGGGATGGTGCCGCGGCCCGCGGCGACCGCGTTCACCAGTACTGCGAACAGATCGCCCTGCGGGCCATGGGCAAGCCGCACCAGGCGGCCGAGGCGCGCGAAGCCTTGTCGGCCAACGGCGAGGAGGGCTTCGCCGGCCGCTTCGACGACTGGTGGGACACCTACCAGGTGCAGCCCCTGGCCGCGGAAGTCACCGTGTGGAACTCCAGCGTCGGCTACGCCGGCACCCTTGACCTGGTCGCCACCATCGGCGGGCGGCTGTGCCTGATCGACTACAAGACCCGGGGCACCGGCCGGGACGGGCGGGTCAAGCCGCTGGATCCGAAGGTCATCATGCAGCTGGCGGCCGGCGCCAAGGCCGAGGAAATGGTCGTTGATCCCGCCGCCGGGACCTGGGAACCGTGGAAATACTCACAGGACCCCATGCTCTTGGGGGTGGCCATTGGCCAGACCGAGGTGCAGACGGTGATGGCCAATCCGGAGGTCCTGCCCGCGTACTGGTCGAAGTTCTGGTCCTTGCGACAGGTCTGGGGAGCCACGCAAAAAGTCAGCAATGCCGGGATCGCGCTGCACGAAGTGGGCCCGCCCCCGCCGTCTGTGAAGTAGCGCTGTCGGTAGACTGTTCAGCGGGGGACCGGCGCGCACCTTTTGGATTCGGTCGCGCACGCCCCAACCATCCACAGCACATTGCCGGAACCCCGCCGGCCGAAGGGAGATGCGACCGCATGGCCGTCTTAGGCATTCGCATTGTTGGCGACCCGATCCTCAGGACCCGCGCAGACGAGGTCACCGAATTCGGGCCGGAGTTGCGCAAGCTCGTGGCAGACATGGACGAAACCATGGAAAACGTCGAAGGTGCCGGCCTCGCCGCACCCCAGGTCGGCGTCTCTCTGCGGGTCTTCACCTACCAGATCGCCGGAAAGCGCGGGCACATGGTCAATCCGGTGCTTGAGCTCGGCGAGGACTTCCAGGACGACGTGGTCGAGGGCTGCCTGTCGATCCCGGGCCTGGGCTACCCGGTGCGCCGCCGCCAATGGACCCGCGCCACCGGGGCCGACGTGGACGGAAACCCCGTGGTCGTGGAGGGCGAGGGATTCCTGGCCCGCTGCCTGCAGCACGAGACCGACCACCTGGACGGAATCCTGTACATCGACCGGCTTGAGGGCGAGCTGAAGAAGGACGCCTTCCGCAAGCTTCGCGACTCCAACTACAACCAGGTCGCGGCAAGCACCGTGACCAAGCGCAGCTCGGCCCTGGGTTCCAGCTTCGGCGCCGGCGCAAGCTTCGGGGGACAGGCATGAGGGTCCTGTTCGCCGGCACCCCGCAGGTCGCCGTGGCCTCCCTTGACCAGCTGGTGAACGACGGCTTCGACGTCGTTGCAGTGCTCACCCGCGAGGACGCCCCGGTGGGGCGCAAGCGCGTGCTGACCCCGTCCCCGGTCGCGGCCCGCGCCGCCGAGCTGGGCATCGAGATCATCCACGCCAACCGTATTGACGAGACAACCCAGCAGCGCATCGCCGCGCTGGAGGCCGACATCGCCGCGATCGTGGCCTATGGCGGGCTGGTCCCCGAAAAGGCGCTGGGCATCCCCCGCCTGGGCTGGGTCAACCTCCACTTTTCGCTGCTCCCGGCCTGGCGCGGAGCCGCCCCGGTGCAGCACTCGATCATGGCCGGGGACGACATCACCGGAGCCGTGACCTTCCAGCTCGAAAAGGGCCTGGACACCGGCCCGGTCTTTGGCACGTTGACCGAGGCCATCGACCCCGCCGACACCGCCGGGGACCTGCTTGGCAGGCTCGCGGTCTCCGGATCGGTGCTGCTGTCCCAGACGCTCTCGGGCCTGGACAGCGGAGCCGTGGTGGGCGTGCCGCAGCGGGGCGAATCCAGCTACGCGCACAAGCTCACCCTGGTTGACGGCAAGATCGACTGGAGCGCCCCGGCGCTGGCGATCCGCCGGCGGATCAACGGCACCACCCCCGATCCCGGCGCCTGGACCGAGCTGGACGGGCAGCGGTTCAAGATCGGCCCGGTCTCCCCGGCCGCCGACGCTGACTCCCTGACGCCCGGCCAGGTGCAGATCACGGGCGGCAAGCAGCCGCGTGTCGTGGTGGGCACCGGATCGCACGGCGTGGAACTGGCCCTTGTGCAACCACCGGGCAAGAAAATGATGAATGCAGCAGATTGGGCGCGAGGCATTCTCGCGTCCGGAACCGTGGATGAGGTGAAATTCGCATGAGCGAATTCGGGCAGGGACGTTCCGACCGTCCGCGACGCAACGAAACCAATCGCGGCGGTGGCCAGGAGCGCCGTGACGATGCCGGGCGCACCCGCAACCGCGGGGGAACCGGGCCACGCAAGTTCAGCGCCTCCGCGCCCTCGGCCCGCAACCGCCGTGCCGACCAGGCCCGGCTGACCGCCTTCGAGGTGCTGCGCGCCGTGGCAGAACACGACGCCTACGCCAACCTGGTGCTCCCGGCCCGGATCCGCGAGCACCACCTGGACCGCCGCGATGCCGGATTCGCCACCGAACTGACCTACGGCGCGCTGCGCGGACAGGGCCTGTACGACGCGATCCTGGCCCGCTGCGTCGACCGCCCGCTGGACGAGCTGGACCCCGCCGTGCTGGACGCGCTGCGCCTGGGAGCCCACCAGCTGCTGGCCATGCGCGTGCCCAACCACGCGGCCCTCGACGAAACCGTCTCCCTGGCCCGCATGGTCATTGGCGCCGGCGCCTCCGGGCTGATCAACGCGGTGCTGCGCAAGGTCTCGCTCAAGGACCTGGAGACCTGGAGCGAGGAGCTGGTCGCCGGGATCGCCGACGAAAACGCCGCTGCCGCGCTGGTCCACTCGCACCCCGAATGGATCGTGCGGGCGCTGCGCCAGGCGCTGGTCGCCCACGGACGCGACGCCTCCGAGATCACCGAGCTGCTTGTCGCCGACAACCTGGCCCCCGTGGTGAACCTGGTGGCCCTGCCCGGCATCGGCTCGCTGGACGAGGCGCTGGACGCCGGCGCTGAACCCGGAACACTGGTGGCCGATTCGGCCTACTACCAGGGCGGGGACATCGCCCGCCTGGGCTCCGTGCGCGAAGGAAGCACCCGCGTGCAGGACGCCGGCTCGCAATTGGTCGCCCGGGCCCTGGCCCAGGTTCCGCTGCCCGAGGACGGGGAAGACACCTACTGGCTGGATTTGTGCGCCGGCCCCGGCGGCAAAGCCGCGCTGCTGGCCGCACTGGCCGCCGGGCACGGAGCGAAGCTCACCGCCAACGAACCGGCCCAGCACCGTGCCGAACTGGTTTCCAAGGCCCTGGTGGCGATCGACCCCGACACCTGGATGATCTCGGTCCGTGACGGACGGGAATACGGCGAGGCCGAATACTCCGGTGGATACGACCGGGTCATGGTCGATGCGCCATGCTCGGGCCTGGGCGCGCTGCGCCGCCGCCCCGAATCGCGTTGGCGCAAAACCCCGAAGGACGTTGCCGAACTCACCGTCCTGCAGGGCGAGCTGCTCGATGCGGCGCTTTCCGCCGTGCGCGTGGGCGGGGTGGTCGCCTACGTGACCTGCTCGCCGCACCCGGCCGAGACCGTGGCCGTGGTCGATGACCTGCTGTCCCGGAACAAGAACGCGAAGCTGCTGGACACCGGGGCCGCGCTCGAATCCGCCGCGTTGCCGGGATTGGCCTCCGCGGCGCGTCCCGTGGGCGAAGGCAGCACCATCCAGCTGTGGCCGCACATCCACCGCACCGATGCCATGTTCATGGCGCTGTTCACCCGCACCGCCTAGCCACCCGGCGCACCGCCGCCGCGCCCCGACAGGAGCCAGAAAAGCACATGCGTACCTGCCAGATCAACCCGTCGATCCTTTCCGCGGACTTCACCAACCTGGAGCGCGAACTCACCCGGATCCACACCGCCGATGCGGTGCACGTCGATGTCATGGACAACCACTTCGTGCCCAACCTGACCATCGGCCTGCCGGTGGTGGCGCGGCTGGCCGAGGTCAGCGAGCTGCCGCTGGATGTGCACCTTATGATCAGCGACGTGGACCGCTGGGGACCGGGCTACGCCGAGGCCGGTGCGGCCTCGGTGACCTTCCACGCCGAGGCCTCCGCCGCGCCGGTCAAGCTGGCCCGGGACCTGCGGGCTGCCGGTTCGCGCTCCGCCATGGCGCTGCGCCCGGCCACCCCCATCGAGCCGTACCTGGACATGCTCCCGGAGCTGGACATGGTGCTGCTGATGACGGTGGAGCCGGGGTTCGGGGGCCAGGCGTTCCTGGACCTGGTCCTGCCCAAGATCCGCCGGGCGCGCAAGGCCATCGACGGCACCGGGCTGCCGATCGCCCTGCAGGTCGACGGCGGGGTCACCCGCGAAACGATCCTGCGTGCGGCCGAGGCCGGGGCCGACGTCTTCGTGGCCGGATCCTCGGTGTACGGAACGGCGGATCCCGCCGAGGCAGTGGTCACATTACGAAACCTCGCAGCCGCCACACCGGTTTCCATGTAATACTAAGAGCTACAACTACACAACGTGCTCCGGGGTCGGTGTAAGTCCGAACCGGCGGTTATAGTCCGCGACCCAAGCCACAGGGAATTCCTTGGAATTCCCGAAACTTGGTTGAACTGGTGAAATTCCGGTACCGACAGTTAAAGTCTGGATGGGAGAAGCACGTACACGCAAAACCTGCGCCCTCGTCGGTGCGCAAGGGCAGGACCAGGGAAACCCCAACGTTTTCCCAGGAACCCGCGGCCCTTGCCCAACGGCTCGGCCATGAAGGTGGAACCGTCGTATAGAACCCCCGGAGCCATCGCGGCTTGACAGGAGGACGATGGATTTTCTGCGGTGGCTCATTGAAGCTTTCAATTCTTACATCACGGTGGGCAGCAGCGCGCTGCTTGTCCGCGAAGTGGTGGGCAACGTCTTCGGACTTGCCTCCGCCCTGGGCGGCATCCGCCGCAAGGTCTGGGCCTGGCCGGTGGGCATCGTCGGCAACCTGCTGCTGCTGACGGTATTCCTCGGCAGCATCTTCGGCCACGACCAGACGGCAAACCTGCTGGGCCAGGCCGGACGCCAAATCATGTTCATCGCCGTGTCCTTCTACGGCTGGCAGCGCTGGAAGTCGAGCCGGGAATCCGGCGGCAGCGCCGTCACCCCGCGCTGGGCCACCGGCACCGAACGCATCTCCCTGGCCGTGGTCATGGTCGTCGGCACCGTGGCGCTGACCCCCATCTTCGGGGCCCTGGGATCCTACGAACCGGTGTGGGCGGATGCCTGGACCTTCGTCGGATCGCTCCTGGCCACCTACGGCATGGCCAAGGGCCTGGTCGAGTTCTGGCTGATCTGGGTCATCGTCGACGTGGTCGGGGTGCCGCTGCTCTTCAGCGCCGGTTACTACGCCAGCGCCTTCATGTACCTGTTCTACGGCTGCTTCACGCTGGTCGGGTTCTTTATCTGGTGGAAGGCCAAGAACGACTCCAAGCCCAGCATCGAAACCGAAATGCCCGATCCCACGGTGAAGGTGAATCCCTGATGGAACCCTCACGCGCAACCGCAGCCATGCGGCTATCCCTGGAGCTGGCCCGCCGCGGCACCCGGGGTGCGAACCCGCTGGTCGGCGCCGTCATCGTCGATGCCGAGGGCACGATCCTGGCCACCGGCTACCACCGGGGCGCAGGCACCCCGCACGCCGAGGCCGACGCCCTGAACCGCCTGGGTCCCCTCGACCCGGCCGCAGCACGAGCCGCCACCATGGTGGTGACCCTCGAACCGTGCAACCACACCGGCCGCACCGGGCCCTGCTCACGGGCCATCGTCGATGCCGGCATCGGCAACGTCGTCTTCGCCGTCACCGACGGCGGCAAGGACTCCGGCGGGGGAGCGGCAACGCTGCGCGCGGCCGGGGTCGAGGTCAGCCAGGGGCTGCTGGAAGCCGAAGCCACCGAGCTGAACCACCGCTGGTTCGCCGCTCGGGCCGTGCAGCGGCCCTTCACCACCTTGCACCTGGCCCAGACGCTGGACGGCCGGATCGCCGCGGCGGACGGAACCAGCCAATGGATCACCTCCCCGCGCTCGCTGCTGCACGCCCACGAGGTGCGCGCCCGCGTCGGCGCCATCGTGGTGGGCACCGGCACCGTGCTTGCCGACAATCCGCGCCTCAACGCCCGCAACGAACACGGCGAACCCTTCGAGCACCAGCCCCGGCGCATCGTCATGGGCCTGCGCGACATCCCCGCCGACGCGGCACTGAAGGCCGATGGGAACTGGGAACAGGTCCGCACCCGCGACCCGCACCAGGTCCTGGCGCTGGTTGCCTCCCGCGGCATCGACCACGTGCTGCTCGAAGGCGGGGCCTCGATCGCCACCGCATTCCTGGCAGCCGATCTGGTCGATGAGATCTTCCTCTACCAGGCACCCATCTTCCTGGGCGCTGGCCGCGGCTCCGTCGGGGAGCTGGGCATCGAGACCCTCTCGGCCGCCCGGGCCTTCCGCCTCGATCCCGTCGACGGCGAGGCCGTGCGCATCCTGGGCCCCGACACCCTTACCCACCTTGAACCCATGCCAACGGGCACCGGCACACTCTAAGGAACCAACACATGTTCACCGGAATCATCAGCGGCATGGGCCGCATCGAAGCCATTGAATCCTCCCCGGAAACCGACTCGGTCATCCTGCGCATCAGTGCGCCGAACCACACCGATGACCTGGAACTGGGCGGGTCCATCGCCGTCAACGGCGTCTGCCTGACCGCAACCTCCATCGCCGGGGACACCCTGTCCCTGGACGTCATGGGCGAGACCCTGCGCCACACCACCATCGGCGCCCTGGCCCGGGGCGAGGGCATCAACCTGGAACGCTGCGTGCAGGCCGGCGGGCGGCTGGACGGCCACGTCGTCCAGGGCCACGTCGACGGCGTCGGGCACCTGCTCGAGCACGAGTCCCTCGGGGCCTGGGACCGCTTCCGCTTCTCCATCCCCTTCGAATTGGCCCGGTACGTGGCCAAGAAGGGTTCCATCGCCATCGACGGCATCTCGCTGACCGTCACCGAGGTCTCGGAGGCCCGCGAGAACCAGCAGTGGTTCGAGGTCGGGATCATCCCCACGACCCTGCGCGAAACCACCCTGGGCCAACGCGTGCCCGGTTCGGCGGTCAACCTCGAGGTCGACGTCATGGCCAAGTACGCAGAGCGCCTGGCCTCCTTCAACACCACCGAAAGCAGCGCATCATGAGCACCGATCCCATCCGCCTGGACTCCATCGACGCGGCCATCAGCGCCATGGCCGCCGGCCAGGCCGTCGTGGTGGTCGACGACGCCGACCGCGAGAACGAGGGCGACATCATCTTCGCCGCCGAGTTCGCCACCCCCGAGCTGATGGGCTGGACCATCCGCCACAGCTCCGGCGTGGTCTGCACCCCGATGGATTCGGATCGCGCCGACGCCTTGGGCCTGCCGCCCATGGTGGAAGACAACCAGGACGCCAAGGGCACCGCATACACGGTCTCCTGCGACGCGGCACACGGGGTCAGCACCGGCATCAGCGCCGCCGACCGCGCCCTGACCTCCCGCATCCTGGCCGATCCGGCCTCCGGACCGGAACTGATCACCCGCCCGGGCCACATCTTCCCGCTGCGTGCCGTCGCCGGCGGGGTGCTGGTGCGCCGCGGGCACACCGAGGCCAGCGTCGACTTGTGCAAGGCGGCCGGCCTGGAACCGGTCGGGGTCATCGCCGAGCTGGTGCACGACGACGGATCGATGATGCGCCTTCCGGCGCTGCGCGAATTCGCCGATTTGTGGAACATCCCGCTGGTCAGCATCGAGGACCTGGCCGCCTGGCGCGCCACCTCCGACGCGGAGCCGGCCGTGGGCACCAGCGCGGCGGCCGTGCAGGGCGGGCCGGAAGTCAAGGTCCCCACCCCGCACGGGGAATTCATGGTCCGCGCCTGGCGCGAACGAGGCAGCGGCACCGAGCACCTTTCGCTCAGCGCCACCGGCCCGGACGGCACCATGCCGCTCGAACCGCTGGTGCGCGTGCACTCCGAATGCCTCACCGGGGACGTCTTCGGCTCCTACCGCTGCGATTGCGGCGAGCAGCTGGCCGCCGGACTCGAGGCCATCAACGAATTCGGCGGGGTGCTGGTCTACCTGCGCGGCCACGAGGGCCGCGGCATCGGGCTGGCCAACAAGATCCGCGCGTACGCGCTGCAGGACGGCGGTGCCAACACCGTGGCCGCCAACGAGCAGCTGGGCCTGCCGGTCGACGCCCGGAACTACGATGCGGCGGCTGCCATCCTGCATGCGCTGTCTATTCGCCGCGTCCGGTTGATCACCAACAACCCGCTGAAGGAAGAATGGTTGGAGAGTGCCGGAATCGCCGTCACCGAGCGCGTCCCCACCCGGGTGGCGGCGCGCCCCGAAAACCTTGAGTACCTGCGCACCAAGCAAAACCTGATGAACCATTCACTGCAATTGCCAACCACCGAAAACACCAACCCAGGAGTGAAATCATGAGCGGACACGGAGCACCCCTCGTCGGAGCCAACGAACTGGCAGCGGCGGGCGAGGCCGGCATGCGCGCGGTCATCGTCGCGGCCAGCTGGCACACCCAGATCATGGACGGACTGGTGGACGGGGCCCTGCGCGCCGCCGCCGACGCCGGGATCCAGACCCCCGAGGTCATCCGCGTGCCGGGCACCTTCGAGCTTCCGGTGGCCGCTTCGCGCCTGGCCCACTCCTACGACACCGTCATCGCGCTGGGCGTCGTCATCCGTGGCGGCACCCCGCACTTCGACTTCGTCTGCCAGGGTGCCACCATGGGCCTGACCGATGTGTCCGTGCGCACCGGGGTCCCCGTCGGCTTCGGCGTGCTGACCTGCGACACCGAGGAGCAGGCCATCGCCCGTGCGGGCCTGGAAGGCTCCGTCGAGGACAAGGGCTACGAGGCCATGAGCGCCGGGCTGCAGACCGCCCTGGTGCTGACCCGCCGCTAGGGCCGCCGGCCCGGCACCGACGCCCGCTTCACCGGCACCCGCAAGGCGGGAGCAGCCCCGCCGGGGGAGCGGGCATCGCCGTGCCCGGGGCACGGGAGCATCCCGGAAGGCTCAGGCCTCGCCGAGCCAGCGGCGCAGGCGGGATACCCCGTAGTCCTTCTTCTCTTGCGCGATGGTCTCGCTTGCCACATCGTAGCTGCCGTGGGGCCGGGCACCTGCGGCAAAGGTGATGTTCAGGCGGGCCGCACGATGCGGGCCGAAGGCGACGTAGCAAACACCATTGCCGTCGTAGCCACGCGTTCCGGCGGACCGGTTGATGCGTGCGGCAATGGCGTCAACCACCACCGCGCCCTACCCCTCGGCGAAAATCCCGGCCTTGGGGGTCCCGACGCTGGTCACATCCCCGATGGCGAACACGTCCGGGTGGGAAGTTTGAAGGGTCAGCGGATCCACGGGGATCCAGCCCTCGAGGGCCATTCCCGATTCGGCAACCACCTTCGGGACCACGTGCCTGGGCACCCCGAGGAACAGGTCGAAGGGCATGGTGGTGCCGTCGTCCAGCACCAGCTCCCTGCTCGCCGGTTCCAGCCGTTCGATCACCTTCTGGGGATGCCAAGCGATGCCGCGCTCGGCAAAGGCTTCAAGCAGCGCCTCGGAGGCTGCCGGCACCGGCGGCACGGGGGTGCGCAGCGGCATCACCAGGGCGATTTCCGAGCGTTCCCGCAGCCCCCGGGAGACCAGCAGGTCATGCACCAGGAATGCCGTCTCGCTGGGTGCCGGCGGACACTTGAACGGCGTGGAAGTGACGCCAATGACCACCCGGCCGCCGTCGAAGTCGTTCAGCGCCCGGCGCGCGGCCAAGGCGCCCGCGACGCTGTAGTATTCATGGCCGCACTCCAGGAGCCCGGGTGTCGCCGACGGGTCGAGGTCCGCGCCCAGGGCCACCACCAGGTAGTCCGCCTCGAAGGAACCGGAGTCCGTCTCCACGCGCTTGGCCACCGGATCGATGGACAGTACGGCGGCTCGCACATGCTTCACGCCGGGCTTGTCGAGCTGGCTGTAGGGGTGGCTGGCTTCTTCCTCGGTGAGCCTGCCGAACATGACATCGAGCTTGGAAAAGCCGAACATGAAGTGTTCGTTGCGGTCGATGAGGGTGACCTCGATGTCGGCACCGAAACGTTCCGAAAGCCCCGCCGCCACCTCGAGCCCGCCGAAACCGGCACCCAGAACCAAGACCTGCGTAGACATGCGACCAACTCCATTTGTGGGGTGACGAGCTATATCCGACGGTATGGCCGGCCGGTGCCGTGGTCAAGGCAAAGACCTGCCGATGCAAAGGAACCCGCCCGGCCCGGGAACGGATCATTCGCTCGCGCCCATTAGGCTCGGCCCCGCTCTGGTGGACACGAATCAGGAGCGGAAGCGCTATCGGCTGACTATGGAGATGTTCGAGCCGATATCGACCCGGGCATTCCCCGCCGGTGATTCGATCTGGACCGTGAGGGGTCCGCGGGCCGGCCGAGACATCTTGGTGGGGAACCACAGCCGTTCGCGCTGCACAACGATCAGGAGACCGTCATGGCTTCCCATGGAGGCGAAGGTGCTGGAACAGTCGAAGTAGTTGGGGATGGACAGCTTCTCGGACAAGGTCGCCACGGTGGCCGGAACGTCCGCGACGCCGACCCCGACTTCACTGATGGACAACATCTGCGGATTTTCGCCCTTGCCGGTCATGGCGGAGGCATCGGCATCGCGGGCGATGAACTCCAGGATGATGCCTTCGGGACCCAGGAAATACAGGGAACGGGATTTCCAGTCATCCGAGCCGAGGAAGACCGCAGAGCCGCCGACCTGGAGCGGCGGGACACGACGGGCCAGCCATGCGTGGGCCACATCAAATTCCGAGGGCAGGATTCCGAAGGCGAGGTGGTGGACACCGTCAAAGGCATCCCCGGCACTCAGCATGAGGCGGCTTGAACCGATGGCGACCTCCGCGCCGGCGGGAGTCGTTTCGACCGGTAGCAGCAAGATGTCTCTGTAGAACCCCACTGCCTGGGCGAGGTCACGGACGGTAATGGAGACGCTGGAGATTTTCATTTCTGGGATGCCTTCGCTGGGAGGGGGTGCTACGGGATGCCTTAGGATCAGATGATTCTCGAGCCAAAACTTCCGGCCAAGAGAATCTGCGGTGATTCGTGTGGCCGCGCGATGCCCGCGCTTCGGTTTGGTGCTGCTCCCTCGCGGGGCTGCTTCCTCAGCAGCCTCAACCTTCTGCTTCGTTCACGCGCGGAGATTGCCGGCTGCACCGAATCTTGTTCCCGGTGCCCGGCGGCGGCTTGGCCTTCGTTGTCGATCAAAGTGGCAGTCATGGGTTTCCTTGTGTTCGTGGGCGTAGGCACCATGGAACAAGCTAAAGCTAGCTTGAGGTCAAGCCGGTGGCATGCGAGCATGGGCAGATGAGCCCCGCCACACCCAAAAGCCTGCTGCCCATCGGCGAAATTGCGAGCCGGGCAGGTCTGTCGGTACCCGCCGTGCGGTACTACGAGTCCCGCAACCTGATCTCCTCGGAACGCACCGCCGGCAACAAGCGTGTCTTTCGCCGCTACACCCTGCGGCGGCTTGCCGTCATTGCCGCCGGACAACGCGTGGGCCTCACCCTGGCCGAGATTGCAGATGCGCTGGCCGAACTCCCCTCGGACAGGGCCCCGACCCAGGACGACTGGCATCAGCTCAGCACGCATTGGGCGCTGCTGGTGGCACGACGTATCCGCCAGCTGGAAAAGCTCCAGGGATCACTCGATGACTGCATCGGCTGCGGTTGCCTCTCCCTCAAGAAATGCAGTCTCTTCAATCCCCAAGACGAAGCGGCAGCCGAGGGCCCGGGTTCGCGGTGGGTTCGCCGGAGCCTGGAAAGCAACGACGGGGAAGAAGCCCGCGGCTGAACACCGTCCGTTGCTCCCATGGCAATGACGAATCCGGGGGACGGCGACTCGTAGGAGGCTCGTCACGCGGTCTGCTCGAATCGATCCATTGATCGCAGCAGCGAGGCCAACTGTGTGTGAGAATCTTCCCATGTCCAAAGAACCACGGATCTGGCGGAACACCACCCATGACTGGGACATGGAGGTCGACGTTGACCATCTGGAAGGAATCCGGCGCGACCCGACTTTCGATTCACGCAACCGGGACTTGCACTTGGTCCTTGAGGTTCTTGCCTACCCAGCAGACGAAGCCTCGGACCAAGGTGGCGGCTCAGCCCTGATCACGCTGCATCCGGACGGTTCGATTTCCGTGGCTGACAAAGGGCGGGGAACCGACACCCGGCAGGATGTTCATGGGCGCACCATCAGGAAGCCGGTCATGGCCAGGAAGGATCTTAGGTTCTTCGATTCCACCGACGCACCGTTGCTGCCCGACGGGCAACCTCGCCGAGGCATGTCCGTGGTTGCAGCTTTGAGCACTTGGCTGGTCCACACCAATCGGCGCACGCACGGTTCATGGACCCAGCGGTACGAACGGGGAATTCCCGTGACGGAGCTGATCCCGTTGCCGGACAACGGGACGACCGGAACCACGGTGCATTTCCTGCCCGACCCATCCCGCGCGCCCGGCGCCAAGATATTGGTATCCGAGCTCGAAACCTTGGGCGAGGCTCTGGCTCCGGTTCTCTCCGTCGAGGTTCGAGATTGCCGATCTTGAAGGCACGAGCGGCAACGGCCGGCCCGACGTCGCCGCAGGCCGAGGAGCATTTCCCGCACGGTGGCTCGTGGTCGGCGTCGAACTGAACGGGTGGCAGCCAGCGCCGATCCGCGACGCCGGCGTTCGGCCTTGTTTGAGCCAGGGTTGCCTGGCGGTCCGGGGCGTATCAGGAGAAAGCGTGGTGCGACTACATGTGCCGCGCGACGGCAGGCCGCTGGAACACGAGCAAGGCGTCGGCGACCAAATCGTGTGGGTAGCGATCCCAGAGAATCTCCGTGGTGCCCACAAGGGTGAGGTGCTGTCCAAGCGCGCGCTTGCAGTCGCGGATCAAGTGGGTGGTGAGGTCCATGTGGTGGATGTCGGCAAGATTCCACACCACGAAGCCGCCGGGCACAACGACCCGCGCGCATTGGGCCGCGACGAGGCCGAGCTCGGCCAGGTAGCGGTCGTAGTCCCCGTCATTTTTCTCGTAGGCGGTCAGCGGGTCGGGTTCGTGGTTTTCAGCCGTCATGTATGGGGGAGAGGCGACGATGAGGTTGACGTCCGTGTCGGGCAGGGGCGACTCGGCGCCGCGGACGAGACGCAGCAGTTCCCGGGCGTCTCCCTCGATGATGTGGGCGCCGGACACCCTTTCCAGCAGGTAGTCCACGCGCTCGGGCAGCAGTTCGATGCCGAGGGCTTCCCGCCCCAGTGCGATGGCCCGTACGAGGGTGGTGCCGAAGCCCGCGAACGGGTCAAAAACCAGGTCGCCGGGTTTGCTGCACCGTTCAATGATGTGGTCCACAATTGCCGAGACCATGTGCACATCTTCGTCGGCACCCGGCGGGCGCTCGGCCACGAACGTGTCGTGCGTTGCGGCAAGGTGCGAATCCAACGGGGATGTTTTGGGTATGCTCTCGATCAAATCTTTTCGAAGTCCTTCATCATGCGAAGTGTACCCTTCGGGGGCGTCCAGCGACATTGCACGGGGCCTTTGACAGGTTCATGCTGGAGTCATGGGATTCCTCAAGGCGTCGCAGAACCTGCCCAAGCCCTTGGCCTACGCCCTGCTGGGTGCCTTGTGGTGCGGCTTGCTGGGCGGCGTGGTCGGATTGCTCGTCGGACTGAGCGTCTATCCACCCACGGCATGGGCCGCGGTCCTCGAGATAGGTGTCCCGGCGGCATTGCTTGGCTTTGTCGCAGGAATGCTCGTGGGCGCAGCCATGCTGCTAGCGGATAGGCGCCATGGCGCCAAGCCAAGCCACTGAGCAGGAAGGCCGCCGAAAGCTCTCGCCGCGATGCTCACCGGCCGGCGCGCAGCAACCGTGCCGTGGCGGCCAACCCGTCCGCGGTGGGCCTGGCGGCGGGAGCCTCGACGAATCCGAACCCGTCGTTCGCCACGCGCGGTATGACATGCAGGTGTGCATGGAACACCGATTGCTCGGCAACTGCCCCGTTGGACATCAAAAGGTTGACGCCCTCGCAGGGCAGCGGGGAATCGCGCAGGGAATCGGCAACGCGGCGGGCGAGATCGAACATCGCCGCGGACGTGGCCTCATCCAGGCCATGGATGTCGCGCACATGCTTCCGGGGAACCACCAGGGTGTGCCCGGCATTGACGGGTGCCGCGTCAAGGAAGGCAACGCAACGCGCATTCGAGGCCACCACGTGCCCCTCGGCGTTGCCGGAGGCAATTTCGCAAAAAGCGCACTTCTCGTCCATGAAGGTGAGCATAGTCCGTTGTCAGGTACCGGATCGAAGCCCAAGCGCGTGTCCCGGGTAGCGTCCGCGTCATGTTGGCCCGTCGCGGGGAGTCCTTCGTCACAATGGGGCCGCGGTTGTGAATGCTTCCAACGGGCCAAGATATCCTGACCATGTGAAAACTTTTGACACCCTCTTCGCCGAACTCTCCGAGAAGGCCAAGACCCGCCCCGAAGGTTCGCGTACCATCGCCGAACTGGATTCCGGCGTGCATGGCATCGGAAAGAAGGTCGTGGAGGAAGCCGCCGAAGTGTGGATGGCTGCCGAATACGAATCCGACGAGGCCGCCGCCGAAGAAATCTCCCAGCTGCTCTATCACCTGCAGGTGATGATGATCGCCAAGGGCCTGACTCTGCAGGACGTTTACAAGCATCTCTAGCCGCCGCTTTCGGGAGACATCCTTTTCCCGTGCCGCGGCGGCCAACAAACACCCATTTGTTGTCCTCATGCCGTAATACCCCCCCTCAGAGCCTGAAACGAGAAACGCACCATGCTGCGAGTAGCACTTCCCAACAAGGGAGCCTTGTCCGAAATCGCCTCGACCATGTTGTTGGAGGCCGGATACGTCCAGCGCCGCGACAACCGCGAACTGGTCATGGTCGACCCCGACAACGACGTGGAGTTCTTCTACCTCCGTCCCCGTGACATCGCCGTGTACGTCGGCGGCGGCATCCTCGATGTCGGAATCACCGGACGCGACCTGTACCTCGACGCCGAGGTCAACGACCACGTCGACGAGGTCCTTCCGCTGGGCATCGGCAACGCCGCCTTCCGCTTCGCCGGCCCCGCCGGTTCCTTCACGCACCAGAACGAGCTCAACGGCAAGCGCATCGCCACCAGCTACGACGCCCTGCTGCGCAGCTACCTTCTCGAGAACAACATCGACGCCTCGGTGGTCCGCCTCGACGGTGCAGTGGAGTCCTCGGTGCGCCTGGGCGTGGCCGACGCCATCGCCGACGTGGTGGAAACCGGAAACACGCTCAAGGCCGCGGGCATGGAGGTCTTCGGGGACCCCATCCTGAAGTCCGAAGCCGTGCTCATCGGCCGCACCGGCCAGACGCCCGCCGGGCTTGAGGTGCTCAAGCGCCGGCTCACCGGTGTGCTGGTGGCCCGCCGCTACGTCATGCTCGACTACGACGTGCGCCGGGACCTGGTCGACGAGGCCACCCGGCTGACCCCGGGACTGGAATCCCCGACGGTTTCCCCGCTGCAAGACTCGGACTGGGTCGCCGTGCGCGCCATGGTCAAGAAGAGCCACACCAACAACATCATGGATGAGCTGTACAACATCGGCGCCCGCGCCATCCTTGTCACCAACATCCACGCCTGCCGCATCTAGCAAGCACCCAAGCGCAGTACCCCTCGAAGAACACCGCTCTTCACTACTTTTCCAGGAGTTGATCCTTCATGACTGTTGCGATCCGTGTGATCCCATGCCTCGACGTGGACAACGGCCGAGTCGTCAAGGGAGTGAACTTCGAGGGCCTGCGCGATGCCGGCGACCCGGTGGAACTCGCCAAGCGCTACAACGCCGCCGGCGCCGACGAAATCACCTTCCTCGACGTCACGGCCTCTTCGGGCAACCGCGAGACCACCTATGACGTGGTCGCCAAGACCGCCGAGGAAATCTTCATCCCGCTGACCGTCGGCGGCGGCGTGCGCGCCGTCGAGGACGTGGACCGCCTGCTGCGTGCCGGGGCCGACAAGGCCTCGATCAATACCGCGGCCGTCGACCGCCCCGAGGTCATCAACGAAATCACCCAGCGCTTTGGTTCCCAGGTGCTGGTGCTCTCCCTGGATGCCCGCCGCACCGACAACCCGGACGTCGCCTCGGGCTTCGAGGTGACCACCCACGGTGGGCGCACCGGCACCGGCCGTTGCGCGGTGGCCTGGGCCAAGGAAGCTGCAGAACGTGGTGTGGGAGAAATCCTGCTGAACTCGATCGACGCCGACGGCACCAAGGAGGGGTTCGACCTGGAAATGATCCGGGCTGTGCGCGCGGAAGTCACCGTTCCGCTGATCGCCTCCGGCGGTGCCGGCGGTCCCGAGCACTTCCCGCCGGCCATTGCCGCAGGCGCGGATGCGGTGCTTGCCGCCTCCATCTTCCACTTCGGGCCCGACGACATGATCAAGCAGGTCAAGGACGCCATCCGTGAAGCCGGTTTCCCGGTCCGCTGACCCCGTGTCCCTGGACGAAACCATGTCCAGGGGCTGGCAGGCGCTGACGGAAGAAGTCGTTGACGGCTGGAGGTGCCGGTTTTCCGGTGGCGTGACGAAGCGCGCGAACTCGGTGCTGCCGCTGTCCGAGCCGCGCGACGTTGCCGCGGCGATCACCGGGATTGAGGACCGCTACGCCGGCAAGGGCCTGCCGGCGGTGTTCCAGATCAGCCCGGACTCCCTGCCGTCGGATCTCGATGCACTCTTGGCCGAACGCGGCTACCTGCTGGATTCGCCCACCCTGGTCCAGTACCTGCCCCTGGAGGACTCCGGCAACCAGCCGCCTGTTCCCGTAGATGCGCGCATCGAGCTGTCCGGACTACCAGGCGAGGGGTGGCTCAATGCCTTCTGCGAGGTCGAAGGGCCGCACGGTGCACCGCAGCAAGGCATCAGCCGCGACATCCTGGCCAACACCGATTCCATCTATGCCTCGTTGGCCGTCGACGGCGCCATCGAGGCCGTGGCCCGGCTGGCACTGGTCGGGAACCTGGGCGGTATCTATTCCGTGGCCACCCGCGAAGCGTTCCGCTCCCGCGGCCACGGACGCGCGGTGGTGCGGGCCCTGCTCGTCGAGGCATCCAGGCTGAAACTGGCCGGAGTGTGGCTGCAGGTCGTCGAATCAAACCTCGTGGCCCGCGCGCTCTACGAATCCATGGGCTTTGAAAGTGTTTCCCGCTACCACTACCGGGTGGGGCCCGCCGCCCGTCTGTGACGATCCAGCGTCACGGCACGGAGCGGATCCGGACCCGATTTCTCACGCTGTCCTGGAAGGCTCTTCCTGCTGCGTGGAATTCCCCTGGAGCTGGAACCCGGCCAACAGTAGCTCAAGGCCGTACTCGAAGGTCGTCCACGCCCTGTCCTGTACTGCCAGCCCCGCCTCCAGCGCGGCATTCAGGGCCGCGGAGTTCTCCGCGGCAGATTCCCAGACCTGGGACGGGGCGGCGGCATCCAGCGCCGAGCCCAGCACAAAGGAGTCCAGCACGGTGATCGCGGCCAGCGAGTCCGCCGCGCCGAAGCCGCCGGCCGCGAAGGCCCTGGCCAGCAGGTCGTAGACCCGCAAGGTCCCCTCGTCCCGCACGGTGTGCGCCGTGAACAGGGGAATCAGTTTAGGGTGCTTGGCATAGGAGCGCATGTACCCCTTGGCGATCTGCCGCAAGGTGTCCACCCAGTCGCCGCCGGGCTCCGGCAGCTCGATCTCGCCCATGGCCGCCCCGCGCATCATTTCCACGATGTCGTCCTTGGACACGACGTGGTTGTAGAGCGAGGAGGGGCTGACTCCCATGGCCTTGGCCAGCTGCGGGATGGTGAACTCGCCGTGCTTGTCCACCAGGCAGAGCGCCGCATCGGCAATGGCGGGAGCGGATAGCTTGGGGCTGCGTGGGCGGGCCATGTGGTGTTGCTCCTGGGATCGCGGGGGAATGCCGGCACAACAAGTCTAACGAATCAAATTCGTTTTACCCCTTGCGCCGCGTGACCCAAGCCACCATAATTAAACGAATCAGATTCGTTTACTGTGACGGTGATCTCCGCAGGCGCCACTTCCGGCCCGGTGACAAGCATCGGTCACACACCAAGCACTTGCAGGAGAACCACCATGAGCTGGACCATGCCCGCCGAGACCTCGGCCCAGAAGCGCGTGTGGATGGCCTTCCCGCACGGGGGCTACACGCTGGGCGACACCGAGGCCGAGGCCCACGCGGCCCGCTCGACCTGGGCCAGCGTCGCCCATGCGGTGGCCGAGTTCGCCCCGGTGTCCATGGTGGTGGACCCGGAAGACACCGAGGTCGCCGCGCAATACCTCGACGAGCGCGTCGAGATCCGCACCGCGGAACTCAATGATGCCTGGATGCGTGACATTGGCCCCACCTTCGTCACCAACGACGCCGGGGAACTCGCCGCCGTCGACTGGGTCTTCAACGGCTGGGGCGCCCAGGACTGGGCGACCTGGGACAAGGACGCACTGATCGGCGCGGCCGTGGCCGGCTGGGCCGGGGTTCCGCGCATCGCCTCCGCGCTGGTCAACGAGGGCGGGGCCATCCACGTGGACGGCGAGGGCACCGTGCTGGCCACCGAATCGGTGCAGCTGGACCCGGGTCGCAACCCGGGGACCACCAAGGAAGAGGTCGAGGCGGAGTTCGCCCGCACGCTGGGTGCCACCAAGGTGCACTGGCTTCCGCGCGGCCTGGCCCGCGACTCCCAGGAGTTCGGCACCCGCGGACACGTGGACATCGTCGCCACGATCTCCTCCCCGGGCACCGTGCTCATCCACTCCCAGCAAAACCCGGAACACCCGGATTATGCGATCTGCCAGGAACTGATCTCCACCTTCCACGGAGCCTCCGACGCGAAAGGCCGCGAATTCACGCTCGTCGAGGTCCCGGCACCGGGCATCCTGCGTGACGCGGAGGGCTTCGTGGACTACAGCTACATCAACCACCTCGTGGTCAACGGCGGCGTGGTGGCCTGCACCTTCGACGACCCGAACGACGAAGCGGCCCTTGCCGTGCTGGCCGCGGCCTACCCGGGGCGCAAGGTCGTGGGCGTGGATGCCCGCGAGCTCTACGCCCGCGGCGGCGGCATCCACTGCATCACCCAGCAGGAACCAGTGGCATTGGTGCGCAAGCCATGAGCCTGTCCACCGCACGGCGTACCCAGACGCCCGTCCCGTCCTCCGACACCGGCCTGGTCCGTTCCAAGGGCCTGGCCTCCGGCCAGCTCGGGCTCTTCGCCGCGGTGATGATCGGCATCTCCACCATCGCCCCGGCCTACGTGCTGACTTCCTCGCTGGGTCCCACGGTCCAGGCGATCGGCACCCAGCTGCCGGCGATCTTCATCATCGGGTTCATCCCGATGTTCCTGGTCGCCCTGGCCTACCGCGAACTGAACGCCGACACCCCCGACTCTGGGACCACCTTTACCTGGGTCTCCCAGGCCTTCGGCCCGGTGCTGGGCTGGCTGGGAGGATGGGGGCTGCTGGCCGCCAACATCATCGTGCTTTCCAACCTTGCCGGGGTGGCCGTTGACTTCTTCTACCTCTTCCTGGCCCAGGTAACCGGAAACCCCGCGTTGGCCGAGCTGGCGAACAACAAGCTGCTCAACGTTGCCACCTGCCTGGTGTTCGTGGGTGCCGCGGTGTGGATCGCCTGCCGCGGGCTGACCACCACCCGCATGGTGCAGTACGTGCTGGTCGGTTTCCAGCTGGCCGTGCTGGCCTGGTTCACCATCGGGGCCGTCACCAAGGCCGCCGCGCAGCCCGGACACCTGGCCTTCGACGCCTCCTGGTTCAACCCGATGCACATCGATTCCTTCTCCGCCTTCGCCGTGGGGTTGAGCCTGTCGATCTTTGCGTTCTGGGGTTGGGACGTGTGCCTGACCATGAACGAGGAAACCAAAAACGGTGAGAAGACCTCCGGCCGCGCCGCCGCGCTCACGGCCATCGGCGTGCTGGCGATCTACCTGCTCGGCTCGATCGCCATGCTGATGTTCGCCGGCATCGGGGAGAGCGGGCTGGGCCTGCGCAATCCGGAGAATGCGGAGAACGTGTTCACCTCCATCGCCACCCCTGTCATGGGGCCGTTCGCGGTCCTGCTCTCGCTGGCAGTGCTCTCTTCCTGCGCCGCGTCACTGCAGTCCACCATGATCTCCCCGGCCCGCTCGCTGCTGGCCATCTCCCACCACGGGGCGCTGCCCAGGCAATTCGCGTCGATCAACAGGTTCAAGTCCCCGGCCTTCGCCACCGTGGTCGCAGGAGGCGTCTCGGCAGGCTTCTACGCGCTGATGCGCGTGCTGAGCAGCAACGTCTTGAACGACACCATCCTGGCGTTGGGCATGATGATCTGCTTCTACTACGGGATCACCGCGTTGGCCTGTGTCTGGTACTTCCGCCACACAGCCCTGGACTCGGTGCGCAACTTCGCGCTGCGCCTGCTGGCCCCGCTGCTCGGCGGCATCGCTCTGGTGGCGGTGTTCATCCAGACAGCCGTCGATTCCTGGGACCCGGCGTACGGTTCGGGCTCGGAGATCTTCGGTGTCGGGCTGGTCTTCGTGATCGGCGTGGGCATCATTGCCCTCGGTGCGTTGTTCCTGGTGGGGGCAGCGGCACGCCGTCCGGAATTCTTCTCGGGGCGCAGCCTGCCCCGCAAGGCACCTGGCTCGGCCAAGGACCGGGTCTAACCACCACCCGGGTCGATCCGGCACCACATACATTCCCGCCTGTTCGCCCCCAAGGGGGGCGAACAGGCAAATCCAGAAAGCATTAGTTACCCTCATGAAACGACAGTTCACCATCCACGAAGCGTCCATCGAGGAGACCTTGCACGCCCTCGAAGCCGGCCAGGTGAGCGCCGTCGAGCTGGTCGCCGCCCACCTGGCCCGCATCGGGCGCTTCGACAGGTCCACGGTGAGGCTCAACGCAGTGGCAGTGCTGAACCCCGAAGTCTTTGCCCAGGCCGCGGCCTCGGATGCGCGGCGGCGCGCAGGGAAGGCCGGGGCGCTGGAAGGAGTGCCCTTCACCGTCAAGGACAGCTACATGGTCGCCGGGCTCACCGTGGCCTCCGGCTCGCCGGCCTTCAAGGGCCTCGTGGCCCAGCACGACGCATTCACCGTGGCCCGCATCCGCGAGGCCGGGGGAGTGCTGCTGGGCAAGACCAACATGCCGCCCATGGCCGACGGCGGGATGCAGCGCGGTCTCTACGGACGCGCCGAAAGCCCCTACAACACCAACTACCTCGCCGCTGCCTACGCGTCGGGCTCGTCCAACGGCTCGGCGGTCGCCACCGCTGCCAGCATGGGGGTCTTCGGCATGGGGGAGGAGACGGTGTCATCGGGCCGCAGTCCCGCATCCAACAACGGGCTGTGCGCCTACACGCCCTCGCGCGGGGTCATCTCGATCCGCGGCAACTGGCCGCTGTTCCCGACCCGCGACGTCGTGGTCCCGCACACCCGTTCCATGGATGACATGTTCCGGCTGCTGGACGTGATCGTCGCCGACGACCCCCAGACCACGGGGGATTTCTGGCGCGACCAAGAGGCCGTCGAACTGCCTGCCGCCTCGTCGGTGCGCCCCGGAAGCTACGCAACGCTGGCCGATGCCGAAGCCCTGAAGGACAAGCGCTTCGGGGTGCCGCGGATGTACCTGGGGCAGGACCCCAAGTTTCCGATCCGTCTGCGCCCCAGCGTGCTGGCGCTCTGGGAGGCTGCCCGCAAGCGGCTCGAGGACCTCGGGGCCACGGTTGTCGAGGTCGACTTCCCCGTCATCGAAAGATACGAGGGCGACACCCCCGGCGGAGAGCAGCTCGGCGCACTCGGCGTGCTGCCCGAGGGATGGATGGATATCGAATTCAACGAGCTCCTTTCCCACGGCTGGGACACGTTCCTGCGCGAAAACAACGACCGGGCACTGAACCGCCTGGCCGACGTCGACCACGCCAGGATCTTCCCCGCACCCGCGGGGTCGTTGCCCGACCGCTACGACGAGGTCGAGGACTATGCGAACCGGTACCGCGACGTGGTGCAGCTGGCTGCCGACGGCCTGCCGGACCCGGCCGACCTGCCCGGATTCGCCCGGGGGCTCAAGGTCCTTGAGGCGCTGCGCAAGGAACTTTTCGAAGACTGGCTCGCCGAGCACCACCTCGACGGGGTGATCTTCCCCGCCAACGCCGATGTCGGCGCCGCCACCGCAGACATCGAGAAGGAAGCTGCCGACAAGGCGTGGGAAAACGGGATCTACTTCTCCAACGGAAACTACGCGATGCGCCACTTCGGCATCCCGTCCATCACCGTGGCCATGGGAACGATGGAGGACATCGGCATGCCGGTGGGGCTCACGTTTGCCGGTCCAGCCTATGCGGACAACGCGATCCTCGGATGGGGGTGGGCCTTTGAGCATGCCGGCACGCTGCGCACGGCCCCGGCGCTTGCTCCCGAGCTGCCCGGGGACCGGAGCTGGTCAGACACCCCGGCAGGCACAGGGATCGAAAGGCCGGAAATATCCATCACGGCAGGGGTGGACCCCGCAATCCACAACGAGGGCGCCCGGCACGTGCTACTTGAGGGCAGCGTCCAAGCCCCGCAGTGCGCCGCGCTCCGGCTAACTGTCAATGGCGAACCATCGGCGGTACTGCGTGAAGGAACAACATGGAGGGCCACGGCGGTCCTGCCTGCGCCGGCGGAGCCTGCTGCCATCGGGTCGAACCCGGCCGGGCGCATCCTGGCGGCCATCCATGTGGTGGCAGGCGGAGGTCTGGCAGCCGGGGCCTACACGGAGATCTAGGACCCGCGGCGTGGTGTCCTGCTAGAGCGAGACCGACAGCAGGGCGATGGCTTCCTGGGCGCCCTCGAACGTCACCAGGGCCTCTTCGCGGCGTCCGGAGGCATGCAGCAACAGCTCGCCCGCGCGCCCGGTGATGGCCACCGAGGTGCTGGACTTGCGCGCCACGTGGCGCCGGCCGTCGGGCAGCACCAGGATGATCCCGACATCGACGCCGCGGTAGTAGTGCGCGGCCCGGCGCACCAGGTCCTCCCACAGCAGGTCTTCGTACCTGGCATCGAGCGCACGCGGAACCCAGCGGTCGCCCGCACGGCGGACGTCCTCGGTGTGGATGAAGAACTCGGAGAGGTTCGCGGCATGGTCCATGCGGGGCACCGACAGCGGGGAGATCCTCGGGGCGCCGGCCTTGAATTCATCCACGATCGAGGCATAGGCGTTGCGGTCCAGGGCGCGATCGGCGCGGCGCGAAAGTTCGGCCTCCATGCGGTGCGCCAACGGCTTCAGCACCAGGCCCGCGGCCAGCAGCGACTGCTCCCGCAGCACCAGGTGCGCGGCCAGGTGCCGGGTCTCCCATCCTGCGCACAGGGTGGGGGCCGTTGGCCCTGCCGCCAGCAGGACTTCGGCCAATACTTCACGCGAGGCTGGTACGAAATGCATCACTTCGAAACTAACACGTTCGGAGGCACTTGGAGCCCCTGTGTCGCCCCCGGGTCGCCGCATCTGTGGCCAATTCGTCACCGGGGGTCGCGCCCACGCGGTTTGGCCCGCGTTTTGCCGCCCGTGGCACTAGACTGGTGTGGATGTCGCAGAACCCAGCCTTCGCCGCCCCCGCCTCCGTTGACGGGAAATTGTCCGCGCAGATTTCCGCCGCCCTGAAGAAGGACGACGCCGGATTGGTGGCCGCCGTCATCCAGCAGCACGGCACCGGTGAGGTGCTGATGCTCGGATGGATGGACGAGGAGGCACTGCGCCGCACCCTGACCACCGGGCGGGTGACCTTCTGGTCCCGCTCGCGCCAGGAATACTGGCGCAAGGGCGACACCTCCGGGCACTCCCAGCTGGTCCGCTCCGTGGCCCTTGACTGCGACGGCGACGCCCTGCTGGTGGTCGTCGACCAGATCGGCGCCGCCTGCCACACCGGGACGCGCACGTGCTTCGACGGCCGCGAACTGCCCGCCGTCGTGGGCCGCCGCGTTTCCTGATCTTCCCCCCGCTCCACTTCCGTACACGCAAGGACCATTCTTCGCTCATGCAAGCTCTCGGCGCCCTGACCCCCACCCGCGAGCAATTCCGCGCGCTCGCCGCGGAACGCCGCGTCATCCCCGTGACCATGAGGGTGCTGGCCGATGCGCTGACACCCATTTCGGTCTACCGCCGGCTGGCCAACGGACGGCCCGGAACGTTCCTGCTGGAATCCGCGGCAGCCGGGGGAGTGTGGTCCCGCTATTCCTTCATCGGCGTGAACTCGCCCGCCACCCTGACCACCCTCGACGGCAAGGCCCACTGGCTGGGCACCCCGCCGGCGGGCATGCCGACCGAGGGCAACCCGGTCGAGGTCCTGCGCGACACCGTCCGCGCGCTGCGCACCGAACCCCTGCCCGACCTGCCGCCGCTGACCAGCGGCATGGTCGGCTTCATCGGCTGGGAAGCGGTGAGGCACTGGGAGAAGCTGCCCAACCCCCCGGCCGACGACCTGCACCTGCCGGAAATCGCCATGAACCTGGTCGGCGACATGGCCGTGCACGACAACACCGACGGCACGCTGACGCTGATCGCCAACGCCATCAACTTCAACGGCACCACCGAGGGCGTCGACGGAGCCTACGACCACGCCGTCTCCCGCGTCCGGGACATGCTTGAGGTGCTCGGCGAGGCCGCCGAGAACCCGGTCTCGGTGCTCTCGGGCACCGATGTGCCGGCCGACGAACTCATGAACGCGGTGACCCACTCCTGGGACGAGGACTCCTACCGCCAGGCAGTGCTGCGCGGCAAGGAGGCGATAGTCGAGGGCGAGGTCTTCCAGATCGTGGTTTCGCGCCGCTTCGAGCTCGAAACGCACGCGGACCCGCTGGATGTCTACCGGATCCTGCGCGGCACCAACCCCAGCCCCTACATGTACCTGTACAGCTTGCAGGACGCGCACGGCAAGGACTACTCGATCGTCGGTTCCTCGCCCGAGGCGCTGGTCACCGTCAACGGCGACCACGTGGTCACCCACCCGATCGCCGGCTCGCGCCCGCGCGGGGCCAACTACGAGGACGACCAGCTGCATGAGAAGAACCTGCTGGCCGACGAGAAGGAACGCGCCGAGCACCTGATGCTGGTCGACCTCTCGCGCAACGACCTGTCCAAGGTCTGCGTCCCGGGCTCGGTCGAGGTCACCCAGTTCATGGAGGTCGAGCGCTTCAGCCACATCATGCACCTGGTCTCCAACGTGGTCGGGAAGCTGGCCGAGGGCCACGACGGCTACGACGTGCTGGCCGCGACCTTCCCGGCCGGCACGCTCTCCGGGGCCCCGAAGCCGCGTGCCCTGCAGCTGCTCGACGAATTCGAGCCCTACCGCCGCGGCATCTACGGCGGCGTGGTCGGCTACCTGGACTTCGCCGGCGACATGGACATGGCCATCGCCATCCGCTCCGCGCTGATCAAGGGCAACCGCGCCTATGTGCAGGCCGGCGGCGGCATTGTCGCCGACTCCGACCTGGACGCCGAGGCGCTGGAAACCATCAACAAGTCCGCCGCACCCCTGCGCGCCGTCTGGGCCGCCGGGACCATGGCGCCGGCACAAGTGGACGGCACCAACACATGAGCACCACAACGAAACCCCGCCGCAGCACCAAGCGCTCCGTGATGCTGCTGGGGCTGCTCGGCGCGGTGCTGGCGCTGGCCACCAGCACCCGCACCTGGATCAACGTCCAGCCCGAGGTCGGCTCCGTGAAGATCCCGCTGATCCAGATCGCGGGCTCCGATGCCGCCACCGCCGTGGCCGCGCTGGCCGTGGTGGCCCTGGCCGGCTCGCTGGCCGCGATGATCGCCGGGAAGATCGCCCGCTACATCATCGCCGCGATCCTGCTGCTGGCCGGGGGCGGCATCGCCGGCGCCGGCATCTCGGTGCTTTCCGATCCCGTGTTTGCCGCCGCCACCAAGGTCGGGGAAGCGACCGGGTTGAACACCTCCGGCGGCGACTACGACCTGACCCCCTGGCCCTGGTTCGCGGTGCTGGCCGGCGCGATCCTCGTGGCCAGCGCGTTGCTGCTGGGCATCACCGGCCGGAACTGGGCCGGGTCGCGCAAGTACGCCCGCGACGCCGCGGCAACTGCGCCCGGGACCACGGCGGCCGAGCCGACGGGGCAGATCGATGAGATCTCCGGCTGGGACTCGCTCTCCCGGGGGGATGATCCCACCGGCTGATGCGCACACACTGCGCAACATGGCATGCCATCGCCTTAAAGAATGGCAGAATGTAATCAAGAAATGTATCGGGGTCACTCCCGATTGGCACGAGGTGAGAAGGAGTCTCCCACCATGGCTAACGCCAACACCCAGATCGATCCAATGCACGCAGAAGAAATCGGCCACGGCAACTCGAAGGCCGCTTGGGCGGCCGTCGGCATCATGATGGTCGGCTTCGTCGCCGGCGGCATCGCCTTCGCAGCGCACAACCACCTCGTGGTGTACATCTGCTCCGGCGTCGTCCTGCTCGGCCTGGTCGTCGGCTGGATCATGAAGAAGGCCGGCTACGGCGTCAACGGTTCCAAATCTGGTGACTCGCACTAGCCGTGAGCGTACTAACTGAAATCATCGCGGGCGTCCGGATCGATCTGGACGCCCGTCGGTCCATCCGGAGCCAGGCGCAAATCGAGACCGACGCCACTTTGGCGGCCCCGGCACGTGACGCCTACGCCGCCCTGGGCGGCAACACCGACCCCGGAGCACGCGACGCCTCGATGCGCGTGATCTCCGAGGTCAAGCGCAAATCCCCCTCCAAGGGGGAGCTGGCCGACATCGGCAGTCCCGCGGACCTGGCCCGTGCCTACACCGCCGGGGGCGCCTCGGTGATCTCCGTGCTGACCGAGGAACGCCGCTTCGGCGGTTCGCTGGCCGACTTCGACGCGGTGCGCGCCGCGGTGGACATCCCGCTGCTGCGCAAGGACTTCACCGTCGACGCCTACCAGATCCACGAGGCCCGCGCCCACGGTGCCGACCTGGTGCTGCTGATCGTCGCGGCCCTGGACGACGCGCAGCTGCGCGAATTCCTCGACCTGACCCACGCCCTGGGCATGAATGCCCTGGTCGAGACGCACACCGAGGAAGAGATCGCCCGCGCCGTGAAGCTCGGGTCCAAGATCATCGGCGTGAACGTGCGCAACCTCAAGACCCTTGAGGTGGACCGCGGCAACTTCGCCCGCCTGGCCCAGAACATCCCCTCCGACGTCGTCATCGTGGCCGAATCCGGGGTCCGCGACGTCGCGGATGTCGAGCACTACGCTTCCCACGGTGCCGACGCGATCCTGGTGGGCGAGGCCCTGGTCAAGGACAACGACCCGCGTGCCGCCGTCCAGCGCTTCATCGAGGCCGGAACCGCCGCCAAGCCGGCCCGCGCCCGCTAAGCAACACCCCCAAAACCCCTCGAAGAATTCCTGAGCAAGAAAAGGATGCGCCAGATGAACCCGATGACCGGTGACCCAGACCAGGGTGGAAGCAAGCCCGCCTCCGCGCCTTCCCATTCCCTGCGCCACGCCGCGGGTCCGTACTTCGGCGACTACGGCGGACGCTGGATGCCCGAATCCCTGATCGCCGCCATGGACGAGCTCAACGAGACCTTCGAGGCGGCCAAGGCCGACCCGGAGTTCATCGCCCAGGTCAAGGACCTGAACAAGAACTACTCGGGCCGCCCCTCGCTGCTCACCGAAGCCAAGCGCTTCTCCGAAGCCGCCGGAGGAGTGCGCGTCTTCCTCAAGCGCGAGGACCTCAACCACACCGGCAGCCACAAGATCAACAACGTCCTGGGCCAGGCGCTGCTGGCCAAGCGCATGGGCAAGACCCGCATCATCGCCGAGACCGGGGCGGGCCAGCACGGCGTCGCCTCGGCCACCGCGGCGGCCCTCATGGGCCTGGAATGCGTGGTCTACATGGGCGCGGAAGACACGCGCCGGCAGGCCCTGAACGTCGCACGCATGCAGTTGCTCGGCGCCACCGTCATCCCGGTGACCGCCGGCTCCCAGACGCTGAAGGACGCCATCAACGAGGCGCTGCGCGACTGGGTCGCCAACGTCGGAACCACCCACTACCTGCTGGGCACCGCCGCCGGCGGACACCCGTTCCCGGCCATGGTGCGCTACTTCCACGAAGTCATCGGCGAGGAGGCCCGCGAGCAGATCATCGCCCAGGCCGGACGCCTGCCGGACGCCGTGGCCGCCTGCATCGGCGGTGGCTCCAACGCCATCGGCATCTTCCACGGCTTCCTCGACGACGCCGATGTCGAGCTCTACGGCTTCGAGGCCGGGGGAGACGGCATCGACACCCCCCGCCACGCCGCGACCATCACACTGGGCAGGCCCGGTGTGCTGCACGGGGCCAAGAGCTACCTGATGCAGGACGACGACGGCCAGACCATCCAGTCGCACCCGATCTCCGCCGGCCTGGACTCACCGACACCGAGGCCATGGACGCCTTCTCGCTCCTCTGCCGCACCGAGGGCATCATCCCGACCATCGAGTCCTCCCACGCACTGGCCGGCGTGCTGAAAATCGCCGAGCGGAAGATCGCCGCCGGTGCGGTGCCGAAAGAAACCATCATCATCGCCAACCTTTCGGGTCGCGGCGACAAGGACGTTGGAACCGCAGCGGAATGGTTCAACCTCATCGACACCGAAAAGGACGCCAAGTGAGCCCCGTATCCAAGAGTGCCGCGGCGATCGCCGCGGCCCGCGCCGAAGGCCGCCCGGCGCTGATCTGCTACCTGCCCGCCGGCTTCCCCGACGTGCAGGGCACCATTGACGCGGCCGTGGCGATGGCCGAGAACGGCGCCGACATCATCGAGGTCGGCATCCCGTACTCGGACCCCGTGATGGACGGCTCGGTCATCCAGGCCGCCACGGTCCAGTCGCTGGCCCAGGGCTTCAAGGTCGCCCAGGTGTTCGACATCGTCAAGGGCATCACCGAGCGTTGTTCCGCAACGGTCATGATCATGACCTACTGGAACCCGGTGCTGCGCATGGGCGTGGACGAGTTCTCCCGCCGCCTGGCCGAGGCCGGCGGCGCCGGGTTGATCACCCCGGACCTGGTTCCCGACGAGGCCGCCGAATGGATGGAAGCCTCCGACAAGTACGGCCTTGACCGCGTCTTCCTGGTCGCCCCGTCCTCCACCGAGGCACGCATGAAGGCCACCGTGGACGCCAGCCGCGGCTTCGTCTACTGCGTCTCGGTCATGGGCGTCACCGGCGCCCGCGCCGAGGTCTCCGACGCAGCTGCCGCCGTGGTCGCCGCGGCCCACGCCGCCGGAGCCGAAAACGCCTGCGTCGGCCTGGGCGTCTCGGCGCGCAAGCACGTGGAAGAAATCGGCGCCTACTCCGACGGCGTCATCGTGGGCACCGCCCTGGTCGCGGCCCTGCGCGACGGGGGAGTGGACGCGGTGGCCAAGCTGACCGCGGAACTCAGCGGGCGGGCAGTGAACGCATGATGCCGCTGGCCGTGGCTGGAGCCAATATCCTGGCCTCGATCCCGAGCCCGCCGTCCGAGTTCTCGAAATTCTCCATCGGCCCGCTGACCATCCACGCCTACGCGATCTGCATCATGATCGGCATCATTGCCGCCATGTGGATCGCCTCGAGGCGCTGGCGGGCCAAGGGCGGGCCGGAGGACGTGGTCTGGGACATCTGCATCTGGGCGATCCCCTTCGGCATCGTCGGCGGACGCCTCTACCACGTGCTGGTCACCGACCCCGAGTACTACTTCGGCCTCCAGGGCCAATCGGCGCACCTTTCCGAGATCCCGCAGATCTGGGCCGGCGGACTGGGCATCATGGGTGCCATCTCGCTGGGCTCCTTGGGTGCCTGGATCGCCTGCCGGCGTGCCGGGGTGCGCCTCTCGGCGTTCCTGGACGCCGCGGTCCCGGGCGTGCTGCTGGCCCAGGCCTTCGGCCGCTGGGGCAACTGGTTCAACCAGGAACTCTTCGGCAAACCCACCACGCTGCCGTGGGGCCTGGAAATCGACCCGAACAGCTACAACTTCCCCCCGGGCCTGCCGGCCGGAACCCTGTTCCAGCCCACCTTCCTCTACGAGTTCTTGTGGAACGTGGCCGGGGTATTCCTGCTGCTGGCCCTTGACCGGAAGTTCAAGCTGCGCCGGGCTTCCCTGTTCTGGACCTACATCCTGTGGTACGGCATCGGCCGGACCATCATGGAAACCATGCGCATCGACGCCGCGGACACCATCACCATCCTGGGCATCGGGCTGCGCGTGCACATGTGGCTGGCCATCGTCATGATCATCATGGGCGCCATCGGGTTGGCCTTCGTGCTCATCCGCCTGCGCCCGCTGCCGGATCCCGGGGTCTACCTCAAGGGCCGCGAACCCAAGGCCGAAGTCGCCGCCGGGACCACGGAAGCGGAAGAGCCCACGAAGGATGGCTCGAAGCCGGCGGACGAGCAGAAGCCGCCCGCCGACGGACCAGCCTCCTAGGCCCCATCCGCCCCGGCACGCGCGGGATTACCGGCAAGACCCCCTTTCATTCACGCCTCACCAGGTGGGGAAATGTGAAGGGGGTCTTTTCGCGTTACGACGAAACTTTCAGGAAACCCAAAAGTTCCAAGTCAGCAACGGGTTCGTAGTGGGCACGAAAACTGTTGGAAACAAAAGCGCGTATAAATCCGAAACATGCCGGTGCTACTCTTTTTTCACTGTGGCAGCACGGCCGGGCGCGGAGCACCCCTCCATCCGCACCCGAGGCTGCCGGCAACCACAATGACGTGGAAACGCACGACCCGCGGCCCGCCCACCGGCTGGAACACACGGTTGCCGCGCCCGCAGCATTGGTGCCACACCGACACCCCACACCAAGCCCCCAGCGGGGCACCGATTCGCGAACCCAAAAACTCTCTCGGCCACCGTCGTCCGAAGAACCAGACCCGCCGCCCACACACCGAGAAAGGGACAACTCATGAGCATGACCGGAGTCCAACTCAATGCCTCACCGCATCAGGGCGAGGAGATTTCCTCGCCCTACACCAGGTTTGCCGACGTCCCGGCAGCACAGGGACTCTATGATCCGGCAAACGAAAAAGACGCGTGCGGCCTGGCGGTCATTGCCACGCTGACCAAGGAGGCCAGCCACCAGATCGTGGAACAGGCCCTCGAGGCGCTGCGCCGCCTCGAACACCGCGGTGCCGTGGGTGCCGACGCCGGCACCGGCGACGGAGCCGGCATCCTCACCCAGATCCCCGACGCATTCTTCCGCGCGGTCACCGACTTCGCCCTTCCCGCCCCCGGCCGCTACGCCGCCGGCACCGCCTTCCTCCCGCAGGAGACCGCGCAGCGCAACGCCGCCGTCACCGCCCTAGAGGAACTCGCCGCCGAGGAAGGCCTGACGGTCCTGGGCTGGCGCGACGTCCCGGTGAACACGCAGGCCATCGGCGCCACCGCCCTGGGCTGCATGCCGCACTTCTCCCAGCTCTTCCTGGGTGCCGCCGAAGACCACGAGGCCGACCTCGATGCCCGCGTCTTCCGCATCCGCAAGCGCGCCCAAAACAAGTTCGGGGTGTATTTCCCCTCGCTCTCCTCCGCGACCATGGTCTACAAGGGCATGCTCTCCACCGAGCAGCTCACCGAGTTCTACCCGGACCTGTCCGACGCCCGCTTCGCCTCGCGCCTGGGCATCGTGCACTCGCGCTTCTCCACCAACACCTTCCCCTCCTGGCCGCTGGCCCAGCCCTTCCGCACCATTGCCCACAACGGCGAGATCAACACCGTCAAGGGCAACCGCAACTGGATGCGCGCCCGCCAGTCCCAGCTGGCCTCCCCGCTGCTGGGCGAGGTCCCCGAGGAACTCTTCCCGATCTGCAGCCCCGGTGCTTCCGATTCGGCCTCTTTCGACGAGGTTGCCGAGCTGCTGGTGCTCTCCGGCCGCCCCGTGGCCCAGGCCATCATGATGATGATCCCCGAGGCCTGGGAAAACCACGCCACCATGGATGCGGACCGCCGCGCCTTCTACGAATACAACTCCATGCTCATGGAGCCCTGGGACGGCCCGGCCGCGGTCTCCTTCACCGACGGCAAGCAGGTCGGCGCGGTGCTGGACCGCAACGGGCTGCGCCCGGCCCGCTACTGGATCACCACCGACGGACTGGTCGTGCTGGCCTCCGAGGTCGGCGTCATCGACCTGGCCCCAGAGCAGATCTCGGCCAAGGGCCGCGTCGCCCCGGGCAAGATGTTCCTCATCGACACCGAGGCCGGACGCATCATCGACGATGCCGAGATCAAGTCGCAGGTCGCCGCCTCCGCACCGTGGGCCCAGTGGCTCAACGAGAACAAGATCAGCCTCACCGAGCTGCCGGACCTGGAGCACGTCAAGCACAACTCCGCCTCCGTGCAGATCCGCCAGCGCACCTTCGGCTACACCACCGAGGAACTGCGGATCCTGCTGGCCCCGATGGCCACCGCCGGCGCCGAGCCGCTGGGAGCCATGGGCACCGACACCCCCGTCGCGGTGCTCTCGGACCGCTCCCGCCTGCTCTTCGACTACTTCACCCAGTCCTTCGCCCAGGTCACCAACCCGCCGCTGGATTCCATCCGCGAGGAACTTGTCACCTCCCTGGGCACCAGCATCGGCCCGGACGGGAACCTGCTGGCCACCGGCAAGGTCGACGCCCGGCAGGTGTCCCTCGACTACCCGGTGATCACCAACGACGACCTGGCCAAGATCGCCAACATCCGCGACGAATCAGGCGCCAAGGTCGCCCTGAAGGTCCGCGGGCTCTACCGCCCCGAGGGCGGGGAATCGGAGCTGCGCGCCCGCCTGCAGGAAATCTGCGAGAAGGTCTCCGCCGCCATCAACCGCGGCGTGAAGTTCATCGTGCTCTCGGACAGGGACTCCAACGCCCAATGGGCGCCGATCCCGTCGCTGCTGCTCACCTCCGCGGTGCACCACCACCTGCTCAAGAGCGCCAACCGCACCAAGACCTCCCTGGTCATCGAGGCCGGGGACGTGCGCGAGGTGCACCACGTGGCGGTGCTCGTGGGCTACGGCGCCTCGGCGATCAACCCCTACCTGGCGCTGGAATCCGTGGAGGAAATGGCCACCCAGGGCGAGCTCGGCTCCGTGACCCCGGCCAAGGCGCAGGTCAACCTGATCAAGGCGCTGGGCAAGGGCCTGCTGAAGATCATGTCCAAGATGGGCATCTCCACCGTGGCCTCCTACTGCGGCGCCCAGACCTTCGAGGCCCTGGGCCTGTCCCAGCGCGTGGTCGACCAGTACTTCACCGGCACCTCCTCGCAGCTCGGGGGAGTGGGCCTGGACATCATCGCCACCGAAACCGCGATGCGCCATGCAGCCGCCTACCCGGCGGACCTGAACCCCGATGCGCACCGCGTGCTGGAGACCGGTGGCGAATACCAGTGGCGCCGCGAGGGCCCGCCGCACCTGTTCAACCCGGAGACCGTCTTTAGGCTGCAGCACGCCACCCGCGAACGCCGCTACGACATCTTCAAGGCCTACACCCGGGGCGTCGACGACCAGGCCAAGGGCCTGATGACGCTGCGCGGGCTGCTGGACTTCAAGACCGGCGAACGCACGCCCATCGACATCGAGAAGGTGGAGCCGGTGTCGGAAATCGTGAAGCGCTTCGCGACCGGGGCCATGAGCTACGGCTCGATCTCCGCCGAGGCGCACGAGACCCTGGCCCGCGCAATGAACCGGCTGGGCGGCAAGTCCAACACCGGCGAAGGCGGCGAAGACGTGGACCGCCTGCTGGATCCGGAGCGCCGCTCCGCGGTCAAGCAGATCGCCTCGGGCCGCTTCGGGGTCACCAGCATGTACCTCACGCACGCCGACGACCTGCAGATCAAGATGGCCCAGGGTGCCAAGCCCGGCGAGGGCGGCCAGCTGATGGCCAACAAGGTCTACCCGTGGGTGGCCCGCACCCGCCACTCCACCCCCGGCGTGGGATTGATTTCCCCGCCGCCGCACCACGACATCTACTCGATCGAGGACCTGGCCCAGCTGATCCACGACGCGAAGTGCTCCAACCCGGGTGCCCGCGTCCACGTGAAGCTGGTCTCCGAGGTCGGCATCGGCACCGTCGCGGCCGGAGTCACCAAGGCCAAGGCCGACGTGGTGCTGGTTTCCGGGCACGACGGCGGCACCGGAGCCTCCCCGCTGAACTCGCTGAAGCATGCCGGCGTGCCCTGGGAGCTCGGCCTGGCCGAGACCCAGCAGACGCTGATGCTCAACGGGCTGCGCGAACGCGTCACCGTGCAGGTCGACGGGCAGCTGAAGACCGGCCGCGACGTGGTCATCGCCGCCCTGCTGGGCGCCGAGGAATTCGGCTTCGCCACCGCCCCGCTGGTGGTCGCCGGCTGCATCATGATGCGCGTCTGCCACCTGGACACCTGCCCGGTCGGCGTGGCCACGCAGAACCCGGAGCTGCGCGCCCGCTTCACCGGCCAGGTGGACCACGTGGTGAACTTCTTCGAGTTCCTCGCCCAGGAGGTCCGCGAGATCCTCGCGGAACTCGGCTTCGCGACCCTCGAGGAGGCCATCGGCCAGGCCGAGCTGCTCGACACCCGCGCCGCGGTGGGCCACTGGAAGACCGCCGGGCTGCACCTGGAAAAGATCTTCAACACCGCCGGCTCCAAGCCCGGGGCGGCGCGTTCGCGCACCGGGTCCCAGGACCACGGGCTGGAGACGCACTTCGACAACCAGCTCATTGCAGCCTCCGCTCCGGCCTTGGAACGCCGCGAAATGGTCGTTCTTGACCTCCCAATCAAGAACACCGACCGCTCGGTGGGCACCATGCTCGGCCACCACGTCACCCGCACCTTCGGCACCGACGAACTGGCGGAGGGGACCATCGCGGTCACCCTGCGCGGGCACGCCGGCCAGTCCCTCGGCGCGTTCCTGCCCGCCGGCATTGCGCTGGACCTGGTCGGGGACGCCAACGACTACGTCGGCAAGGGGCTGTCCGGCGGACGGATTTCCGTGCGCGCCGATGAACGCTCCGGCTTCAACCCGGCCGAGCAGGTCATTGCCGGAAACGTCATCGGCTACGGCGCCACCAGCGGCGAGCTGTTCATCGCCGGGCTGGTGGGCGAACGCTTCGCCGTGCGCAACTCCGGGGCCACCGCGGTGGTCGAGGGCATCGGGGACCACGGCTGCGAATACATGACCGGCGGAACCGCGCTGGTGCTCGGTCCCACCGGACGCAACTTCGCCGCCGGCATGTCCGGGGGCACGGCCTACGTGCTGGACCTGGACACCGCGGCGCTGAACCCGCTGGCCGTGGCCAACGAGGACCTGTTGCTCTCCGGCCCCGACGAGGCGGACTGCGTGCTCATCAAGGAACTGCTCACCAAGCACGTGGCCCACACCGGCTCCGCACTGGCCTCCAGCCTGCTGGCCGACTGGCCGGTGGCCGCGGCCCGCATCACCAAGGTGCTCCCGCGGGACTACGCCGCGGTGTCCCAGGCACGAAACACTGCCGTCCATGAAGGATTCGACCCCGATTCAGCAACCGTCTGGAACAGGATTTTGGAGGTGACCCGTGGCTAATCCACGTGGATTCCTGGAGGTGCGCGAACGCGTCACCGTGCCCAAGCGCCCCGTCTCGGTGCGCATCATGGACTACCGAGAGGTAACAGCCAGGCAGGACGCCGGCGTGCTGAAAAAGCAGGCCGGGCGCTGCATGGACTGCGGCGTGCCCTTTTGCCACAACGGCTGCCCGCTGGGCAACCTCATCCCGGAGTGGAACGCACTGGTCCACGAGGGACGGATGGCCGAGGCCGCCGAGCGCCTGCACGCGACCAACAACTTCCCGGAGTTCACCGGGCGGCTGTGCCCGGCCCCCTGCGAGTCCTCCTGCGTGCTGGGCATCAACCAGCCGGCCGTAACAATCAAGCAGGTCGAAGTCGAAATCGCCGACACCTTGATTGCCTCCGGCGGGCTCGAGCCGGTGCTGGCCGTGCGCCACACCGACAAGCGCATCGCCGTGATCGGCTCGGGCCCCGCGGGCCTGGCCGCCGCCCAGCAGCTGACCCGTGCCGGGCACACCGTGGCGGTGTACGAGCGCGACGAGAAGGTCGGCGGGCTGCTGCGCTACGGCATCCCCGACTTCAAGATGGGCAAGGACGTGCTGGAGACGCGGCTGGCCCAGATGGAGGCCGAGGGAACCGTGTTCCGCACCGGGGTCTCGGTGGGCACCGACATCGAATTCGACGCCCTGAACAGGCTCTACGACGCGGTGATCGTGGCCACGGGCGCCACCGTGCCGCGCGATTTGCCGGTCCCCGGACGCGAACTCGAGGGCGTGCACTTCGCCATGGACTACCTGGTGGATTCGAACGAGGTGGTGGCCGGCGAGCGTGAAGGCCTGCGGATCGATGTCGCCGGCAAGCACGTGGTCATCCTCGGCGGCGGCGACACCGGGGCCGACTGCCTGGGCACCGCGACCCGCCAGGGAGCAGCCTCCGTGACCACCCTGGCCATCGGCGCCCAGCCCCCGGCCGAGCGTCCGGCGCACCAGCCCTGGCCCATGGCCCCGACCATCTTCGAGGTCCAGTCGGCACACGAGGAAGGCGGCGAGCGGACGTATTTGGCCGCCACGGTCAACTTCACAGGTGAGCACGGCAGGGTGATGGGTGTTACTCTGGCAGAGACCGAATTCATAGACGGTCAGCGCCTTCCGAAGCCGGGCACCGAGCGGGTCATTCCCGCGGATCTGGTCTTCCTGGCCCTGGGGTTCACCGGACCCGAGCAGGCCGGCTTCCTGGAACAGGCCAACACCGAGTTTGATGACCGGGGCAGCGTCGCCCGCGATGGTTACTACATGACCAACACCCCCGGGGTGTTCGCGGCAGGCGATGCCGGACGCGGACAATCCCTGATCGTGTGGGCCATAGCCGAGGGACGATCCTGTGCCGCGGCCGTGGACAAATACCTGATGGGCGAAACCCGCCTTCCGGCCCCCGTCTCTCCGACGGATCGGGCCATCAGCATGTTGTGAAACGGATGCACCTCTGATGCGGTGTTTTCCCGACCTGAGAAATGGAAAGGCAGATAGGCTAACCGTATGAGACGCGCAAAAATCGTGGCCACCTGGGGCCCGGCGATCGGTACCTACGACAAGACATTGGCAGTGCTCAAGGCGGGTGTCGACGTCGCCCGGCTGAACATGAGCCACGGCGACCACTCGATGCACGCCGAGAACCTCGGCAACGTCCGTGCGGCGGCCGAGGAGCTCGGCCGCCCGGTGGGCATCTTTGCCGACCTGCAGGGACCGAAGATCCGCCTGGGCCGCTTCGTGGACGACGCCAAGCACATGCTCAAGGTCGGGGACACCTTCACCATCGTGATTGCCGACGTGCTGGGGGACGGCTCGTTCTGCTCCACGACGTTCAAGGGCCTGCCCACCGATGTCAACGTGGGCGACATCCTCTTGATCAACGACGGCAAGGTCGCCCTGCGCGCAACGGCCGTGGATGACGAGAAGGTCGTCACCGAGGTCGTCGTGGGCGGGGAGGTGTCCAACAACAAGGGCATCAACCTTCCCGGCGTGGCCGTGAACGTTCCCGCCCTGAGCGAAAAGGACGAGGAGGACCTGCGCTGGGCCATCCGGGCCGGCGTCGACATGGTCGCCCTGTCCTTCGTGCGCAACGCCGCCGACATCGGGCGCGTGCACGAGATCATGGACGAGGAGGGCCGGCGCCTTCCGGTCATCGCCAAGATCGAAAAGCCGCAGGCGGTTGACGCGCTGGAAGAAATCATCGACGCCTTCGACGCCATCATGGTGGCCCGTGGCGACCTCGGCGTGGAGCTTCCGCTCGAGGAAGTCCCGCTGGTGCAGAAGCGCGCCATCGAGCTGGCCCGCCGCTGGGCCAAGCCGGTCATCGTGGCGACCCAGGTGCTCGAGTCGATGATCGAGTCCCCGACGCCGACCCGCGCCGAGGCCTCGGACTGCGCCAATGCCGTCCTCGACGGTGCCGACGCGGTCATGCTCTCGGGGGAGACCTCGGTGGGCGAATACCCCATCGAGACCGTCGAGACCATGGCACGGATCATTTCCTCCACGGAAAAGCACGGACTGGACCGCATCCCGCGCCTGGGCTCCAAGCCCAAGACCCGTGGCGGCGCCATCACCCGTGCCGCCGTGGAAATCGCCGACCAGTTGGATGCCAAGTACATCGTGGCCTTCACCCAGTCCGGCGATTCGGCCCGACGCCTGTCCCGGCTGCGCCCGAAGCGCCCGGTCCTGGCCTTCACCCCGCTGCCGCAGACCTACAACATCATGACCCTGATGTGGGGCATCCAGCCTCGCCTGGTCGAATACGCCGACCACACCGACAAGATGACCGCACAGGTCGACCGCGCCCTCCTGCAGGAAGGCCTGGCCGAGATCAACGACATTGTCTGCATCGCAGCCGGGTCACCTCCCGGACAGGCCGGATCCACCAACTCGCTGCGCATCCACAAGGTCGGCGACCTTGCGGACGCCGGCCAGCTCGGCGATGGCAAGCCGATGCCTGCCCGCGAGAAGGTCGGTCCGTGGGATTCGGACAAGGGCGAGGGCGAAAACAGCCACACCATCTAGCTGGTTCGAGGTGCGGCAGGGGCCGGACCTCCACCACGATTCCCTTGGGGGACCGCGGTGGGGGTCCGGCCCTTTCGTTTTCAGTCAGTCAGCTCCACCGGCACGGCGATGACATCCACCATCGCGCCGTTCCGGAGCACCGTCACGGGCAGCGGCACACCGATGGCTTCGGTGAACAACTGCTTTTGCACGCTTTCGGCGCTGGAGACCGGGCGCCTCCCGACGGTCAGCACCAGGTCTCCGGGTTTCAACCCGGACTTCTCCGCGGGGGACCCGGCGATGACATCGGCAACGCGCAGTCCCTGCCGCTGGCCCATGCGCAACGCCAGCGTCTCGTCAAGCGCAAACGGGGCACTGACCAGGCCCAGGTAGGCGCGCCGGACACAACCGTCGGCCATCAGCGCGGCGATGATCCGCCGGGTGGTCGCGTTGATCGGAACGGCCAGGCCCAAGCCCGCGCCCGCCACGGCCGTGTTGATGCCGACGACCCGGCCGCGGGCATCGGCCAGCGCCCCGCCCGAATTGCCCGGGTTCAGCGCGGCATCGGTTTGGATGACGTCCTCGATTACCCGCCGGGCCCGGCCAAGTGCGGTGGGGATGGATCGCCCCAGCCCGCTGACCACCCCGGCGGTCACTGAACCGGCCAGGCCCAGCGGGTTGCCCACGGCGATCACCAGTTGGCCCACCCGCAGTCCCTCGGCGTCGCCGAGTCGGGCCGGTGCCTGCATGTGGGAATAGCCGCGGATCACGGCCAGATCGGACAGGGCGTCCGCTCCTCTGATCTCCAGGTCCGTTGCCGTGCCGTCGGCAAAGGTCGCCCGTCCGGCAGTGGCCCCGGCAACCACGTGGGCATTGGTCAGCATGAAGCCGTCTTCGGTGAAGACCACGGCGGAACCCGCGCCAAGACGCACCGGGCCACCGCGGCCGGTACGCATCATCTCGACGGCCGCAACATGCGGCCCAACCTCTTCGGCAACGCCGATGACGGTCCGGGAATAGGCATCCATCACATCTTCAGACCCAAGTCCGGATTCGGAAATATCGAAAGGCTCATTCACCGCACGCCTCCAGGGGTGCCAATGGTCGGATATTGGCGACGCTTCCTGCCCACGCACCGGCCGCGCCACATGCCTATACAACGAAAGTGGTGCCCACCGTAGTCCCGCGATGGATACGCCAAGGGAGAACGGCGTTGTAGGAAGGAACGGCGGTTCCGTGTGGATGCAGGACTGCCTTCATTGGTAGTAACGAAGGAAGCCGCCGAGGCTTTCGTTGGGCACTCACGGCCGGGTCATCAGGGAGAACTTGTCAGGCAGTGCCTAAGATTGGTGGTTGGACATACGCGCTGAAGCAGCCTGAGCTTAGGACCATGATGCAGGGACAGACACTCGCCGATCTTATTGAGGCGGATCGATACCGCGGCAGCAAGTCGCTCTCCTACGAATCGCTCTCAAGGAACTGCGGCGGTAAGCCCTCGGCCCAGCGACTGCAGCAGTATGTAACGACCGACCTGAAGAACTTCCCTGACCCGGATACCATTCGTGGCATCCAGCGGGGGACCGGTCATTCCGCCCAGACAATGATTCATGCCGCCGCTCGTTCGCTTGGCCTCGCCGTCGCCGACACTGACCCGGATTCCTTGGTCGTTGCCGGCGTGGCAACGCTTTCCCCAACGTCTATCGAGTCGCTCAAGACGATTGCGCGGGAGCTAGTCACTCTGACCAGCGAGGTTCACCATGAAGACCAGGACAAGCCCGAAGCGAATCCACCCGGCAAGCCAACTCTCCGTACGATTGGCACCAGCGGTAAGGCTGGCCAGGGACAGAAGATCCACTGGAGGTGGGCCGTGCCAAATGCGGACTCCATCTTCCGCGAGAACCAGGACTTCGTAGCCGCGAACCTCGGTGTCGTCACCGGGGCATCCCTGCTCGAGCACGTCGGCGACGAGCGCATCGAACTCCTGGCTTCCAACATTCCGGAGGGCATTGACTGCGTCCGCAGGGCACTCACCAAGGCACTGCAGTTTAGGATCCAGGAGCACTTCGACGCAATTGCAGAGTTGCCGGCCGAGCAAGACATAGCTGCGCACTTCGATTTCAAAACCCAACGCCAGCAGTTCGAAGAAGCGCATGGCGAGCGCGGCGAAGAAAATCAAGACCTGCCTTGAGGCAGTGTCTGTCTACTAGGGGAGAAGGCATGGAAGTAGTTTCAGATATTGGGGGAGTTGTTTCGCGGGCGACCGTGCTGGCAACTATGGATGACATTGCTGAAATGACGTCAAAACTGCTGGCGGTCCATCGTGAAGAAGGGCTTCCACCCTCACAAGAGTATGGAAAAGCATTGAGAGCGATCGGCCAATTCATGCAAGCTTGGCGCGGGCCCGTGAGCGACGAGTCAATCAGCATAGATCCGCGGGTCTTAATCAAATTTCAAAGCTCACTTGATGATTTAGCTTCTTGGGTCGACATTGGCCTTCCGCGCAACAGCGATGACTTTGCGGACTTCTGTGACAATCTAGGCGCCCTGGGAGTGATGTTCAACGAACTAGTGCACGACGAAAATGCCAAGAACAATGTAGGTTCACTGCTGTGTGGCGCCTATCAGGAGTTCCCGCGGCCAAAGCGTTCGCAAGGCAGCGATGCTGCCATCGATGATACGAACTCGTTGACACGTCTTCCCGCGGCAGAACGGCTGGCTCGCCAGTTTGCCCGGCAAGCCAGAGAGGCGGAAAAACGCGTTGCCTCTCTGAACAACGACCTTGAAAGCATCCGGACTGAACTCAGTTCACGCTCTCAAGAAATCGACACCCGCCGCGACGAATACGAGGTCCTCCACAACGAGGCCAAAGAAATGGCCAAGCAATACAAAGATCTGCGGCAAAACGAAGCAACAACGCAGGCCACTAAGTATTACGACGGATTCCGAAAGCGATCCCTCCGTGGCTACTGGCTCTTTCTCTCAGGCTCGATCGCCGCCTTTGTCGCTTCAGGACTATTGTCGATCTGGTTTACGAGGGACTTTCCCACGGGCGGCGATACCGCCTTCGTTGTGTCAGAACTTGCCTGGACGCTCGTAGTCGTGTCTGGATTGATCGGCCTGGCAACGCTACTCGCCAAACAATCCACGCACTTCAGGACTTTGTCGACGTGGGCGAGTGCGATCAAGATGCAACTGCAAACGTTTGATTCGTATACGCTCGATGTAACGAATCCTGACTACGTCGAGGCACTACGCGCCGAATTCTCACAGAGAGTTTTTGGGGCTGAGCCCTCCACTACGGGAGCAGCCAATCTTGAAGGAAGCCCGAATTCGACAGTATCGCTCGCCCCGCTGATCACTGAGATCATCCGGGGCACACAGAAAAGCTCGGCAGGAAAAGAATGACCCGCCGGCTTAGCAACGGTGGATATACCGAGGAAGCCTACGGCGGGCGCGGCGAAGAAAACCAAGACCCAGGAGATGTTGAGTGAGCGTCATCGAGGATTGCCTTCAGAGTGATGGGCACCTGCTCCCGGCGGATACTCCATATGGCACGACATTCGAGGAAATTCACCGCGTATTCGTGGAGAATGCTCCCTTCAGGGAACGTCGTGAGCTAATCTTCTCTGCGCTCACCCTCTATTCGAAAGTGGTTTGGTCCCTGACCCCGGACGCGAAACTCTGGATTGACGGAGGCTTTACCACCCATAAGCCCTGGGCGGCACCGAACGATGCTGACGTTGTGGTCCTCGTCCCGCAGGACGACTTTGTGAGAGTGGTGTCCACGGAGCTGGAACTATTTCTTGCGCTCTCTACGTTGCAAGGGGTAGAGGTTGGATTGCCAAATGCGACGGTGCAGAGAATCCAACCCATGGCTGGATTGGTAGACAGCTTCATTCAGCCGGATCTGGAACCTGTCAGGGCCACGTGGCACGATACTTGGAGTAGCGTCAAAGGCCAGGATGGAAGGCTGGTCGCCGGAAAGCGTAAAGGTTATTTGGAAGTGAGGAACTCGTGAGCAGCAGCGAAAATAGTATTCGATTACTACGTGATGCCTTGCGAGCAACTACCGGAAATGCACTTGCGGACTCGTACATGTACGCATCGTTGCGTTCGGGCATCGTCAAAGACGACCCTGAGCTAATGGATGTTTGGGTTCAAGAGGTGGGGCCGGAGCAGGCCAGGATAGACCTTCACCTCGAGGGTTCTGGCGTCCAGGGACACTCCACAAACGCTCTCGATTTCGGCAGGTTTGTTGCCAACCTTGCTGAAGCTGTCAAGGAGACGGCAAAAGGTATTATGGGCACCAAAAAAGCCCCTGCTGAACTCTTGATCGAGGGCGCGTCCCCTGGTTCCGTCCGAGTGGTCCTCAAAGCACCCCCGGTCGACAAGGAACCGCGCCCGGGCCAACCTGACGATGGGCAAACAAAAGTAGATGAACCGTCTTCGGCCCAGTCTGACGCTTTGCGCAAAATTGCCCAGGTATTGTCCCTTGCGTCTGAGACAAGCGATCTCGAGACTGATGCGTTGGACGCAAGCGTTGATACTCTCCCGCCAGCAGCAAGGGCCAAATTGATGGCTGCACTAAAGCACGTCGAAAGGTCCTCATGGACGATTGATGGCAAGGTGGAGCAGCGGCATATTGGGCTGTCGGACGTCACACTCAGCCAGCAAGGGGCATCATTGCTTCGCACTGTTTTGGGCCGCGGCTATGAGAAGCGGACCACTGAGCGCGTGCAAGGCACGATTGATGGACTCAAGAAGTCGCTTGGTGTGATGTGGTTCGAGCCTTACGGTGGCAGACCATTCGTTGCCGCCGTTTCAGAAGAAAAGCTACTCATGGAGGTAGCCAGATTCAACGCTCTCCCCGATCAGGTGGTGATAGCAGTATTCGATGCGTTTACGATTCTCGATGAAGGTGCTGGCGGGGAGCTCAGAAAGAGCCGTGCGCTTGTGTCGTTGACTCCTATCCAGTCGGCTGATGAGCTTGACGTCTTCGAATAAAGGGGAGGTCGCTAGGCCATAGTCGTACCCTGCGACATTTTGAGCGCACTTCGCGTAGCATTGGCGCACAATCCATGCAGAACATATGTTCTAGGAATGTTTCAACCCTGGGGGAAGCTGCGCCAACTCGCGCACATTGAAATCATCTGGACGCGCCCACACTCGCACGCGCCCCCGGCCACCGACGGAACCAGCCGCATCTGGCTGGATCCCAACCTCAACCAGACCGAGCACCGCTGCGCGCTCACACATGAACTGATCCACATCCAGCACGGACACTGCGGCTGTCAGACACCGGCCATCGAACGACTGGTGCGTTGGGAATCCGCCCGCCTGCTCATCAACTTCGAGCACCTGGCCCACCACGCACGGTGGGCCCACTCCCTGCCCGAGCTAGCAGAGGAACTCATGGTCACCGAGGACGTCCTGATCGACCGCCTCCAAACCCTCGACGGCGACCAGCTGCAGAGGCTCTGGCCCTCCGAGGACCACGTCGCCTAACGGCGCCCTCCACATCCCCGCACAACCCCCACCTGCACGGAACTATGCGGCATACCGCCTGCATAGGCTCACATCAGTGCACCCAAAATCAGGCCAAGGAGCCAAACGTGTCCACCAAAACCCACCGAAACGCCGGCGAAGGAAGCGCGCCCAGGCAGAGGCCAGACGGCCGCTGGATCGCCCAGCTACGAGTCGGCACCAAGATCGTCGACGGCCAGAAGGTCCGCCAACGCAAGACCGTCTACGGCGCAACGCGCTAGGAATGCGCCACCAATCTCAACCGAACTCAAGGCCCTGGACGAGGGTACGATCAACCGGGGCAAGATCAGCACACTCCAGCAATGGATGGAGCACTGGCTGGAGAAGATCGCCCCCAGGAAAGCCCGCCCGTCAACCATCGCGGCATACCGCTCGCTCATCAACACGTGGATCCTGCCGCACCTCGGTGCCGTGAAGCTGGACAAGCTCACGCCCGAGCACCTGGACGACCTCTACGACGAGATGCGCCTGGGTTACCTATCGGACACCACCATCCTGAAAGGCCACCGAGTCCTCTCCCGAGCACTCACCGTTGCCGTGCAACGCGGCAAACTCGGCAGCAACCCCTGCAGTCGAATGGATGAGCCCACCGCCGAGCGACTCGAGATCACCCCACTCACCACCGACGACGCCCGGGCGATACTGAACGCAGCAAAGGACGGGCCGCCAGCACTGGACGAAGGTCAGGTGGCCGGCAGGCCACACCACCAGATATTTAACGCTGCGCGCTGGACCGTCGCACAGTCCTGGGGCTACGCCAGGGAGAAGCCCCAGGACTGTGCTGGGACATGGTCGACCTCGAGGCCGGTAGCATCCGGGTCAGTCGCGGTTGGCTCCGAGTCGTGGATGGCAACCCCGCCCAGCTCGGCCCACTCAAGACCAAAGGCTCACGCCGGACCATCATGATTCCACCGACCCTCCTTACCGAACTCAAGAAGCACCGGCGCGAGCAAACCGTCATACGGCTCTAGGAAGGCCCCAATTGGATCGGCTACGAACAGGACGGGAAGGAATACGACCTGGTGTTCAGCGGCCGTGACAGAAGGCCTGTCGGGCATACCGCAGACACCCGCCGCTGGAAAGCACTCCTGGCCCAAGCTGACGTCCCCGACGCCCGACTCCACGATGCCCGGCACACCGCCGCAACCATGATGCTGATGCAAGGAGTCCCGGCCCGGGTGGTCATGGAAATCCTCGGGCATTCCACCGTCCTCCTGACCATGGAAACCTATTCCCACGTGGTGCCGGAGTTCGCCGCAGATGCCGCGGCGAAGATCGAGCGCGGACTCACCGGATAAATAAAAACAAGGTGACAGTCAGAGTGACAGTCAGAATCGAAATTCAGATGGACTTTGGCTTAAACGATAAAGGCCCCGATCCCTTATGAACTAAGGGATCGGGGCCGGTTGTGCCCGAGGTGGGACTCGAACCCACACACCTTTCGATACTGCATTTTGAGTGCAGCGCGTCTACCATTCCGCCACTCGGGCGGGCACATTTTGAAGCAGCGAGAATAAGCGTAACTGATGATTGCTTTGCGCAGAAATCCTCGCGTCCTTGCGGTTATCCACTGTACATGCAGATAGGCTTAACCGTAAAACCGAGAGTCGATGACAGCCCCGGTCACCCCGGGAATGAAGGAGCACCCATGAGCGATCTGCCCGAAGTAACACGAATTGATCCCGAGCCCGGCACCGGCGCACCCCGCCGCGTGATTGTTGCCGAGGATGAAACCCTGATCCGCCTCGACATCGTCGAGATCCTGCGCGGCGAGGGCTACGACGTGGTTGCCGAGGCGGACAACGGGGAAAAGGCCATCGAGCTGGCGCGTGAGCACAAGCCGGACCTGGTGCTGATGGACGTCAAGATGCCGGTTATGGACGGCATCACGGCGGCCGAGACCATCGTCAAGGAGCGCATCGCCCCCGTGGTCCTGCTGACCGCCTTCAGCCAGAAGGAATTGGTGGAACGCGCCCGCGAGGCCGGAGCCATGGCGTACGTCGTCAAGCCGTTCACCCCTGCGGACCTGGTGCCGGCCATCGAGATCGCCATCTCCCGCTACGAAGAAATCCGCGCGCTGGAGAAGGAGGTCGGCGACCTCACCGAGCAGTTCGCCACGCGCAAGCTCGTCGAGCGCGCCAAGAGCCTGCTGACCACCAAGATGGGCCTGACCGAACCAGAGGCGTTCCGCTGGATCCAGAAAACGTCCATGGACCGCCGCCTGTCCATGCGCGAAGTCGCCGAGACCGTCATCGACCAGGTCAAGTAGCCAAGCACCAGGATCGCCCTCGACGGGGCCGCAGAATCCCCTACACGGGAATTCCTCGGCCCCGTTTGCATTTTCCTGCTGCCACGGGCGCGTTGGCTCGATAGGATTCTTGGGACAGGCAATGCAGGGCAATCAACCGCGAGGAAAGGGCCACCGTGCCACATCCGGATTCACCGATGGGTGAGCAATTCGTACTCTCCGGAACCATCGACGGCCGCACGCAGCACGCGGTGGTGACCCAGATCGGTGCCGCATTGCGCAGGCTGGTGGTCGACGGGGTGGAACTTGTCCAGGACTACCCGCAAGACATGGCCGCGCCCTCCGCGGCCGGCGTCGTCCTGGTGCCCTGGCCCAACCGCATTGCCGGAGGAACCTGGAGCCACGACGGCATCGAGGAACATCTGGTGATCACCGAACCGGAGCGCAACAACGCCAGCCACGGCCTGCTGCGGCACAGCAGCTATCGGCAGGCAAACCGCACAAACCACAGCGTGGCCTTGGCGGGGGAGATTTCGCCCGCGCCCGGGTATCCCTTCGAACTGGCCACGTCCGTGCACTATGAATTGGTGGCGGACGGGTTGCAGGTCACCCACAGGCTGGAGAACCTCGGCACGTCCAAGGCCCCGGTGGCCGTGGGAGCCCATCCCTACCTGCGGGTCGGTGACACCCCGGTGGGCGAGCTGACACTGGTCATAGACGCCGCGCGGCACCTGGAAGTCGACGAGGCGATGATTCCCGTTGGGCAGCCGTTGCCGGTGGACGGCACGAACCTGGACTACCGGCACGGCAAGAAATTGGGCAACGTCTCCCTCGACAATGCGTGGACGGATCTCACGCGCGTGGCCGACGGCGGTTCACGGCACTACCTGGAGGCACCGGATGGAAACCGCGTGGAATTGCACATGGATCGGAACTACGGGTTCATTCAGGCCTACACCACGCAAACCTTCAAGGGCCCGGAAGGTCCGGTGCACGCGGTGGCCCTGGAACCGATGACCGCGGCGGCGAACGCCTTCAACAACGGAATGGGACTGCGTTGGCTGGCGCCGGGCGAGATCTGGGAATCCTCGTGGGGGATCAGGCATGTGGCCGCGGGCGGTTTCCGATGAACAATGGAAGCTCGGCAACGTACAACGCGTGGAAGGAAGCTGTGTCCCGATGAAAACCCAAGGTGTGGTCCTGAGTTTGGCGGTGAGGGATGCCGCGCGCTCCCTGGCCTTCTACCGCGACGTGGTGGGCATCGAAAACGCCACGCTCGCCATGGGCATGGTCTGCCTGGAACTGCCGGGAATGACGATCTTCCTGGCCGAGACCGAGGCCTTTACCAAGTATTCGCGCGAGGCCAAGCGCACGCCGCTGCTTCCGGTGCCCGCCACCGACGCCTTCCTCAGCTGCGCCATCGCCACCGAAAACGAGGTCGACGAAATACTCGCCGCGGTGGCCGACTCGGAGGGCAAGGGCTTTACGGCCCACCGCATACCGCACGTCAACGGACGCCTCCAATATGTCGGCACCTTCGCCGATCCGGACGGCCATCTCTGGCAGCTCGTCTGCAACCTCACCGACGCCGAAGGCCACACGCAGTAGGCCGGCCCGGTCCCTCGTTACTCTTCGAAGCGCGAGGGATCGCCCAGCCCCACCCGGGAGATCACTGCCTCGCCGCTGGAGTAGTCGATGACGGTGGTCGGCTCGGTCCCGCATTCGCCGGAATCGATGACGCCTTCGATCACGTTGTCCAGCGCCTCCTTGATTTCCCAGCCCTGGGTCATCGGATCCTCTTCGCCCGGAAGCAACAGCGTGCTGGAAAGGATGGGCTCCCCGAGCTCGTCAAGCAGCGCACGGACCACTGCATTGTCGGGGATGCGCACACCGATGGTCTTCTTCTTGGCCTGCATCAGCCGACGCGGGACTTCCTTGGTTGCCGGCAGGATGAAGGTGTAGCTGCCCGGGGTCACCGCCTTGATGTTGCGGAAGACCTTGTTGTTGACCTCCACGTACTGGCCCAACTGGGCGAAGTCCTTGCACACGAGCGTGAAGTGGTGCTTGTCGTCGACCTGGCGGATGGACCGGATCCGGTCCAGCGCCTCGCGGTTGCCGATCTGCGCGCCCAGGGCGTAGCAGGAATCTGTGGGGTAGGCGATCAGCCCGCCATTGCGTATCAGTTCCACGGCCTGGGCGATCGCGCGCGGCTGTGGGTTTTCGGGGTGAACATCAAAGAATCTAGCCATTGCACGAGCTTACGGCTCCGCGCCGGTTCGCGCACTCCCTTTACACGATTCCCACAGGTTCTCCCGGGGTCGGTGTGCTCTGGTCACGGGCCGGTTTCGGTGCGTAGACTCCAAGCCATGGTGACATCGGGGGAAGTCCCGCTTCCACGCAGGGTCATCGGCACCTATGCTCTCGGTTCGATGGGCACCGGCGGGTTTTCCACGCTCCCCGGGCTGGTGCTGATCTACTACATGACCGACACCCTGGGCATCGCTGCGCTGGGCGCTGGCCTGCTGCTGGGCGTGGCCAAGATCTGGGACGTGCTCATCGACCCGATCATCGGGATCCGCAGCGACCGCGACCTGGCCGCCACGGGTTCACGGCACCGCTTCATGGTCGCCGGTGGATCCCTGCTGCCGCTGTTCTTCATCCTCACCTTTGCCGTGCCGGCGGGCCTGGGCCAACTTGCGGCGGGGCTGTGGGTGTTGGTGGCATTCACCGCCACCGCCACGGCCTTCAGCCTCTTCCAGGTCCCGTACATGGCCCTGCCGGCCGAACTGACCGCCAGCTACGACCAGCGCACCCGACTGTTGTCCCTGCGCGTGCTCGTCCTGTCCCTGGCGATCCTGCTCTTCGGTGCCGGGGGACCGGCGCTGCGCACCCTGGGCGGGGAAAACCAATGGCTTGGATATTTCCTGATGTCCGTCGTGGCCGGAATCGTCATCGGAGCCAGTCTCCTGGCCAGCGCCCGGGTTGCCCCCAGGGGCGGAACCCGGGCCACGGTGCAACGAGCCCCGATACGCCAAGGCTATCTCCGGGGTCTGGCGGTGCTGCGGCGCAGCCAGCCGTTCCGCGCGCTGCTGCTGGCCTTCGCACTGCAGGGCCTGGCCACCGGAGGAATGCTTGCCGGGGCCCAATACGTCGCCACGTGGGTCCTGCACGACGAGGAAGCGGTGACGTTCCTGTTCATCGCCCTGATCGGCCCGGCACTGCTCTTTGCCCCGATCTGGCGGATGGTCGCCCGGCGGATCGGCAAGGAACGCAGCTTCCTGCTCTCCAGCGTCCTGTTCGGCCTCGCCGCCCTGGCCCTGGCCGGGATGCTCCTCAGGCCCGGAACCTGGGTGTACCTCCCGGTGGCGCTCGCCGGGGCCGGATATGCCGGGATGCAGTCGCTGCCCATGTCTATGCTGCCCGATGTCATTACCCACGATGCACTGGAACACGGGGAGGGCAACGCCGGGATCTTCGGCGGGGTGTGGACGGCGGGGGAAACCACCGGCATGGCCCTGGGCGCCGTGATCCTCACCGTCGTCCTGGCAGCCAGCGGATACGCCGAGTCCGTGGCGGGCGAAGCCACCACCCAGCAACCCTCGGCCATCACCGGAATCATCCTGGCCTTCAGCGTGCTCCCCGCCGTGGTCATTGCCCTGAGCCTGTGGGCGTTCCGCCGCTACCCGCTGCGCGAATCAAACTTCAACCAACCGCTCGGCACCACCGCGGAGTAAAGGGGAAAACCGGAGATGCCACAAGACGCACAAGCGATCCTGGACCAGCTCAGGTCCTGGCGCGCCCAGGACGCACCCACCCACGGGGGACACGTCATGTCCTACGTCTACGACTCGGGACTGGCCGAACTCGACGCACTCGCCGCACAGGCCATGGCCCTGGTGCAACCGGTCAACGGGCTTGACCCCACCATGTTCACCTCCGTGGCCCACATGGAACGCGACCTCATCACCTTCGCACGCGACCTGCTCGGCGGGGACCACACCGTGGTGGGAACCGCCACCAGCGGCGGGACCGAAAGCAGCCTGCTGGCAGTCAAGACCGCCCGGGCCAACCACCGCGGCAGCGCACAACCCAGGATCCTCGCGCCGGCCAGCGTCCACGCAGCCTTCCACAAGGCCGCCGAATACCTGGGCCTGTCCCTTGACCTGGTCCCCGTGGGCCGCAACGGCCAGGTCGAACCCGAGACGGTGATCGCCCGGATGGGCCAGGACACCGCCCTGGTCGTTCTCTCGGCACCGTCCTATCCGCACGGGGCCCTCGACCCGATCGAACCGGTTGCCGCCGCCGCCCTGGCCCGCGGCATCGACTGCCACGTCGACGCCTGCTTCGGCGGGTGGATCCTGCCGTTCTGGGACGGGCTGCCTCCCTGGGACCTGTCGGTTCCGGGGGTCACGAGCTTGGCCGCCGACCTCCACAAATACGGATACGCACCCAAGGGCATCTCGGTGTTGCTGACCAAGGGCGCGCAGCGCCAGCACGGCCAATACTTCGCCACCACCGATTGGCCGGGCTATCCGGTGGTGAATCCCACGTTGCTGGGTTCGAAGTCAGCCGCACCGCTGGCCGCGGCCTGGGCCATCACCAGGCACCTGGGCGTCGGCGGATATGCGGCGCTAGCCGAGTCCTGCAAGCGCTCCACCGCGGCATTGGCCGCCTGCATCAAGGGCATCGAGGGACTGGAAGTGCTGGGTTTCCCGGCCGGCCCGCTGCTGGCCGTGGCCCGGGACCCGGGTGCGGGCGAGCGATCGGGCATCGATCCGCACCTGTGGGCCGACCGGCTGGCCGCCTCCGGATGGCACCTGCAGCTGCAGCCGGGCTACCGGCAGCCCGACGGCAGCTGGCTGGCACGCACCACGCACCTGACCATCACCCCGGTCACCGAATCGGTGCTGCCCCAATTGTGCGCGGCGCTGGCCACCTGCGCCGACGAGGTCCGCGGCCTCGCGGGCGTGGACCCGCAACAGGTTCTCGCCGCATTGGGGCCGTCCGGCGCCGCGGGTGCGGAACCTGACGGGGGGCCGCGTGTGCTCTCCGCCATGGGTGTTTCCCCTGCGGATGGCTCGCTGCCCAAGGACATGGCTCCGCTGCTGGCCCTGGTCGAGGCCCTGCCGCGCGAGGCCTCCGGGAAGCTGCTCATCGAGCTTCTGGCCGGCCTGGTGGCACCGCTTGACCGGGATCCGGGCCCGAAACCCTGAGCCGGCGGGGATGCCGGTTCGAGGCGTGAAGTCGCTCACGTCGGTTCCGCGGCCCGCCCGTGCATGCCTATACACGGGCGGGGAAGGAGTATCGGCGTGCTGCCCGGGGAATTGACTAGCGCGGGGCAGGCCATATGATGAATCTGCGACTTAGGTGAACAGACCCCCAACATTGGGCAAACAATGCGGGAATTTTCGGAGTCACCCAGCGCGAACCGGCCCTCGCCCGCAATCCCAAGATTGGTTTATACATGGATCTGACGCTCATCGTCGTCCTGGTCATTGCACTTGCCTTGTTCTTTGATTTCACCAATGGCTTCCACGACACCGCCAACGCGATGGCTACGCCCATCGCGACCGGTGCCATCAAGCCGAAGGCCGCAGTCGCGCTAGCCGCGGTTCTTAACCTTGTTGGTGCATTCCTTTCAACCGAAGTCGCCAAGACCATTTCCGGAGGCATCATCAAGGAGGGCGGGGACACCGGCGTGCAAATTATGCCGGCGATGATCTTCGCGGGCCTGATGGGCGCCGTCGTCTGGAACATGCTCACCTGGCTGCTCGGCCTGCCTTCCAGCTCATCGCATGCCCTCTTCGGCGGACTGATCGGCGCCGCCATCGTGGGTGCCGGGTTCGGCGCCATCGACTACAGCGTGCTGATGTCCAAGGTCCTGCTGCCGGCACTGGTGGCACCGGTCATTGCCGGTACCTCCGCCTATCTGTGCACCAAGCTGGCCTACTCGGTCACCAAGCGCCAGTCCGGCCTCGCCTCCCCGAAGCGCGGCGGATTCCGCTACGGACAGATCTTCTCCTCCTCGCTCGTGGCCCTGGCCCACGGCACCAACGATGCGCAGAAGACCATGGGTGTCATCACGCTGACCCTGGTTGCCTCCGGGTTGCAGGATGCCGGAACCGGCCCGCACTTCTGGGTCATTGCCTCCTGTGCCCTGGCCATCGCACTGGGCACCTACATGGGTGGCTGGCGCATCATCCGCACCATGGGCTCGGGCCTGACCGACGTCAAGCCCGCCCAGGGCTTCGCCGCAGAAACCTCCACCGCCGCGGCCATCCTGGTCTCCTCGCACCTGGGCTTTGCACTGTCCACCACGCAAGTCGCCTCCGGGTCCGTGATCGGTTCCGGGCTGGGCCGCAAGGGCGCAGAAGTCCGCTGGGGGACGGCCGGGCGCATTGCCCTGGGCTGGCTCTTCACGCTCCCGGCCGCCGCGATCATCGGGGCCGCGGCCGCGGCACTCGCCCACCTGGGCAACGGCGGACTGGTCATCGTCAGCATCCTGGGACTCGGTGCCTTGCTCGTCATCTGGATCCTGTCCCGCCGCGAAATCGTGGGACACAACAACGCGATCAGCGACGTTGATGTCTCCGGTGCCGCAGTGAACATCCCCACCAAAAAGCAGCGTCGCAAGATGGAGCGCGCCAAGGCCAAGCAGGAGAGCAAGTAATGACCATTCAGTGGGATGAATTCCTGATCGTCGCCGTCACCACCTGGGTCGCCGCCCTGTTCATCGTCGGGGCATACTCCTTTGGCGTGCGCATGCTCGCCGTCGGTGAGGATGCCAAGCGTTCGGCCATGCCGGCCAAGCTCGCCGCCTACGGCTGCTTTGCCATGTGCGGCATTGTGGTCCTTTTCGGGATCATCCTGATCGTGCCCTCGCTGAGTGAAAAGATTCTCGGCGCCTAAGCCGCACGCCGGCCGAACCACCCTGCGCTTTCGCCCGCCCGGATCCAATGGATCCGGGCGGGCGAAAGCCGGTTAAGCACGGATTGCGGCCCTCGGGCCGCGAAACCCCCGTGCCGGATACCGGCGGCGGGGCCGTGCCCATGGATAGGATGGGCCCCATGACGCAATTCAGGTATTTCGTGGCGGCCTCGGCCGACGGCTACATTGCCGATGACAACGATCGACTCGACTGGCTCATGGAGTTTGACGGGTTCGAGGGGCAGGCGGAAAGCTACGCCGAATTCATGGGGCAGATCGGGGCCGTCGCCATGGGCGCCGACACCTACTCCTGGCTGCTTAACCAGGCGCTCGAGGAATGGCCCTACGCGGGGCTGCCGGTGTGGGTCTTCACGCACCGGGAACTTGCCGCGTTCCCCGGGGCCGATTTGACCTTCGTCCGCGGCGACGTGACCGAATGGGCCGGAGACGTGGCACGCAGCGCGAACGGCAAGGACGTCTGGGTCCTGGGGGGCGGCTCGCTGGCCGGCCAGTTCGTGGACGAGGGGCTGCTCGACGAGCTGCTGCTCTACGCCATGCCGGTGTTGCTCGGCGGCGGCCGTCCGCTGTTTGCCATGCGCGGGCACACCAAGCTGATCCCGACCCTCAGCCGTGAATATCCCGGGGGAGTGCGCGAGACCCGGTTCGACGTCGTCAAGGCACCGGGCCAGACCCGGGACTACTGATCTGGGATTCAGCGGCAGGGAAGCGGCCGGAAACGTTCGAGTGACTACTATGCCGTGGGTGGTGCCTTGAAGTGGCGGCGATCATCCGGGGGTACCTGGAAAACGATGCCATCGCCTACACCGAGCTGATCGACAGCAGGGTCGGCTCGGACCATCATGGAATGTGGGCCAATGCCGATGCCGGTTTGGTCGCATTTCCCGAGGGCCCCGGAAGCCAGGGCCCCCGGGTGCCATGAATCTGTGCGTGCACTGCGAATGCTTCCCACACGGCCACGCCTCAACCATGTGCCCGACCCCGCAGTCTTGGGCATTTTCTGGGACAGCAGACGCCACCATGAAGCGTTAGGCCGAGGCCCTCATCGCCGGCTCACCACTCATCGTCGGTAGGTCGTGGCGACATGAGCGGTTCGACGGTCCGGAATCGTTGCCGAATTGTGCTGTCACGTGCCTTGGAACCGGCTTAGCCTCGCGTGAAGGGGTTGAGAGTGGTTTGGGGGAAGGAAACGGGCCATGACTACGGGGAGTGCCGAGCTGGCGGCCAAGGTCCAGGAAAAGTTGGTCTTGCTGGCCGGGCAGATTCCCGAGGTGCCACCCGCGGAGCCAGCGCCGGCAACACCGGTGGCCAAGAGCGTGGCCGAACGCGCCCGAGAAAAGTACGACAAGCTCGTCTTGTGGATCGTTTCGGTCCTCACGGCGGTGGGTGCCCTGATCTTCGGCTCTTTGCCGTTTGTCGAGCTTCATGGCGTGGACTGGCGCATCGTGATGGCAAGCCTGCTGGTGGCCGGGACCGGAATGGGCATTGTGCTCTGGGCGGTCACCAAGGGGCAGGAGCCCATAGACGCCAGCCTTGGTGAACTGAAGCGTTCTTTGGATGACATCGACAACACTGACAACGTTACGGTTTCCCGCAAGCGGCAGCACAGTTGGTTTCATGCCCGGCAGAGATCTATGGCCGAACTCAATGGCATCCTGACCGGCAGCGAACACGAAGCCCACCTTGGCCCCGGGATGCGTGACATCGGGGTTCTGATCGAGACCATAGGCGACTTGAAGAAGGCCCTGCTCCATGCCACGGTAGGCTGGAATGTGGAAGAAGCCAACGTTCCTGACGCCGAAGGTGAATGTTGGCCAAAGTCGCTCATCGGCCGACAGGCTGCTTGGGAGAAGCAAAAATCCGAAATGCAGGCCATCGAATTGCGGCTCAAGGATTTTCCTGCTGTAAAGGATGCCACGAAATCCGGCGAAGCATCGGCCGAATATGCCGTACTGCGTGCCCAGTACTGCAAACTGGCCTCGGTTGCTCCGGAGGCCGACGTGCTGCGCGGAGCCGGCGCCCGGGCCGCGATCTCCGAAACCCTGCAGACCTATGAGAAGCATCGGACCCTGATTCTGCAGGAGGCGGCGGTCGCCCAGCTCCGCGGCACCTTCCGCTATGTGCGCGGCTGGATGCTGATCGGGGGCCTAATCACCTTGGTCGGGGGAACTTGTTATGCCTTCGCATTGGCGAATCCGGCGGTTGCCGATCCGCCGAACACCGCGGTAACAGTGCTGCTCACCGATGGAGAGGCGCCGTGGAAAATGCTGGCTTCCTGCCTGAGCGCCGAAAACAGCGGCCCGAAAGCGCTTGAGGCGCTGCTGTACTCAGCTCGCGACGCATCCGGTGCAGAGTCCGGGCGCTTCAGCGTCATCGTGACCGACCCCCGGTGCGCGGTCAGCGACAGGGGACGGATCATCGATGTGGCTCCTGGCGAGGGCAGCTATGACCTGGTGACGGGAGCGCCGTCGGCTCGACCTGGCGCCCCCTGACTCTCGAACAAGCCGAGAACGAGCCCCTAGGCCTCGAGCAGCATGTTGGTGATCCGCGAGGTACACAGGCGCCGGCCGGCCTCGTCGCTGATGACGATCTCATGGGTGGTGAGAGTCCGGCCCAGGTGGATCGGGGTGCAGACCCCGGTGACCAAGCCGGTGACCCCGGCCCGGTGGTGGGTTGCGGAAATGTCCACGCCCACGGGCTTCTTCGCGCCCTTGCCGTGCACCGCCGCGGCAAAGGACCCCAGCGTCTCGGCCAGCGCCACCGACGCCCCGCCGTGCAGGATCCCGGCCACCTGCTGGTTGCCCTCCACCGGCATCGTGGCCACCACGCGGTCGGCCGTGATCTCCGAGAAAACGATGCGCAGCTTCTCCACCAGCGAACCCACCCCGTGACTGGCCAGCATCGGCCACATCGCCTCGGGGACGCCGTGCGCGGCCAGCTGCCGGGCGTGCGGATTGCCCGCCGATGCGCCGTTGGAGGCAAAGGTGCCAGATGTCTCGACGGCCGGTGCGTTGTCTTCAGTGAAATTATTGCCCATGCCAACTAGGCTGGCACCTGTGAGCGAATCAACCAAACTTGTGGCAACCGATCCCCAGCGCCTGCTCGTCATCGACGGGCACTCCATGGCCTTCCGCGCCTTCTACGCATTGCCGGCGGAAAACTTTGCAACCGACACCGGGCAGCACACCAACGCGGTCCACGGCTTCGTGTCGATGCTGCTGACGATGATCCGGCAGCAGAAGCCCACCCACGTGGCGGTGGCCTTCGACCTGGACACCCCCACGTTCCGCTCACTGGAATACACCGAGTACAAGGCCGGGCGCAACAAGACCCCGGAAGAGTTCTACGGGCAGATCGACCTGATCCAAAAGGTCATGGAAGCCATGAACATCCCCACCATCACCATGGACGGTTTCGAGGCCGACGACATCATCGCGACCCTCGCCGCGAAGGGCGAGGCAGCGGGTCTGGACGTGCTGGTGGTCTCCGGGGACCGCGATGCCTTCCAGCTGATCACCCAGAAGACCCTGGTGCTCTACCCCAAGAAGGGGATCTCCGACATCCCGCCGATGGACGGGGACGCCGTCGAGGCCAAGTACTTCGTGCGCCCCGAGCAGTACTCGGACCTGGCCGCCCTGGTCGGCGAGACCGCCGACAACCTCCCGGGCGTGCCCGGGGTGGGACCCAAGACCGCCGCGAAGTGGATCAACCTCTACGGCGGGCTGCCCGGCATCCTGGAGAACATCGATGCCATCAAGGGCAAGGTCGGGGACTCGCTGCGCGAGAACGTGGACAACGTGACCCGCAACCGCCGCCTGAACCACCTCTTGCGCGACCTCGAGCTGCCGGTGGGCATCGATGCCATGGAACTGGAGCGCCCGAACCGCGAGGCAATCGAGGAACTCTTCGACGCCTTGCAGTTCAACACCCTGCGCAAGCGCCTCTTCGACCTCTTCGGAGACGAGCCGCAGGACGCCGTCGAGGCAGCGGTGATCCCGGTGCACGAGGTGCTCGGCGACGCCGCGGCGCTGCAGGGCTGGTTCGGCGCCCACGGCGCACAGCTGCTGGGACTGCATGCCGCCACCGCGCCCGCTTCCGGCGGTGCCGGCGTTCTCGGCGTGGCCTTCGCCTCCAACGACGCCACCGCCTTCGTCTCCCTTCAGGACATCGACGCCGAGACCCGGCAGGCGCTGGCCAAGGTGCTTTCCTCGACGAGCTATGCCAAGGCCGTCCACGATTTCAAGGGCACCTACAAGCTGCTGCTGGAGCACGGGCTGGAGCTGGCCGGGGTCGTCGATGACACCATGATCACCGCGTACCTGATCCAGCCGGACCGCCGCAGCCACGAGTTGCCCGACATCGCCGCCCAGCACCTGCGCATCCCGCTGGAGGAACCCAAGGCCCCGGCCGACGGGCAGCTGGCCTTCGACCTCGAAGGCCCGGACCATGCCACCCCGGCGGTGCGCGCAGCCCACGTGGTGCGCCAGCTGTCCCAGCACCTGGCCGGGATGCTCGTGGAGCGCGGGGGAGAGACCCTGCTCAAGGAGCTGGAAATGCCGCTCTCGCTGGTGCTGGCGCACATGGAGATGGCCGGCATCGCCATCGACACCGCCAAGCTCGACGAGCTCTACGACGGGTTCACCGCCGGCATCAACCAGGCCACCGACCAGGCCTACGAGGCCATCGGCCACGAGGTCAACCTCTCCAGCCCCAAGCAGCTGCAGGTGGTCCTCTTCGAGGAACTGGACCTGCCGCGGACCAAGAAGATCAAGACCGGCTTCACCACCGACGCCGAGTCGCTGCAGGACCTGCTGGAGAACACCGGGCACCCGTTCCTGAAGGCGCTGATGGCGCACCGGGACGCGAACAAGCTGCGCCAGACCGTCGAGGGCCTGCGCAAGGCCGTGGCCCCCGAGGGCCGCATCCACACCACCTACGCGCAGACCGTCGCGGCCACGGGACGCTTGTCCTCGCTGAACCCGAACCTGCAGAACATCCCGGTGCGCTCCGAGGCAGGCCGGCGCATCCGCGAGGTCTTCGTCGTCGGCGAGGGCTACGAGACGCTGCTGACCGCGGACTACTCGCAGATCGAGATGCGCGTCATGGCGCACCTCTCCGAGGACGAGGGATTGATCCAGGCCTACAAGGACGGCGAGGACCTGCACCGCTTTGTCGGCTCGCACGTGTTCAACGTCGAGCCCGAGGATGTCACCAACGAGATGCGCTCCAAGGTCAAGGCCATGAGCTACGGCCTGGCCTACGGGCTGAGCTCCTTCGGCCTGTCCAAGCAGCTGCGGATCTCCGTCGACGAGGCCCGCACGCTGATGAAGGACTACTTCTCCCGCTTCGGCGCGGTCCGCGACTACCTGCGCGACGTCGTCACCAAGGCCCGCGTGGACGGCTACACCGAGACCATCTTCGGACGGCGCCGCTACCTTCCGGAGCTGGCCAGCGACAACCGCCAGCTGCGCGACATCGCCGAGCGGGCCGCGCTGAACGCCCCGATCCAGGGTTCGGCCGCCGACATCATCAAGCGCGCGATGCTCGGGGTCGAGGAAGGCCTGACGGAGGCCGGCCTGAAGTCGCGGATGCTGCTGCAGGTCCATGACGAATTGGTCCTCGAGGTCGCCGCTGGCGAGCTTGGGGCCGTCGAGGCACTGGTGCGCGAGAAGATGGGCGCGGCCGCGGATTTGTTGGTCCCGCTCGATGTGCACGTGGGCATCGGCACCTCCTGGCAGGACGCCGGGCACTGATGCTTGGCGGGCACCTGCGCCTCGGAAACGTCGCGGTGGAACGCGGCGCCGACACCGGCGTCGCGTCCCCGGGCTATGCCGCCTGGGTGAACGCGGTGTGGGAGGGGTTCTACCACTACAAGCCCGCCACCGCCGAGCAGCTCGAGCAGATGCTGCAATCCCACCAGGTCGACGAGCGGGTGCTCACCGCGGTCTGGGACGATTCGCGCCCCCGGGACCTGGTTGACCCGCTGGTGCCGGTGGCCACCTACGGCACGTTCGCCAAGACGCTGAACCTCGGGGCCGCGGTGGTCCCGGCGCACCTGGTCACCGCGGTCACGGTGCGGCCCACCCACCGGCGCCGCGGCATCCTGCGCGAGCTGATGTCCGCGGACCTGGCCCGCGCCAAGGACGCCGGGTACCCGGTGGCCGCGCTGACCGCCTCCGAGGCGACCATCTACGGGCGCTTCGGCTTCGGCCGGGTGACCGAGACCCAGGTGCTGCACCTGGATGTGCGCGGGGACGTGCGCTTCCACGCGGCGGCGACCGGGTCCATGGTGCAGCTTGCACCGGAGAAGCTGGCACCGATCGCCCCGGCGGTCTTCGAGCGTTTCCACGCCGCCCGCCGCGGTTCGGTGGGACGCCAGGAGGCCTACCTGCGCCACGCCACCGGCGCCTGGGGCGAGGAGGGCCCGGAACCGGAACCCCAGCTGCGCGCCGCGGTGTACCTGGACGGGACCGGGGACATCCAGGGGTACGTGACTTACGTCTTCGGCGGCTGGGACCCCAAGCCGATCACGCTCAAGGTCCGCGACCTGGTCGCAGCCACCGAGGTGGCCCGGCGCGAGATCTTCCGCTTCCTGGCCAGCTTCGACCTCATCGAATCGGTTTCCTGCCCCTTTGCCGCGGCGAACGACCCGCTGCCCTGGGCCTTGGAAGACCCGGCCCGCGTGCGCTTCAGCGAACGCGGGCACGGGCTGTGGGTGCGGGTGCTGGATGTGCCCGCGGCCTTCGAGGCCAGGGAATACCGCGGCACCGGTTCCTTCACGCTTGCGGTCACCGACCCGATGGGCCTGGCCGCCGGACGCTACGGCTTTGACATACGCGAGGGACGGGCCAGCGTCTCGACGCTGGCCGAGGCGTCCCCGGCGGATGCCACGTGCGGCGTCGTTGCCCTGGCACCGCTGCTGCTGGGCTCCGTCGGCACCGCCGAGCTCGTCGCCGCCGGATTGCTGGAACCGGCCTCGCCCGCCCGGACGGGCGAGCTGGCCGCGTCGCTGGACATCCCCGGCGTGCCGCACGCCATCAACGGGTTCTAGGCCCATACCGGCAGCGGCACCCACCCACCCGATCCCCATCCAGAGAGCACCCCACGACCATGAGTGAAGACACCACGATTCGCATTGAACGGTTCGAACCCGAGCTCATCGACGGTGTCCCTTCCGTGGCCACCGTGGAATTCCTCACGGCCATCAGCCGCGGCTTCCACGAGGCCGCGCTGGAGCCCGAGGAACTAAAGATCCTCGCCGGGCTCGAGGCCAACGACAACACCACCTTCACCGCCGTCTACGACGAGTCGGCGGTGCAGCCCTCGCTGCACGCCGAGGCCCCGGTGGCCACCTATGCCTCGTTCCCCGGGACGCTGAACATCGGGGGAGGGAACCTGATGCCGGTGCACCAGATCACCTCGGTCACCGTGAGCCCCACCCACCGCCGCCGCGGCCTGCTGCGCCGGCTGATCACCGAGGACCTGGCCGGCGCCCGCGAGGCCGGGATGGTGTTCGCCGCATTGACCGCCTCGGAGGCGACCATCTACGGGCGCTTCGGGTTCGGCCGGGCCACCCAGCGGGCACGCTTCGCGCTCAAGACCCACCGCGGGGCGGACCTGCGCGTGGAGCACGAGGGCACCGTGGTGGCCATTGCCCCCGGGGAACTGAAGAACTACGCCCCGGGCATCTTTGCCGCCGCCCACGCCCACACGCTCGGCTCGATCAGTGCCACGCAATTCGACGTGGGCCAGGCAGCCGGGCTGTGGGAGGACTACGACTCGCTCAAGCCGGTGAAGAACCTGCGCGCCGCCCTGCACCTGGATGCCCAGGGCAGGCCCGACGGGTTCATGAGCTACCTGTTCTCCGGGTGGAAGACCGCCCCGCCCACCATGGAAATCGGCCAGATGTGCACCGCCACCGGTGCCGCCCGCCGCGAACTGGTCGCGTACCTCGGCGCCCACGACCTGGTGGAAAAGATCACCGGGCGCGGACCGGTCGACGACGTGTTGCCCACCGCCCTGGAAAACGCGCGCGCCTACAAGGCCACCTCCCTGGGGGACCACCTCTGGCTGCGCATCCTTGACCTGGAGACCGCGCTGTCCGCGCGCAGCTACGGGCGCGACGGGCACATCCGGCTGCGCGTGCACGACGCCCTGGGGTTCGCCGACGGCATCTGGGACCTGGTGGTCCAGGACTCCGCCGCCGGGGTCCGCCGGGCACCGGAAGGGGCCGTGCCCGAGGCCAGCCTGGATGTCCGCGACCTGGCCTCGCTCTACCTGGGCGGCTTCAGCGCCACGCACCTGGCCGCCTCCGGGGTGCTGAAGGTCCACTCGCCCGAAGCGCTGGGCACGCTCAACGCCCTGTTCGCCACCGAAACCATTCCCTACTGCCAGGCGGATTTCTAGCTCAATGCCCACACCATTTCCCGGCTCCCCGACGGGGCGCCGCACGCTGCTCGCTGCCCTGCTCGGGACCGGTGCCACCCTGCTGGCCTCCTGCGCCGCGGATCCACTGTCCCCGACGGGCCCCCCGCCAACCGCCGCCACGGCGCCGTTGCCCACGGCACCGGCACCGTCGCCGCCTGCCGCGGCAGCCGCCCCGGCCAGAGCGGTGCCCAGCCGCAGCGCGGTTCTCTCCGCCTACGCGTCGAGGCCCTCCGGCGCGTTCGGGCTGGAGATCAAGGGCATCGAGCTGGGCCTGCCGGCCTCGGCGCGCGGAGCCGCGCTGACCTTCGACGCCTGCGGGGGACCGAACGGCGAAGGCTACGACGTGGCGCTGGTCAAGGTGCTGCGCAAGCACCGGGCGCCGGCCACGCTGTTCATCAACCAGCGGTGGGCGGCGGCCAACGAGGGGTTGGTCCGGGAGCTGGCCGCCGACCCGCTCTTCGAGATCGCCAACCACGGCACCACCCACGCGCCGCTGGCCAGCCGGGGGCAGGCGGCCTACGGCATCCCGGGCACCGCCAGCATTGCGGCCGCCTACGACGAGATCATGGACAACCAGCGCTACCTGGCCGACACCTTCGGGATCCAGGCGAAGTTCTTCCGTTCCGGGACCGCGTACCAGGACGAGCTCGGTGCCGCGCTGTGCCGCGAGCTGGGCCTGGTCCCGATGAATTTCACCGTCAACCTCGACGCCGGCGCGACGTTCCGGGCCGCGAGCGTGGCGGCGCAAACCAGGGCGCTGCGTGCGGGGGACGTGGGGATCGGGCACTTCAACCGCCCGGCCTCGGAAACCGCCCGCGGCATGGCCGAGGCGCTGCCCGGGCTGCTCGAATCACTGGCAGCCCGGAAACTGGCCCTGCTCACGCTGTCCGAGGCCTTCGGGGCCCGAACCGGTGCCCCGTCGGCTTGACAACTTGCAGGTTTGCCGTTTTGACCCGGCAGGGTGCAGGGGAATAGACTAGGCGAGCGTGTTGCGGCTATTGCCGTGCCCGCACCCAAGCTAAATTCGGAATATGCCGGGGCTTCCGGCTGCCCGACTCATACAGACTATCCACATCGGAGTCCCTACTACATGACCATCACCTCCAACGAGAAGACCAGTGCCCCGGTCGTTGCAATCAACGACATTGGCTCTGCTGAAGACTTCCTCGCTGCCGTCGACGCCACCATCAAGTACTTCAACGATGGCGACCTCGTCGAAGGCATCGTCGTCAAGGTTGACCGCGACGAAGTTCTGCTCGACATCGGTTACAAGACCGAAGGTGTCATCCCTTCCCGCGAACTTTCCATCAAGCACGATGTTGACCCGGGCGACGTTGTCGCCGTCGGCGACAACGTCGAGGCCCTCGTCCTCACCAAGGAGGACAAGGAAGGTCGTTTGATCCTGTCCAAGAAGCGTGCTCAGTACGAGCGTGCCTGGGGCGACATCGAAAAGATCAAGGAAGAAGACGGCGTCGTTACCGGCACCGTCATCGAGGTGGTCAAGGGCGGCCTTATCCTCGACATCGGCCTGCGCGGCTTCCTGCCGGCATCGCTTGTCGAAATGCGCCGTGTGCGCGATCTGGCTCCGTACATCGGCCAGGAAATCGAAGCCAAGATCATCGAGCTGGACAAGAACCGCAACAACGTTGTGCTGTCCCGCCGTGCATGGCTCGAGCAGACCCAGTCCGAGGTTCGCTCCACGTTCCTCAACAAGCTGGAAAAGGGCCAGGTTCGTCCGGGCGTCGTTTCCTCCATCGTCAACTTCGGTGCATTCGTGGACCTTGGCGGCGTAGACGGCCTCGTCCACGTTTCCGAGCTGTCCTGGAAGCACATCGACCACCCGTCCGAGGTTGTCGAGGTTGGCCAGGAAGTCACCGTCGAGGTTCTCGAGGTCGACCTGGACCGCGAGCGTGTTTCGCTCTCGCTCAAGGCCACCCAGGAAGATCCGTGGCAGACCTTCGCCCGCACCCACGCCCTTGGGCAGGTTGTTCCGGGTAAGGTCACCAAGCTTGTTCCGTTCGGTGCATTCGTGCGCGTCGAAGACGGAATCGAAGGCCTCGTGCACATCTCCGAGCTGGCCGTGCGCCACGTGGAGCTGGCAGAGCAGGTCGTCTCCGTCGGGGACGAGCTGTTCGTCAAGGTCATCGACATCGACCTCGAGCGTCGCCGCATCTCGCTGTCCCTCAAGCAGGCCAACGAGGGCGTCGATCCGGAAGGCACCGAATTCGATCCGGCACTCTACGGCATGGCCGCAGAGTACGACGAAGAGGGCAACTACAAGTACCCGGAGGGCTTCGACCCGGAGTCCAACGAGTGGCTCGAAGGCTTCGAGACCCAGCGCGCAGCTTGGGAGCAGCAGTACGCTGACGCCCAGACCCGCTGGGAAGCCCACAAGAAGCAGGTTGCCCAGCACCTGCTCGACGACGCAGCCGCAGAATCGGCTCCGGCCGAGTCCGCTTCTTCGTCCTACTCCTCGGAAGCCCCGGCTCCCGAGGCAGGCACCCTGGCATCCGACGAGGCCCTCGCAGCACTGCGCGAGAAGCTCACCGGCGCCTAAGCTTTCCTGCGCCAACGGATCATTGATCCACGCGAGGTAGCTTGACCGAAGGCCCCTTCCACCACGGGTGGAAGGGGCCTTCGGCGTTCCCGGGTATGGTGGAAATGATCCTTAACTCCTCTTTGACAATGAATATCTTGGTTTCGTTGCCTTCCGTGCCCGGCCAGCTTCCGCTGGTCGCGCTCTGCACTCCCGCGGGAGGGACCCTGCCGCGGCGGCCGGGCACCAACCTCTTGTTCTGGGCCGCGTGGCTGGTATTGGCCGCGTCGTTGCTGCTCCACCTGGCCAACGGGCCGGAGGCGAAACCGGCGAGCTTTGCCGAGTACATGCGCGCCGTCGAGTCCCCGGTCCCCGAATGGGTCCACTGGGCACGCGACGGATTGCTGGCCTGCCTCAAGGCGCTGGTCTTTGCCGGATTCGTCCTTCTCCGCAGGCTGCCGGGCATCGGCCTGCTGGTGGTCTCCGGCATCGCGGCGGGCAGCCACGTGCTCGGGCAGCCGGCCTGGATCTGGACGGTCGCCGCCGTGCTGCTGCTTGGGATTGCGGGCACGGACGCGTGGGCCCGGGTGCGGCAGGTGCGCTTCCTGTGCCCGCGCGATGCACCCAAGGCGTGGGTGTCGCAGGCCGAGCTGGCCGAGGGCTGGTTCACGGCCCTGGGGCTCGGAGTTCTTGGATGCCTGGCCGGGGCGCTCCTGCTGGCCGGACCCCATGCCCGGCTCCTGGAGGCGCCGATCCTCACGGAGAACGACGACCCGTTGGAAAGCTGGCCGCTGGCACTTGCGGTCCTGGGTGCGGTGGTGGCCCTGCAGGCCCTGCTCGTGTTGCTGGGGCAGTTCCTCGTGACCCCGCGCCACGGCTGGCTGGTCATCGACGTGGGGGATGCCGACCCGCACGAGGTGTTCGAAGCGCTCGAAACCCAGCTTCCCCCGATGCCGCTGGGCGAAGCCCGGCGCACGCGGGGCTGCACGTGCGCCGAGGGCCTGGAGCCCGAAACGGAGGCCGGGCCGCGTGCCTCGATCTGGGTCGATGAGGAGTGCCCGGCCCACGGTGCCGGGCACCTGAACTCCCTGGCCGCCGGGGACTTCCTGCTGCTGGCCGACAAGCAGTGGACCTACGACGAGGTGTCGGAGGCGTTGGATCCCCACACCGAGCACCGGGCAACAGGCAGGCTGCTGTTCCATGTGGGATCCATGCGTGGTGCATCGCTGTACCAGGACACCGGGGCACGGCATTCCGGGTTGCTGGTGGCCGAACGGTTGCGGCGCCGCGCGGCGAAGGACCGCGAGCCGGCGGGCCCGAGACTGGCAGATGCCATGGATTGGTTGGGCGAGGACGAGCTCATCGACGTCATCGACCTGCGCGCCATCGGCTTGAACGGGTGCGCGCTGCGCAGCCGCGGGAACATGCCGGGTTATTTCCCTGAAGCCGCCCCGCAGCTACTGAAGCCCTGATTCCGGGGGTGCGATCCCGAAACGGCGTTCGGGCTCGATCGACGCCACGCCGCGCACCCCGGCCAGCCGGGCCCGCCCCGAATCCTCGGCGTGCCCCACCACCTGGCCGAGGCTGCCCAGCACCCGGTCGATGGCCAGGCCCGCTTCCTCCAGGTCGTGGGCAACCTCCTGGACCCGTTCCAGGTAGGCGTCCTGGACGGTCACGATGAAGGTGGTGCTTGGCGGCAGCGGTGCCCGGCCGGAATCATCCATGGCCGTAGTAGCTTTCCGGTGATTCGTCCTCCGGTGCAGGTTCCTGCACTGCCGGGGCCGGCGATTCGGGAGCGGCCGGGGGAGGGGACTGCACCAGGCCCGCTGCGACATCGACGGAGGGCCGCTCCAGCCGTTGGGCTTCCTGGGCCAGCTCCGCCCACAGTTCGCGGCCGCGGAAACCGGTGGCCTCGCACAGCAGCGCGGCGACGCCCGCGGCATGCGGGGTCGCCATCGAGGTGCCGCTGATGGTGTTGTAGCGCTGGGGCATCGGCCACGAGGAGTAGATCCCCACCCCGGGGCCGGCAATGTCGACCTGGCCGCCGCGTCCCGGCAGCGTGCGCGCGGAGAAATCGGCGACGGCCAGTTGGGAATCCAGGGCACCGACGGCCATGATGTACGGGCTGTTGGCCGGAGCCCCGACGAATCCCGGCTCCCCGGCCGAGCGCCGCGCGTTGTTCCCGGCCGCCGCGATGATCAGCGTGCCGCGTTCCAGCGCGCGCCGGCCCGCGGCCACATAGGGCGGGTGCACCTGGCGCACGTCGGCGCCCAGGGACATGGAGACGATGTGGCAGTCGTGTTGCAGCGCCCAGTCGATCCCGGCCAGGATGCCGGAGTCCGTTCCGGACCCGTCGTTGCCCAGGACCTTGCCCGCATAGATGGAGGCGCCGGGCGCCACCCCGTAGCCGCGGGCCCCGTCCAGGGCGCGCGGACCGCAGGAGGTGCCAATGCAGTGGGTCCCGTGCCCGTGCCCGTCGTGGGAATCCTCGCCGTCGATGAAGGACTCGGTGGTGACGTCGCGTCCGGCGAAGTCCGGGTGCCCGGCGTCGAAGCCGGTGTCCAGCACCGCCACCCTGACCCCGGCCCCGGTGTACACGGACTCGGCGGCGAGCACCGCCGCCAGCCCCCAGGTCGACGAGGGGGTGTCGGCGAAGGCCGGGGCCGCGGAAGCCTCGGGGCCGGTGGCCGCCGGCAGGATCCGGTACCGCATTTCCGGGACGATGTGCATGGGCAGGCCCTCGGAGCTGCAGCGGGCCCGCAACTCGCCCAGCTGCCCGGATTCCGCGTCCACCACCGCCACGCCGAGCCGCGGGAAGTAGCCCTCGAGGTCGAAGCCCTGGGCCTCGAGCATGCCGGGCACCTCGTCCTGCAGGGCCCTGGCGCCGAAGCGGGCGGAGGCCCCCGGCCCGGGGCGGTCAAAGACCACCACGAAGCGTCCGGGAACCGGAACGGCGGCGGTTGAAAGCGGCTTGTCGGGGTCGAACATCGTGGCTCCTTCGTCAGGTGGGCGCGCCGCGATCCGGAAGCCATGGCCCCGGGAGCAGCATCTGCTGGCAGTCGAGTACCCAGAACCCTACCGTCGTTCCCGGGTCCCCGGTAGTGCCGGGGACCCCGGAACCCACCGGCAGGAGCCCGGCCATCAGTCGTGCGTGGCCACGGGACGGAAAGCGACCTCGTCGGTGCGCAGCAGCGAGAAGTCCTGGTTGGGGTAGTCGAGTCCGGCGAAGTACGCGTTGGTGTGCGCGATGATCTGGTCGCCGGTCAGGGACTGGCCCTCGAAGGTCTCCGCTCCGGTGGTGTGGGCATCGCGCACCACCGTGACGTCGTAGCCCATGGCTGCCGCCCGGCCGGCCGCGGTGCGCAGGCAGTAGTCGGATTGGGCACCGCAGATCACGAGGCGTCCCACGTCTTGGGCGATCAGCGAGGCGTGCAGCCCGGTGCCGGTGAAGGCGTCCCGGTAGGACTTGAAGATGCGGTGCTCGTCGTCCTGCGGTTCCAGTCCGGCGGCCAGGCGCCACGGCGTTGAATGGCGCTCGAATTCGCGTTCGTCCTGCACCCAGTAGATCGGCGTGCCGGTGTCCCTGGCCCGGGAGACCAGGTCCTGGATGCGGGAGACGACCTTCTTGGGATGCACGCAGTAATCCATCACGCCTTGCTGCATGTTGATGATGACAAGTGCGGTCTTTGAGCCTTCGCGATGTTCGTCCATGCCAGCAGTATTGCACCGCTTCGGGGCCCGGGCCGGGATATGGCGCGCGGAGCCGGGACCGGCGAGCCGCCGGGGCGGGCGTCAGTGCCAGAATCCGGCGAGCCGCCCGGCCAGCGCCCTGCCCTGCTCGCAACCGGCCCGGGCGGCGGCCGGACGCGTCGAGGGGTCCATCATGTTGTTGCCGAAGGCATCGAGCGAACCATCATCCGGCAGGATGGTTTCGACCCCGCTGCCGCCGGCGCGCAGCTCGTCGACCTGCACAGCCAGTCCCATGCCCCATTGCGCCGGGTGCCGGGTCCGCCCGCCGAGCGGGGAGAAGACCAGCACCCGCCCGCAACCGGCCGCCAGGTCGGCATTCTCGCTCGATCGCCGGTAGCCGCCGTCGATGAACCAGTCTTCGCCGATGCCGTAGGCGGTGGCGGCGGCACAGCTGGCGGCCACGGCGTCCACCAGGTCGACCCCGCTGTGCCTGTCGAACACGACCGGTTCCCCGGTGCGGGCATCGACCGCCGTGAGAAGCATCGTTCGCTCCGGCCAGTGCCGGACGGGCAGCCGGGCCGCGACCGTGTCGCTCCACCGCGCCTGCCCGGAAGCCTCCGACGCCGCCTCCAGCTCCAGCGCGGCCGCGCCCATCCTGCGGCGCATGTCGGCCGGGTCGGCGGCAGCGGCGATGAGTTCGCCCGTCCTGCGCAGGTGCCCGGCCGCCGATTCCGTGGGAGCGCGTCCACTGCCGGTTCCTCCGCCTGCGGTTCGTTGCGGGGGTTCGGCGGCCAGGATGTCGGCCAGCAGCCGGGCGGGGCTTGCGCCGGAGATCTGGGCCGCGGCCGTGGCACCGGCCGAGGTGCCGATGAGAACATCGGCATCGGTCACATCCAACCCGGCCGCGAGGAGGCCTGCGATGGCGCCGATCAGCCAGGCGTTGCCGGCCGATCCGCCGCCGCCCAGGACCAGCGCCCGTTCGTTCGCGGTTCGTGCGGTCCGGGCGGTGTCGAGCGCGGGCAAGGTGAAATGCCTGGTGTTAAAGGGATGTGAATTCATGGGAGTCGCCTTTCGCGATGTGCCTGCGGGGCGCTCCCGGTGGCGACTAGTGAGGTCGCGCGATCGTGGACTGCAGGGGAGCACCCACTGTGGATACTGCGTTCATGGGGGACTCACCTCCTGCCGATGGTTCACGATCACCGCAAAAATACCACGCCGAAAAGCCGGTGCACAACGGTGGAAGCCCGTCGGCCCCGGGGTCGGGAAGACCCCGCGCCAGGCCGGGGATTTTCCTTGTCCTTGGGGCCGGTGCATGCATAGGCGGAAGCCGTGGCCAAGACTAGGATATGCGCCATGAACGAGGCGCATTCCATCGCGGTCATCGTCGCCCACCCGGACGACGATGCCTACGGTTGCGCCGGTTCCATCGCCCTGCACGAGCACGACCCCGGGTTCAGGTTTGTCCTGGTGCTGGCCACGGACGGCGCCGCCGGGCAGATCTCCCGCGGCGTGCCGGCGACCCCGGAGACCCTGGGCGCCTGGCGCCGGGTGGAAAGCTCCAACGCCTGGAAGGCCCACGGCACCGTCCCGGTGCGGCACGAATGGCTGGGGTACGCCGACGGGCACGTCGCGGAGGCCGACTTCGAGGAGCTGGTGGCCCGGCTGCAGTCGATCCTGGAAGCCGAGCGGCCGCAGGTCGTGGCGACCTTCGGTCCGGACGGGATCACCGGGCACCGCGACCACATCGCCATCGGGCGTGCCGCCGACGAGGCGTTCCACCGCGCCAGGTGCGTGCCGGGACCCGGGCTGCGCCGCCTGGTCCACGGGGCGATCCGCGCCTCGGTCTTCGAACGCTGGAACACCGCCCGGCGGCGCGCCGGCGCCGAGGCCTGGGACCCCGGGCGCGAATACCACCTGCGACCGGTCCCGGACGAGGCCATCGACATCGAGGTCGACACCTCCGCGGTGTGCTCGCGGATCGTCGCCGGGCTGCTGGAGCACCGCAGCCAGCGCGAGGTGCTGATCGAACCGGGCGCCAGCGTGCGCCGCTGGGAACGGATGGTGTCCCGCGAGCCCGCTGTCATGGCGTGGCCGCCGCGTGCCGCCGGGCAGCCCGTGCTCGCCGACCTGTTCGAGGGGCTTTGAGGCGAACCGGGGCCTACGCCTTCGTCGACACCGTCACGGTGAACTTCGGGTTCCGCGCCACCTGGCGGGTGGGGCCCACGAGCTTTTCGAGCTGGCCGCGGTAGCCCAGGTGCGAATTCCAGACGCACCACAGTTCCCCGCCCGGTGCCAGCACCCGGCCGGCATCGGCCATCAGCTTCAGCGCGATCCCCGCATGCACGGTGTTGCCCATGTGGAAGGGCGGGTTGAGCACCACCAGCTGCTCGGTGGCATCGGGCAGGGTCCCGAGCGCGTCGTCCTGCACCGCGGTGACGCGGTCCGCGACCCCGTTGGCCGCGGCGGTGGCTTCCGTGGAAGCGACGGCGGAGGCCGACTGGTCGCAGGCGTGGACCGAAAGCCGCCGGTGCTGCACCGCGAGGTACGTTGCGATGGTGCCGTTGCCGCAGCCCAGGTCCACCGCGCGCCCGGTTCCCGGCGGAATCTTGAGGTGCTCGAGAAGGAAGCGGGTGCCTGGATCCAGCTTGGCGCCTCCGAAGGTCTGCGCGTAGGCGCGCAGTTCCAGCGGTGCCTCAAGTCCCACGGCGAATGATTGCCGCAACGGGAAGCGTGCCTCGGGGCGCTGCGCGGCGGGAAGCAGGCCGGTGGCGGTGAGCACCCGGGACTTCTGCCGTCCCAGCGAGGCGGAGACGGTGGCGAAGTACCGGCCGAGCAGCTCGTTCATCGAGAGGTTCATGTGCTTGATGCGCCCGGCCGCCATGACGGTGACCTCGGGGCGGGCGTGTTCGGCAAGCGCGGCGAGCATCTCCTCCAGCGCGTCCAGCGACCGCGGCAGCGCGACCAGCACCAGCGAGGCGCCCTCCAGCAGCGCGGCGCCCAGGGGCAGCTGCCGGTAGTCGCCGGCAAGCCCCGGCAGCAGGGCCGCGGCGTTTGCATCGATGGCACGGGCCCCGGAGAGCGCGTCCTGGTGCACGCGGATGCCGCGCACCCCGGCATCCAGGGCCCCGAGGACCAGGGCGCCGTAGTGGTCGCCCAGGACCACCACCCGGCCCGGCTCCGCGGGCCATCCGGCCTCGGAGGCCAGATCCAGCAGCAGCCGGTCGGCGGCATCGACCGCGTGCAGGTTCGCGGCCTCCACGTCGGGCCAGCGGCGCAACAGCCCAAAATCCAGGTTCAACGGACATCCACCCATTCGGTTCCAAGGTCTTGTGCGCGCGAGGCGCCGGCGGTCAGCGTGGCCAGCCGGTCGTCGAACGCGGCCAGCAGCGTCGCTTCGTCGTTCAGCGCGACCCGCAGCGTGGCGGCGCTCGGCCCGTAGTCGGTGCCCAGCACCTGCACCCCGGCGGAACGCAGGTCGTTTTCCAGCCGGCCGGCGGCGGCGTAGTCGGCCTCGAGGCCCAGGATCCGCAGGCGTTCGCGGCGCAGCAGCGGGGCCGCATCCAGGGCGCTGGACACCGATTCGGAGTACGCGCGCACCAGCCCGCCGGCGCCCAGCAGGATGCCGCCGAAGTAGCGCACCACCACCGCGGAAATGTCCGACAAATCGGTCTTCCCGGCGTCGGTTTCCCGCTTGGCCAGCGCGTCGAGCATCGGGATGCCGGCGGTGCCCGAGGGCTCCCCGTCGTCGTTGCTGCGCATCGCGGTGCGGTCGGGTCCCAGGATGAACGCGCTGCAGTGGTGCCGGGCGTCGAAGTGCTTCTTGCGCAGCTCGGCCACCAGGGCGCGGGCGGCGGCCTCGGATTCGACCCGGCGCAGGTAGGTGATGAAGCGCGAGCGCTTGATCTCCAGCTCGTGGACGAAGTCCCCGTCCACCGTCGTATAGGCCGTCGCCACAGAATCGTTGTCCATTACCGATCCAGTCTAGTGTTTAGCGCCCGTGGATGCCCGCCGGGGCATTGTCGCTGCCGGGGCCCGGTGGGAGAATCTTGTACGTGGGCCAATGGCCGAAACGGGGCGCAAGCGGTGCTGCAACTGAACTTGCTTGGGGAACAACGACTGACCAGCCGGGACACGGACCTGGCGGCCGGGGGTTCGCGCGCCGTCGAGCTGCTGGCCTACCTCGTGGTGCATCCGGGGATCCGGGTGCCGCGGTCCGTGCTGGCCGGCACCTTCTGGCCCGAGACCCCGCAACCGCAGGCGATGACCAACCTGCGCCGCGAACTGCACAACCTGCGCCGGCTGCTGGACGGCGTCGATGCGCTGGGGATGTCCGACGGTGCCATCGGCGCGCTGGAGTGTGCGGGGTTGCGCGTGGATGTGCAGGTCTTCTCCGCCGAGCGGGCCGCGGCGCTGCAGGCGGCGGGCAGGGACCCTGCCCGGTTTGTGGCCCACGCCCAGGCGGCGCTGCGGGAGTACCGGGGGGACCTGATGCCGGGGAACTATTCCGACTGGGTGCCCGAGGCGCGGGAGAAGCTGCTGCGTGAATGCACCGCCCTGTGCGACGAGGCCGCCGCGGCCCTCACCGCGCTGGGCCGGGGGCAGCGGGCCCTTCAGGTGGCCGGACGGCGCGTCACCATCGCACCGCTGGAGGAGCTCGGCTACCGGGGCCTGATCCGCGCCCACCTGGCCCTCGGGGACCGGCCCGCCGCGCTGCACGCCTACCACCGCTGTGCCGACGTGCTCGAGAACGAACTCGGCGTGGCACCGGCGGCCGAGACCCGCCGGTTGCTGGGGCTGCCCGCCCCGCACCCCGGGGCACCGGGACCCGCCGCCCGGCCGGCGGCGGCCGGCAACCTGACGGTGGGACGGGACCGCGAGCAGGAGGTGCTGGAAAGCTGCTGGGAACAGGCCCGGGCCGGACGGCCGGCCCTGCTGGTGCTCTCCGGCCCGCCGGGGGTCGGCAAGACGCACCTGGCCAAGGCGCTGGGCCAACTGGCGCGCACCGGCGGGGCTGCGGTTGCCTTCGCGCGCTGCGTCGACGCCTCCGGGCGCATCCCGCTGGCCCCGGTCGCCGGATGGCTGCGCGGCCGCGACATCGCCCCGCTGCTTGCCGCGCTTCCGGAATCGATCCGTCACGAGGCGGCCCGGCTGCTGCCCGAGCTGCCCGATCCCACCCCGTCCGCGGGGACCGACGTGCCACCGGGCCCGGGCCGCGCCATGGTCGATGCCTGGCAGCGTTACCGGTTCTTCGAATCCCTGGCCGGCGCCGTCGCGGCCCCCGGCCGGCCCACCCTGCTGGTGCTCGATGACCTGCAGTGGTGCGACCCCGACACCGCGGCCTGGATCGCCTTCCTGCTCGATTACCCCGCGGCCCGGCAGCTGCTGCTGGTGGCCACCCTGCGGGAGGGCGCCGACACCCAGCCACCGGCCGTCGGCGCCCTGCTGGAAGGCGCCCGCAGCGCGGGGCTGCTGCACCGGCTGCGTGTCGCACCCCTGGACCAGGCGGCGGGCGCCGAGCTGGCAGGCCAGATCCGCGGCCGCCCGCTGGGCACCGACGAGGCCCGGCTGCTGGCCGCCGCCACCTCCGGCTTCCCGCTGTACATCCTCGAGGCGGCACGCGCGGCGCCGGGCGACGGATTCGGCACGCTGCTGGGTCGGCGACTCTCCCGCCTGGGCCCGGCGGCCCGGTCGGTGGCCGAGCTTGCCGCCGCCTTCGGGCGGGGCATCAGCCTGGAGCTGCTGGCCGAGGCCGGGGACCTGGACACCGTCCGCCTGGCCGCTGCCCTGGACGAGCTCTGGCGCGAAGGCATCCTGCTGCCCACCGGCGCCGGCTACGACTTCGGCCACCACCTGCTGCGCACCGCAGTGCGGGAGAACACCACCCCGGCCGGCCGCTGGCTGCTGCACCGCAGGCTGGCGAAGTCCCTGGAACTGCTGAACGCGGGAAGGCTCGATGCCGTCGCCGCCACGCTGGCCGAGCACTACGAACTGGGATCCAACCCGGAGCGGGCCCTGCCCTTCCACCTGCGGGCCGGCGCCGACGCCGTGCGGGTGTTCGCGAACTCCGCCGCGCTGAAAAGTTACGACCAGGCACTGGGGATCATCGGCCGGCTGCCCGCCGGAACGGAGCGCGACGAGGCCGAGCTGTCGGTGCGCCGGGCCATGTCCCCGCCGCAGACCGCGCTGCTGGGCTACTCCTCGGCGGCGTTGCTGGGGAACCTCGAGCGCGTCGGCGCGCTGGCCGAACGGCTGGGCCGGCCTTCGGTGCACTCGGCCAGCCTCGTCGGGCTCTTTGCCGGACGCTACGTCCAGGGACGCATCGAGGATTCCTACGCCATCGCCCGCCGGGCCCTGGACCTGGCCGGGGACGACCCGGCCCTGCTGGGGCAGGCGCACTTCGCCGTGGCCGGAGCGGCGCAGGGCTCGGGGCGGATCGCCGAGGCCATCGAGCACTTTGCGCACTGCACCGACGACTCTCCGCCGGGCTACTCCTACATCCTGGGCACGCGGCTGCACATCCATGCCCGCGCCTGGGGGGCACACGCGCACTGGCTGGCCGGGGACGACGACGCCGCCGGGCGGCTGTGCGCGCAGGCGCTCGCCGGGGCGCAGTCCGGCGGGCACATCTACACCCGTGCCGTGGCCCTGGCCTATGCGGCGGTGCTCGGGCAATGGCGCGGGGACCGGGCCGCGGTGGCCGAGAATGTGGCGGAGCTGATCGCGCTGTGCCACCGCTACGACATCGCCTACTACGGGCAGTGGGGCGAAATCCTGGCCGGCTGGCTGGCCGGCGGGGAGCCGGGCGCCGCAAGGATCCGCGCCGGGATCGGGGCGTTGCACGCCCAAGATGCGCTGGCGCGGATGCCCTACTGGCTGTGGCTGCTGGCCGTGACCCTCGCCGAGGGCGGGCGGCGGTCCGATGCGTGCGCGGTGCTCGATGCGGCCCGGGCCACCGCCGCCCTGCACCGGGACCGCTGGTGGCTGCCCGAGGTGCTGCGCATGCGTGCGCTGCTCGATGCGGGGGACTCCGCCGCCGCCCTGCTCGATGAAGCGCGCGAGGTGGCCCGCGCGCAGGGCAGCAACGCCTTGCTGGCCCGGCTGGGGCCCGGAGCCGCGTAGGCGAACGCCCGGCGAACAGGGCCGCGCCTAGCGTGTATCGCACCACCCACCCCCTACACCAACAGGAGCCAACCATGGAAGCCCGGAGCCAAACCACCGAAACCGCCGCGGAGCTCTTTGCCCCGCTGCGCACCTCCCTGCGCGGAACCCTGACCCTGCCGCAGGACGCCGCCTACGACGAGGCACGCGCCGTCTACAACGGCATGGTCGACCGCCGCCCGGCCGCCATCGCCCGGGTCGCCGACACCGCGGACATCGTCGCGGCCGTGGACTTCGCCCGTGAAAACTCCCTCGGGCTCGCGGTGCGCGGCGGCGGGCACCAGGCCTCCGGGCTGGCCGTCGCCGACGACGCGCTGGTCATCGACCTGGGCGCGATGCGCTCCACGACGGTGGACCCGGCGTCGCACACCGTGCGGGTCGACGGCGGGGCGCTGTGGGCGGATGTCGACCACGCCACCGTGGCCTTCGGCCAGGCCGTCCCCAGCGGCTTCATCGCCTCCACCGGCGTGGGCGGGTTGGCCCTGGGCGGCGGCATCGGCTACCTGACCCGGCGCTTCGGCCTGACCGTGGACAACCTGCTGGCCGCCGACGTGGTGCTGGCCGACGGCACCCTGGTCACGGCCGACGAGCACCGGCACCCGGATTTGTTCTGGGCGCTGCGCGGCGGCGGGGGCAACTTCGGCGTCGTCACTTCCTTCACCTTCCGCATGCACGAGATCGGCGAGCACGGCACCGTCATCGGCGGTCCGGTGTTCTACGACCTGGCCGACGCCCCGGCGGTGATGCGCTGGTACCGCGAACTGCTGCCCGCCCTGCCCGAGGAACTCTCCGGCTGGATCGGGCTGCTGACCATCCCTCCGGCCCCTCCCTTCCCCGAGGAACTCTGGGGACGGAAGGCCTGCGCCATCATCTGGTGCTACACCGGGGCGCACGAGGTGGCCGACGCGGTGCTGGCACCGGTGCGCGGGTTCGGCTCCCCGTTGCTGGTGGGCCTGCAGGCCATGCCGTTTTCCGCGCTGCAGTCGGCCTTCGACCCGCTGTTCCCGGCCGGGATGCAATGGTACTGGCGCGCGGACTTCGTCACGGAGATCTCCGACGCCGCGATCCAGGTCCACGCCAAGTACGGGGCGGCGCTGCCCACGGGGTACTCCACCATGCACCTGTACCCGATCGACGGGGCCGCCGCGCGCGTCCCGGCCGATGCCACGGCCTTCGCCTACCGGTCCGGCGGCTGGGCCGGGGTCATCGTGGGAGTCGACCCGGACCCGGCCAACGCGGAACTCATCACCGAGTGGACCAAGGCCTACCACGACGCGCTGCACCCCACCACGGCCGGCGGGGCCTACGTGAACTTCATGATGGAGGAGGGAACCGACCGGATCCGCGCCTCCTACCTGGGCAACTACGAGCGGCTGGCCCGCATCAAGGCGCACTACGACCCGGGCAACCTCTTCCACCACAACCAGAACATCGTGCCCGCCGGCTGAGCAGGCCGGCCTCTGGCCCGGTTTCCCGTGGGGCGATGCTGACGCGGAAGCCCGGGAAGTCCAACGAGGGACTGCGCGCGCCGCCGGGCGTGGAGGCGGCGAGGTGAAGGCGCCGACCAGGGAGCAACTGGCCCCGGTCGGCGCCTTCGCATGTCCTGCCGGCTCCGCTCTGCTGCCCGCCGACGCCCACCCGTCCGGACGTCGCATTTCGCTGAACCTGGCCACGGTATGCATTGACGATCGTCCGGACGCCGACAGCGGCCTCAGAATCGTGACCGGGAGGTGTCGGCCGGTGCGGGGCGGCCTGCCGCCACACCGACTCTTGACCGCATGATCCCGGGGCAGGAACGGCATCGACGGTTTCCGATGGTTGGCCGCCGGCTTGGCCTTTACGGGAGCCGGCCGAGGCTGCCCGGGCTCCGGGCTGCGGAGCCCACCGGACGGTGTCTCGGGCAGCAAAGTGGTCCGTAACACGTTAGGTGGCCGGTCGGATGCCCCCTATCGTTCAACGGAACGATAAGAATGAAGGAGCGAAATGCCGATTTCATCATCTATGGGTCGCCGGTCCGTCCTCGTTGCAGGCATGACCCTCGGCGCGGGGGCCCTGATCGCAGGCCTGTCCGGCTGCGGCTCGTCCAACGGCGTGGCCGACATCCCACTGGCCGCCGCGACGGGAAACGCAGCCCGCGGCCGACGCATGCGCATCGCTCGGCCCGCGGCCTCCGCCGCCGAAACATTGGATCCGGCCAGCTCGCTGTCCGCCTACGAATACCTGGGCGCCATCTACAACCGTCTGGTGAAGCTCGACCAACAGGGCACCACGGTCCCGGACCTCGCCTCCGAATGGTCTTCGACCCCCGACGGGAAGACCTGGACGTTCAAGTTGCGTCGCGGGGTCCTCTTCCACGACGGCCGCGTCCTGACCGCCAGCGATGTGGTCTATACCCTTGGGCACATCCTGGATCCCCAGACCGGATCCCCGCAGGCCGGGGTGCTGACCCCGATCCTTGAGCCCGCAGGGGTTACTGCCCGCGACAGCCATACCGTCGTCTTTGCCCTCACCTCCCCGAATGCCGAGTTCCCGTCGCTGCTCACGGCCTACCAGTGCTACATCATCCCCGAAGGCTCGGCAGCCGCCATCGGCCACACCGGCATCGGCACCGGGCCGTTCAGGCTCACCAGCTACACCCCGGCCGGGCGCGGGAGCGTGGAGGCATTCGCCGATCACTTCGCCGGTCCGCCGGCGTTGGACGGCATCGACTTCTACTCCGTCCAAGACACCAGTGCACGGGTCAACGCACTGCTGGCGGGACAGATCGACTTGATCAGCCAAACCAACCTGGACTTCGCCACGGCACGGGTCGTGTCATCCTCTCCCGTGGCCACCGTGGCACGGGCCAAGGACGCCCAGTGGTACACCATTCCGATGTTGGCCACCTCCAAGGAGTTCTCCGACCCGCGGGTCCGGCAGGCCATGAAGCTGGCCTACAACCCGAAGGACATTGTCGCTACCGCACTCCAGGGAAACGGCAGCCCAGGCTGGGACAATCCCGTTCCTCCCGGGTATGCCGACGCGCTGGAACACACCCGGCCCTACGACCCGGAACAAGCCAAGGCCCTGCTGAAAAAAGCCGGGGTCGAGGATCTGCGGATGCCGATCTACACTTCCTCCTACGACTCGGTCTTCACCCCGTTGGCCGTGGCCTACGCCGAAGCGGTGAAGCGGGCCGGCATCAATCTCACGGTCACCAGTGCGTCCTCGGATTCGTACTACACCGAGATCTGGATGAAGAAGCCGCTCTCCGTCAGCTACTGGTTCACCGGAAGGCCCGTGGACCAGCTGCTGAACCAGGTCTTCCGCTCCGGTTCCTCCTACAACGAGTCGGCCTGGTCGAACGCGGCGTTCGACCAGCTGCTCGTGGACGCGCGCCGCGAGATGAACGACGAACGGAGGCGGGGGATCTACCGGGACGCCCAACGACTGATCATCGAGGACGGCGCCGACATGACACCCATGTTCGGCGACCGGCTGGTCGGTCTCTCTCGCAGGGTCGTGAACTACTCGGAATTCGGCTTCGAATTCGACTACCTGAAGATCGGACTGAGCTGATGCCGTTATTGATCCTGCGCCGCCTGGGTAGCGCCGTCCTGACCATAGTGCTGGCCTCGTTGCTGGTCTTTCTCGCTATCCAGGCACTGCCGGGGGACGTCGTCCAGCAGATACTGGGCCGGGATGCCACGCCCGAGGCCGTCGCCCAGATGCGCAGCGAACTGGGCCTGGACACCCCGGTCTTCCTGCGCTACGTCCAGTGGCTGTTCGGGGCGCTGCAGGGGGACTTCGGCAGCTCGCTGGTCTCCGGTGAACCCGTGGGGCCGAACCTGCTGCTGCATTTCCGCAACACCTTGCTCATCGCCGTCCCGACGGTCATCATTTCGGTGACACTGTCCATCGTGCTCGGTGTCGTCGCCGGGCTGCGCCGCGGGAAGTGGGCCGACCATTCCATCTCGCTGATCTCGCTGCTGGCCATGAGCATCCCCGAATTCATGGTCGCCGCCCTGCTGGTGCTGGCCTTCGCCGTGGGCATCCCGCTGTTTCCCGCCGTCGTGCTCGACGGCCCGCAGGCGACCCTGGCCCAACTGCTGCCCAGCATCTGGCTCCCGGTGATCGTGCTTTCCCTGGCCATGGCCGCCTACATCATCAGGATGACCCGCACCTCCACGATCGACGTGATGACCTCCGAGTTCATCACGACGGCCGAGCTCAAGGGGCTGCGGCGCGCGCGGGTGGTCATGCGCCACGCGCTGCCCACCGCGTTGCTGCCGACGCTGAACGTCGTGGCCATCAACATCGCCTGGATGCTCGGCGGCGTGGTGGTGGTGGAGAACATCTTCAACTATCCCGGCATGGGGAACCTGATGCTGGAGGCGGTGTTCAACCGGGACCTGCCGGTCATCGAAGCCATCGCGGTCGTCTCGGCCGCCATCTACGTGGCCTGCAACCTGCTTGCGGACCTGACGGCCATGGCCCTGGATCCCCGGCAGCGGTTGCGCCCACGGGCGCGCCGGCGTGCTGGGGCGGGGTCGGGGCCGAAGGCCTCCCCGGCCATTTCCACCGTCGAACGGAGCCAACCATGAAGGCGACCCTGCGCGGGGCCGGTCCCGCATTCACCATCGGGATCGTGCTGATCCTCGGCAACGTGCTGCTGGCCCTGCTGGCACCATGGATCTCGCCCTACGACCCGGTGGCCAGCGATTCCGCCGCTGCCCTGCAGGGACCCAGCGGGGCACACTGGCTGGGAACCGACATGTATGGCCGCGACATCCTCTCCCGCACCCTCAACGGCGGGCGCTACGCCCTTCAGGTGACGTTCCTGGCAACCACGATCGCCGTGGCCGCCGGCGCCCTGCTTGGCTGCCTGGTCGCGTACCTCGGCGGCTGGTTCGACGACGTCGTGATGCGCGTGGTCGATGCCATCCTCTCCGTGCCCACCATCCTGGCGCTGCTGGTGGTGGTCTCGGTGCTGGGCAGCGGGATGTGGGTGATCGTGCTGGCCGTCGTGGTGGTCTACACACCGGCGGTCATCCGGGTGGTGCGCGGGGCCGCGCGGTCCGTGAAATCACTGGATTACGTCACGGCGGCCAGGGCACGCGGCGAGCGTGCCGGTCCGATCGTGGTGCGGGAGATCCTGCCCAACGTGTCCGACGTGGTGCTGGTCGAGTACGCCATGCGGGCCAGCTGGGTGGTGCTGCTGATTTCCACGCTGTCCTTCCTGGGCTTCGGAGCCAACCCGCCGGCCCCCGACTGGGGATTGATGGTCGCGGAGAACCGGACGGCATTGACGGTGGTCCCGTGGGCCACCCTGGGGCCCGTGGCCGCGCTGGCCAGTTTTGTCATCGGCCTCCACCTGACCTCCGACGGACTGGGCAAGCGCCTTGGCATCGACCGCGCAATGACGGGAGTGAAATGAGTATCGAGACCGGCTTGGCCGGAGACGTGGAACCGGTGGCAGCCACCGGGGACGCGGTCCGTGTTGACCAGCTGTCCATCTCCTACCGGGCCGGCCGGGCCCTGGTTCCGGTGGCCACGGAGGTGTCCTTCGCGATTGCCGCCGGGCAGACCTTCGGGCTGGTCGGTGAATCGGGCAGCGGGAAGTCGACCGTCGCGAGGACCCTGCTGGCGCAGCTGCGGGCGGGATCCAGCATCATCGGCGGCCGGGTGCTGGTCGCTGGACAGGATGTCTTCGGGCTCGACCCGGCCCGGCTGCGCGCCCTGCGCGGCGGAACCGTGGCCCTGGTCGCGCAGAACGCCGGCCAGTCGCTGACCCCTTCAATGAGGGTGGGCACGCAGATCCACGAGGCGCTGACCAGCCACGGGCTGCGCGCGGATCGCACCGACGTGCTGCGGGCACTGGACCAGGTGCGGCTGCCGAACGTCAAGGACCTGGCCCGGCGCTACCCGCACGAGCTCTCCGGGGGCCAGCAGCAACGCGTCGGCATCGCGATGGCAATCGCGGCGCGGCCCTCGGTGCTGGTGCTCGACGAGCCGACCACCGCCCTGGACGTGGTGACCCAGGCGGCTGTGCTGCGCCTGATCAAGGACCTGAGCCGGGAACTGCAGACCGCCACGCTGATCGTCAGCCATGACCTGGGCGTGGTCTCGGGCATGGCCGACCAGGTCGCCGTGATGCGCCACGGACGGATCCTGGAAAGCCGGCGCACGGCCAAGCTTTTCGCCGCCCCGGAGCACGAATACACCCGACAACTGCTGCGCGACGTTCCGACGCTGGGCGCACGCTCCCGAGCCGAAGCGATTGCCCCGGTGGCCGGGACCGGGACCAACCAAGATCCGGAGCCGCCCTCCGGCACCGGAAACCAGGGCAGCGACGTCCTGCTCAGTTGCGAAAACGTGAGCATTTCGTACCATGCGTCCGGACCGCCTGCGGTGGACTCGGTCAACCTGGAGATCCGGCGCGGGGAAACGCTGGCGATCGTGGGGGAATCGGGAAGCGGGAAATCGACGCTGGCCTGGTCGCTGGCCGGGCTGACGGCGGCGACCTCCGGGACCATGCGCGTGCACGGCGACACCGGGACCGGGACCGGCGGGGACCTGGCACGACCGGTGGCCCGGCGCAGCCGCGAGCTGCGCCAACTGGTGCAGCTGATCTTCCAGAACGCCGATACGTCCTTGAACCCGCGCCGGAGCGTCGCTGCGGCCATCCGCCGCCCGCTGCGCCTGTTCGGCACGGTTGCGCGTGCCGAAGAGCGAGGCCGGGTGGAGGAACTGCTCACCGAGGTCGGGCTGCCGGCCAGCTTCGGCAAGCGGCTCCCGGCCCAGCTTTCCGGCGGGCAGCGCCAACGCGTGGGCATCGCCCGGGCGCTGGCCGCCGCACCGGAACTGATCATCGCCGACGAGATCACCACCGCGCTCGATGTCTCGGTGCAGGCAGACATCCTCGAGCTGCTCTCGGGGTTGCAGAAATCCCATGGCTTGAGCACGCTGTTCATCAGCCACGACCTCGCCGTCGTCGCCGATGTGGCGGACCGGGTGATGGTCATGAAGAACGGACGGGTTCTCGAGATCGGGAACGTGGCGGACGTCTTCTCCGGACCCAACCACCCGTACACCGCCTCGCTGCTGGACGCGGTCCTCGAACCCGGGGACCTGGAGCTGCCGCAGTCGCCGGCCGAGGAACAGGACTGGATCGACGACAACCCCGGAGGCTGGCTCGAGCCCAGCCCCGGACACCTGATCCGCACATGGAAAGGAACCGGGAACAGATGAAGTACATCGACCCGCTGCCGCAGGAAATCCTCGTCGAGGACGCCTGGATACCGCTGGCCGACGGCGCACGGCTGCACGCCAGGATCTGGCGCCCGCGCGATTCGGGCCGCCGCCCGGTCCCGGGACTGCTGGAGTACCTGCCCTACAGGCTGGACGACTGGACGGCGCCGCGCGACAACGAACGCCACCCCTACTACGCGGGGCACGGCTACGCCTCGGTGCGCGTGGACATCCGCGGCACCGGAAGCTCCGACGGGCTGTTCATCGACGAATACTCCGAGCAGGAACAGGCCGACGGCCTCGAGGTCATCGCCTGGATCGCCGCTCAGCCCTGGTGCACCGGCTCGCTGGGGATGTTCGGCATCTCCTGGGGCGGTTTCAACTCGCTGCAACTGGCCGGACACGCCCCGGAGCCGCTCAAGGCCATCGTCACCGTCTGCTCCACCGACGACCGGTACGACAACGACGTGCACTACATGGGCGGGGCACTGCTGGGCATCGACATGGCCTCGTGGGGCGGAACGATGTTCGCCTTCAACGCCCGCCCTCCGCGGCCCGAGGTGGTCGGGGAAGCATGGGTCGGGCAGTGGCGCCAGCGGCTGGAGAACACCCGCCCGATGACCGGACAATGGCTGGAGCACCAGGAACGCGACGAATACTGGCGGCAGGGCAGCGTCTGCGAGGACTATTCCTCCATCAAGGCCGCCGTGCTCGCCGTCGGCGGCTGGCACGACCCCTACCGCGATGCGGTGCTGCGCCTGGTCCAGAACCTTGGCTCCCCGGTCCGCGGCATCATCGGCCCCTGGTCGCACCAGTATCCGGACCGCGGGTACGCGCCGGGCCCGGGCATCAACTTCCTGCGCGAAACGCTCGCCTGGTGGGACCACTGGCTCAAGGGAATAGACAACGGCGCGGATCGCGGCCCGAAACTACTGGCCTTCCTGCCCGAGGGCGACCCGCCGGCCACCTACTACGAGCGGCGCAAGGGCCACTGGCTGGGACTGTCCAACTGGCCGGCGCAGGAGATCCGCGGGCAACGGCACGCCCTGTCCGAGGGCAGCTGCGGCACCCCGGTCCACGACGGGGTGGCGCTCGTGCGCAGCCCGCAGCACACGGGGGCCGATGCCGGGCGGTACTTCCCGTTCGGCAACGCCACCGATCTCCCGCCGGACCAGCGTGCCGAGGACGGCCGCAGCGTGTGCATCGATTTGCCTCCGGCGCCCGGTCCGGTGGGCATCCTGGGCAACGCGCGGGTGCGCCTGCGGCTGCGCGCCGACCAGTCCGAAGCCAACATCATCGCCCGGTTGTGCGATGTCGCCCCCGACGGCTCCTCGACACTGGTGACCCGCGGGGTGCTGAACCTGAACAAGCGCGAGGGCCGGCACCAAGCGGTGCCGATGCCAATTGGGGAGTACGTCGACGTCGAATTCGAGATGGTCGGCATCGGCTACGTCTTTGCCCCGGGGCATACGATCCGGCTCGCGCTTTCCACCAACTACTGGCCGTGGATCTGGCCGCCACCGGGGGACCCGTCGCTCGAAATCGAGCTGGCAGCCAGCACGCTCGAGCTTCCGGTTCTGGGAGCCGACGCGGCCGCCCTGGCCACCACCTCCGGTCTTATCGAGGGGGTCGGCTTCGGCGAGCCGGAGCAGTCCCCACGGCTTCCGGTGGACTACCTGGAGAACGATGCCGGGCAGGCCGATCCGGCGTTCGTCGCCGATTCCCAGCGGAGCGTGAGCCACGACGTGGAATCCGGGACGTGGGTGCTGGACGTGGACCCGGGCTACGGGGGTTCGCGCCGCTACCCCGACGGGCTGGTCTTCACCGAATACAGCCGCGAGACCTACACGATCCGCGACGGCGACCCGCTCAGCGGGCAGGCTCGGTCGGCGTGGTCGATCGGCCTTGCCAACGAAGGCTGGTCAGCCAGGCTGGAAACCCATTCGGTGCTGGGGGCCGACGCGAGCAACTTCCTGCTGACCAACACCGTCACCGCGTGGGCGACCGTGGGCGATGCGGAAGAGGAGCTGGTTGCGGAGCGGGAATGGACGGAAACCATTCCGAGGACCTCCACGTGAGCCAGCGTCGGCTGGCGCCGGCGCAGCGCCGTGCCCTGATTGCCGAGGCGGCCAGGCAGGCGATCCTGCGCGACGGCTTGCGCCGTACCGGGCTTCGGGAGATTGCCCGGGAGGCGCAGACCTCGGTGGGAACGGTGACCTACCATTTCGCGGGCATCCACGAGATCTTTGCCGAAGCGGCGGTGCTCGAAATGGATTGGTTCTACACCCCCTTGGTGGCGGCCGCGGACACCGAAAACGACGCGGCGCGTGCCCTGCTGTTGCTGGTCGATCCGCTGTTCGACGGGTCGGAGGAAAGCCTGCGGCACTGGCGCTTCTGGTCGGATTACTGGAGCGAGTCCGCCCGTTTCCCGGACCCTCCGGCAGAGGAATACGGCCGGTTGCATTTGTGGCGGTCCGGGTGCGAACGAACCATCCGACGCGGCATCGGCGATGGAACCTTCCGCGCGGACGCCGATCCACGCTCGGTCGCCGTGAAAACCTCTGCCTATGTGGACGGGATTTCCACGCAACTCAGCCTCGGTGCCCCGGGGCTCGACCATGACCTGGCCAGGGAGTGGGTGCGGCAATTCCTGCGGGCCGAGCTGGGAGCTGCGTTCGAAGCCTGACGGTCGCTCCCGAGGCCGCTGTCTTCCGGACCCTCAGGAAGGCAGCCCGCCATCACCCCACGTCGAGGACCGCTGCCGTGCCGGTCTGTCGTAGGCTAGGTGCATGTTCAATGTTGGCCTGACAGGCGGAATCGCCGCCGGGAAGTCCGCTGTCGCCAGGATGCTGGTGGACCGCGGCGCGGTGCTCATCGACGCCGACGCGATCGCCCGGGCCGTCGTGGCACCCGGGACCCCGGGGCTGGAGGCGGTCGTTGCCGCCTTCGGCCCCGGCATCCTGGCCGCCGACGGTTCCCTGGACCGCCCCGCGCTCGGCGCGCTGGTCTTCGCCGACGCGGCGGCCCGCGAAAAACTGAACTCCATCGTCCACCCGCTGGTGCGCGCCGAGGCCGCCCGCCTGCGCGCTGCCGCACCCGCGGGCGCGGTGATCGTCCAGGACATCCCGCTGCTGGTGGAAACCGGCCAGACCAAGGACTTCGACAAGGTCCTGGTGGTGGCCGCACCGCTGGCCGAACGCCTGCGCCGCATGGTGGAGGACCGGGGGATGGCCGAGGCCGACGCCCTGGCGCGGATCGCCGCGCAGGCCACCGACGAGCAGCGTGCCGCGGTCGCCGATGCCGTGATCAACAATTCGGGCACACTGGAACAGCTGCACCAACGCGTCAACGAGATCTGGGAGACCCACATTGCCCCATTCACCAACCATGCCCACTGAGGACGAGGCGGCGAAGGCCGAGTTCGCCGCACGCTTGGAGACCGAGGCGGCCAAGGCCCGCACCGAGATGCGCATCATCCGCATCCTGTGGGTGCTGGCCGCCGCGACCCTCGCCGTCGCCGTGGTCCTCTGGCTCGGTTTCGGCGGGCGCGACCAGTACATCGCCCGTTCCTCCGGCTACGACGCGCAGGTGCTGCTCCCGGCCTGGCTCGCGCTCGCCGGCCTGCTGTCCGCCGCCGCGGCCACGGTGCTTGGCGTGATCCGGCTGATGCGCGGCGCGCTGGGCAACATCCTGCAGAGGCAGGCCCGCAAGTGAACACCGCGCTGGTTGCCGAATCCTTCCTCCGGCACGAACCTGCCGACGGCACCACGGCCCACCTGGTGAGCATCCAGCGGGATCCCGGGCTCGCCGCAACGCTGGAGGGCACCCTGGGAGCGGTCCAGCTGCGCTACCACTCGCTGCAGCTCATTCCGGTGGACCTGGTCGACGACCTGCCCGGAATCTGGAATGCGCTGCTGGATGCCGTGGAAGGTTTCCTCGCCGACGGCAGGGCCGAGGTGCCCTACCCGTCTATCGAGGCGCAGATCCTGCTGGAGCGCAGCGGAAACCTCACCAAATTCACCGCCGGGAAGGTCCGCCACATCGTTGACGCTTCCGAGCTGGTCGACGGCATCCTGGACGGCGCCGAGGCGTACTTCGGCTTCGCGCCCCACGCGGCGCAGACGGCCCTCGATCGCATCGGGAAGCTGCGCACCGTCGCGGCAGCGGCCGCGCCCGGGACCTAAAGGCGAAGGCCCCGGACCGGATCCACGGTGTCCGGGTTGCCACACGGTGGACTATCTTGGAAAGCACGGAAGAACGGGCGGACACCTGGCCCCGTGTGCTTCCGGGAGAACACGCGAAACCGAAGGACCGATGACTTTCATGCCGCCAGACACCCCTCAACCTTCGAGCCGCACGACGGGCCGGGACCGCTCCATCCGGGGCGGTGCTCCCGCGAGGACCCCGTTTGGATGGCTGGCCGCACGGGTATGCCTGGGCCGGCCGGCGCTGCGCTCGGCCTCCCTGGCCTCCGTTATTGCAGCCATCCTGATCATCGTCGGCGGCGGTGTCGTTCGGGTGACCGGCTCCGGGCTCGGCTGTCCCGACTGGCCGACCTGCATCGACGGCTCGCTTGGCCCCACCGCGGAAATGGGCTGGCACGGGATCGTGGAATTCGGCAACCGGCTGCTCACCGGGGCGCTGTGCGCCGTTGTCGGGTGGGTCATCATCGCGGCGCGCCTGCAACGGGACCCGGCACCGGCAGTGACCCGTTGGGCGTGGATGCAGTTCTGGCTGGTCGTCCTCAACGCCGTCATCGGCGGCATCACGGTGTGGGTCAAGCTGAACCCCTTTGTGGTCGCGGGGCACTTCCTGGCCGCGACCCTGCTCCTGACGGCGGCCGCAGTGACCTGGCACAAGGCCCGGGAGCTAGAACTTCCCCCTGTCCCCGCCGCGTCGCGCAGGTCGATCAACCTCGGCAACGCCCTGCTGGCCGCGACGGCCGTCCTCATCGTCGTCGGCACCGTGGTGACCGGGACCGGGCCCCACGCCGGTGATTCCGCCGACGTGCCACGCATGCCTTTTTCCTGGCTGGCGGTCACGGTGATCCACGGTGTCGCGGCGCTGGTTGCGATCGGCCTGGCCGTGGCGCTGCGGCGGACCGCGCAACGCCCGGGGGAAACGGCCGTGGCGGCCAAGGCCGGGATGTTCATCGCGGTGTTCCTGGCCCAGGGCGTGATCGGCGTGGTCCAGGCCTTCACCCATCTTCCCGAGGCGATGGTGGTGCTGCACCTGGTGGGTTCGGCACTCGTCTGGGTCGGTGCGGTGCGGGTGTCCCTTGCCGCACACGGCGGCGAGCGGGCGGCACACGGCCTGCGCGCCGGATCCAACACCGCATAGGAGGTTGCCCGGAGCCACCGCGACGGCTTTCAGCCTCGGGCGAGCGGGCATCCAAACCATCGGTGCCAGGGCGTAGCCTAGGAACATGAGTCTTGCGCAGCAAATCAACCGCGTCGTTGCCCCCTTCGAGGTCATCAGCGAGTTCACGCCCGCCGGCGACCAGCCCACGGCCATCAAGGAGCTTACCGAACGGATCAACGCCGGCGAAAAGGACGTGGTGCTGCTCGGCGCCACCGGCACCGGCAAGTCCGCCACCACCGCCTGGCTCATCGAACAGGTGCAGCGCCCCACCCTGGTGATGGTGCAGAACAAGACGCTGGCCGCGCAGCTGGCCAACGAGTTCCGCGAGCTTTTGCCCAACAACGCGGTCGAGTACTTCGTTTCGTACTACGACTACTACCAGCCCGAGGCCTACGTCCCGCAGACCGACACCTTCATCGAGAAGGACTCCTCCATCAACGAGGAGGTCGAACGGCTGCGCCACTCCGCCACCAACGCGCTGCTGACCCGCCGCGACGTCATCGTGGTCGCCACGGTCTCCTGCATCTACGGCCTGGGCACCCCCGAGGAATACGTCGCGGGCATGGTCACCCTGAAAAAGGGCATGGAACTGAACCGCGACGACCTGTTGCGCAAGTTCGTCTCCATGCAATACGCGCGCAACGACATGGACTTCCACCGCGGCACCTTCCGGGTGCGCGGGGACACCGTGGAGATCATCCCGATGTACGAGGAGCAGGCGCTGCGCATCGAGTTCTTCGGCGACGAGGTCGAATCGATCCACACGCTGCACCCGGTCACCGGCGAGGTGATCCGCGAGGAAAACGAGATGTACGTCTTCCCCGCCAGCCACTACGTCGCCGGCGCCGACCGGATGAGCCGGGCCGTGAAGGACATCGAGGACGAGCTGCAGCAGCGCCTGTCCACCCTGGAATCGCAGAACAAGCTGGTGGAGGCCCAGCGGCTGCGCATGCGCACCACCTACGACCTGGAGATGATGGAGCAGATGGGGTTCTGCAACGGCATCGAGAACTATTCCAGGCACATCGACGACCGTGCCGCCGGCACCGCCCCGCACTGCCTCATCGACTACTTCCCGGACGACTTCCTGCTGGTCATCGACGAATCCCATGTCACCGTCCCGCAGATCGGCGCGATGTACGAGGGCGACATGTCGCGCAAGCGCACCCTGGTGGAGCACGGCTTCCGCCTGCCTTCGGCGATGGACAACCGACCGCTGAAGTGGGACGAGTTCCTCGAGCGCATCGGACAGACCGTCTACCTCTCGGCGACCCCGGGCAAGTACGAGCTCGGCAAGGCCGACGGCGTGGTCCAGCAGATCATCCGCCCCACCGGGCTGATCGACCCGGAGATCATCGTCAAGCCGACCAAGGGGCAGATCGACGACCTGCTCGACGAGATCCGTGCCCGCGTCGAACGCAACGAGCGCATCCTGGTCACCACGCTGACCAAGCGAATGGCCGAGGACCTCACCGACTACTTCACCGAGCACGGGGTGCGGGTCCAGTACCTGCACTCCGACGTGGACACGCTGCGCCGCGTCGAGCTGCTGCGCGAGCTGCGCATGGGCCTGTTCGACGTGCTGGTGGGCATCAACCTGCTCCGCGAGGGCCTGGACCTGCCCGAGGTCTCGCTCGTGGCGATCCTGGACGCGGACAAGCAGGGCTTCCTGCGCTCGGCAACCTCGCTGATCCAGACCATCGGCCGCGCCGCCCGAAACGTCGACGGCCAGGTGCACATGTACGCGGACAAGATCACCGACGCCATGGCCCAGGCCATCGAGGAGACCAACCGCCGCCGCGAGGTGCAGCAGAAGTACAACAAGGACCACGGGGTGGACCCGCAGCCGCTGCGCAAGAAGATCGCCGACATCACCGATTCGCTGGCCCGCGAGGACGCCGACACCCAGGAACTGCTGAACAACCAGCGCCTGGCCAAGAACGCCAAGCGCTCGAGCGCCGGCACCAGGAAGGCCCACGAGACGGTGCGGGCCGACGGCCTGGCCGCCGCCCCGGCGGAGAACCTGGTGGAGATGATCGAGCAGATGACCGAGCAGATGCACGCCGCGGCCGCCGAGCTGCACTTCGAGGTTGCCGCCCGGCTGCGCGACGAGGTCTCGGAGCTGAAGAAGGAACTTCGGCAGATGAAGAACGCCGGCCACGCGTAACCGGGTTTGCGTGCCCGCCCCCTTGCCCCGCCAGCGGCCGGACCGTATTGTTTATCGATAGTACCGTTTATCGATAGGGGTCGTCATGAAGCACCGCGGGGCAAGACCGGGCGCGCTGGCGCTGGAAATCCTCCTGTACATCGGGCTCGCGTGCACCGCCGTTCTTGGGTTGCTGCGCACGCTCCTGGGTTCCGCAGGTTTCGGGGGCATGCTTCCGGGCTGGGCGTGGGGCGTGAGCGAGCGCCTCTTCGGGCCCTACTTCCCGGGCGAGGTGCCAAGCGTCCGCGCGCCGCTGGTGAACGGCGTCGAAGTGCACACGACACCCGAGCTGTATGCGTACGGAGCCGAACCCGTGCCCACCGGGCGCGGCGAATTCTCCGGCCCCTTCGAGGCCCGGGTCAGCGTGTTCGCCCCGGACTTCACGCAGCGTGTCGGCCTGCTGGGCGGCCAGCTGCTGGCGGTGCTCCTGGCCCTTGGAATCCTGCTTCTTCTGGTGCGGATGGTGCGCACCCTTCGCCGCGACGAGGGCCCCTTCACCTCGGCCAACGCAAATCGGCTGCGGTCGATCGCCTGGCTCGTCGGCGCCGGCGGAACCGCCAGCTCCCTGCTGGTCGCCTGGGGCCAATGGCTCGTCTTGAACGACGCAGCCATTGCCCCGTTCGTGGACAACCGCTTCGAAATCAACGTTCTCCCGCTGCTGGCGGGCGCCGGCATCTACGTCTTCGCCGAGCTGTTCCGCCGCGGCGCGGCGATGCACGCGGACCTGGAACGGGTCATATGAGTGCCCCCGCTCGGGACGACGAACCGCACGGCATCCGGATCCGGCTGGACGAGGTGCTCGAGGCCCGCGGCATGAGCCTGGCCGAGCTGGCCCGGCGCGTCGATGTCACCGTGGCGAACCTTTCGGTGCTCAAGAACGGCCGGGCGAGGGCCGTGCGCTTCAGCACGCTTTCGGCGATCTGCCGGGAACTTGGCTGCCAACCCGGGGACCTGCTGGCCTTCGACGGGGACTGGTGAAACCGCAGGTCATTCACGAGCCTGAAACATGGATGCGCTAGACTGTTCCAAGCGTAGGGGAGTATCCCACTTGTGCTGTGGTCGTCAACACGCGAGGCATCGATGCCTCGCCGGGCACAGCGGTCGTCCCGATCTGAGCGGACGGCGGAGAGACTTGCGGTAATTCCACGTACCCCGTTTTGAAAGGCCCCACATTGGGAAACCACGGCTTGTCGCTGCAGTTTGAGATTATCTCGCTCTCGGCATTGTGCATCATTCTTCTTCTTGACCTGCTTTACGTGGTCAAGAAACCACACGAACCCTCGATGAAGGAATCCGGCCTCTGGGTCGGTTTCTACGTCACCCTCGCCCTGATCTTCGGTGCCGTCGTCTGGTGGCAGGCGGGCCCGGACATCGGCCAGCAATTCATTGCCGGTTGGGTCACCGAATACTCGCTGAGCATCGACAACCTGTTCGTGTTCATCATCATCATGGCCCGCTTCTCGGTGCCGCGGAAATACCAGCAGGAAGTGTTGATGTTCGGCATCATCATTGCCCTGATCCTGCGCGGCATCTTCATCATCCTCGGTGCCGCAGTCATCGAAAACTACTCGTGGGTCTTCTACATCTTCGGTGCCTTCCTGCTGTGGACCGCCTGGAAGCAGGCCACCGACAACGGCGAGGACGAGTCCGACGGCGCCAACAGCGGCATCGTCTATAAGCTGACCAAGAACCTGCCGATCTCCAAGGAATTTGACGGCAACAAGCTGCGCACCACCATCGACGGCAAGAAGATGTTCACCCCGATGGTCATGGTCTTCATCACCATCGGCATGACCGACCTGCTCTTCGCCGTCGACTCGATCCCGGCGATCTTCGGTTTGACCCAGTCCCCGTTCATCGTCTTCACCGCGAACCTGTTCGCGCTGATGGGCCTGCGCCAGCTGTACTTCCTGCTCGGCGGCCTGATGGACCGCCTGGTCTACCTCAAGCACGCACTGTCGATCATCCTGGCCTTCATCGGCGTCAAGCTGGTCTTCCACGCCATGCACGTGAACGAACTGCCGTTCATCAACGGCGGCCAGCCGATCCTCTGGGTCCCGGACTTCTCCATCACCGTCTCGCTGGTGGTCATCCTGGGCACCATCGTCATCGCGACCGTCGCCTCGCTGCTCTCCCCGGCCGGACGCCGCGCCGCCGCCGAGCACAAGGCCGAACAGTCGGCCAACAAGGACAGCGAATAACCTCGCAGCTCCCACGCCGCACCCGCTCGGGGTCCGTCTTCCGCTGTTTCGGAAGAACGGGCCCCGAGCCTCGTTAAAGGCAGCGGCGTTGCTAGGCTGGGCGGGTGAACACAACCCCGGCCCCGACCTCCATCCATCCCGCGCCCGAGCGGGTGCGCGCCCAACGCCGCACCGTGGCCACGCTCTCGGTGTCCCAGCTGCTCAGTGGCGTGGGCAACGGCGCCGGGCTGGCCATCGGATCGCTCATGGCCGTGGAATTGACCGGGTCCAACGCCTTCGCCGGGGCGGCAACCACCGCGATCTCCGTGGCCGGCGCCCTCAGCGCGCTGCCGCTGGCGGCGCTGGCCGTGAAGCGCGGGCGCCGCAGGGCGCTGTCCCTGGGCTACTTCCTGGCCGCGCTTGGCGCCGTCGGGATGATGTTGGCCCCGGTGCTTGGTTCCTTCCCCGTGCTGCTGCTCGGGGCCGCGCTGCTGGGCGTGGGATCGGCGGCGAACCTGCAGGCCCGCTTCGCCGCCACCGACCTGGCCGCCGACGCCACCCGCGGGCGCGACCTGGGACTGGTGGTCTGGGCCATCACCATCGGCGCGGTCGCCGGCCCGAACCTCATCGGACCGGGGTCGGCGCTGGGCGGGCAATTCGGCCTGCCGCCGATGAGCGGGCCGTTCCTCTTCTCCCTGGCCGGCATGCTGCTGGCCATCCTGGTGCTGAACATCGGGTTGCGCCCGGACCCCATCGATCTCGCCCGGGCCTGGGAAAGGGAAGACGGCGTGCCCCCGCACCCCGTCGCGACGGGCCGGCGCCGCGGGTCGCTGGCCACCGGGCTGTCGGCGGTGCGCGCCTCTCCGGGCGCGACCCTGGGCATTGCCACGATCGTGGTCGCACACCTGGTGATGGTCGGGGTCATGTCGATGACCCCAGTGCACCTCAAGGACCTGGCCGCCACCCCCGGGCACGAAATGCACGGGGGCAGCGCCGACATCCTGATCGTCATCGGCTTCGTCATCTCCCTGCACATCGCCGGGATGTATGCGCTCTCCCCGTTCATCGGGGCGTGGGCGGACAGGATCGGCCAGCCGCGGATGATGCTGGCTGGCATGACGGTGCTGGTGGCGGCCGTGCTGGTCGCCGGACTCGGCGCCGATTCCCGGGCCGCGGTCACGGTTGCGCTGGTGCTGCTGGGCCTGGGCTGGTCGATGTCGACGGTCTCCGGCTCCGCGTTCCTGGCCGAGCGGGTGGACCGTCCCCGCCGTGTGCTGGTCCAGGGCGTCTCCGACACCCTCATGGGTGCGGCCGGGGCGCTGGGCGCCGCCGGGTCCGGGGTGCTGCTGGCCACGCTGGGCTTCGCCGGCCTGGGCTACCTGTGCCTGGGCTTCATCCTGGTCGTCGCGTTCTTCTGCGTGCGCGAACTCAAGTGAACAAGTGGTTCCTGCTCTCGCTGGCCATTGCCACCGAGGTCGCCGCCACCCTCGCGCTGAAGGCCGCGCTGGGGGAGCCGTGGTGGTACGCGGTCGTGGTGCTGGGCTACGCCGGCGCCTTCACCTGCCTGGCGCTGGCCATGCGCGCGGGCCTGGGACTCGGGGTCGCCTACGGCATCTGGGGCGCCCTCGGGGTGGCGTTGACCGCCATCCTGGCGATGCTGCTTTTTGCCGAGGCGCTCACCCCGCTGATGGTCCTTGGCCTGGGAATCATCATTGCCGGGGTCGTCCTGGTGGAATTCGGGTCCCAGCACGCCCTTCGCCAACGGGCCCTGAAGACGCGGGAACGTACATCATGATGTGGCTTTTCCTGGGAACCGCGATCATCGCCGAGGTCGGCGCGACGATGTCGCTGCGGGCAACGCTCACCGGCTCCAGGGCCTGGTACGTCCCGGTGGCCGCCGGCTACCTGCTGGCCTTCACCATGCTCTCCCTCGCACTGCGCTCCGGGATGGGCATCGGGGTGGCGTACGGGATCTGGGCTGCAGCGGGGGTGGCGATCACCGCGGTGCTGAGCAAATGGATCTTCAAGGAACCGCTGACGCTGCTGATGACGGCCGGGATCGTACTGATCGTCGGCGGGGTGCTGCTGGTGGAGCTCGGCTCCCCGGCCTAGACCAGCCCCGGATCCAGCAGGCTGTTGGGGGTGTACAGCAGCGAGTCGGCCACCGGCCGCGGCAGACACGCCCACGGACAAAAAGCCGCCGCACCCCGGTGCGTGCGGCGGCTCCCATCGGTTGTCGGGGATCAGGCGATGATCTCGGCGCCCTTCCACAGGCGCTTGGTGGCCAGCGCCGCGCCGGCGCCCAGGGCTTCGAGCTTGGCCATGGCGATCTGCGGGTGCACGCGCCCGCCCAGCCCGCAGTCGGTGGACGCGATCACGTTCTCGCGTCCGACCAGGTTCGCAAAGCGCTCGATGCGGTCGGCGACCAGCTCCGGGTGCTCGACCACGTTGGTGGCATGCGAGACGACGCCGGGGACCAGGATCTTTCCCTCGGGCAGTGCACGGTCCTCCCAGATGCGCCATTCGTGCTCGTGGCGCACGTTCCCGGCCTCGAAGGAGATCATGTTGGCATTGATGCGCAGCACCGGGTCCAGGATGTCGGCGAACGGGATGTCGGTGGTGTGCGGGCCGTGCCAGGAACCCCAGCACACGTGCAGCCGGATCCGCTCGGCCGGCAGACCGCGCAGCGCGTGGTTGGTGGCCTCCACGCGCAGCTCCAGGAACTTCAGGTAGTCCTCGAGGCTCGGCTCCGGGTTGATTTGGTCCCAGGATTCGGCCAGCGACGGGTCGTCGATCTGCAAGATGAGCCCGGCATCGAGGATCGCCTTGTACTCCTCGCGCATGGCATCCGCGGCAGCGAAGATGTATTCCTCGTCGCTGGTGTAGAAGTCGTTGGCCAGCCGCGCGCAGGAGGCGGGGGAGAGCGCCGCGAGGAAGCCCTCCTCGGTGTCCGTGGCCGCCATGGCGGTCTTCAGGTTCTTGATGTCCGATGCCACCAGGTCGTGCCCGGTGTAGGTCAGTGGCGCGACGACCTTCGGCTGCGTGGTGGCCTTGCGGTGCGCCAGGATGCCGGAGGCCGGATCGGCGTACGCCTCGGCGAAGGCCCGGCGGTCGCGGCGGTCCGGGAAGGAGGTGAGCACCACGTTGCCGGGGGACGAACGGTTGACCGTGGTCTCGGCCCAGCGGTCGACGGTGGTTTCCTGCAGCCCGCCGAGGCGGGCGAAGGAGTAGTTCCACCAGGCGCCGAAGTCGACGGCGGAGGACATGGTGTGCCCGAATTCGCCGTCGTTGGGGATGTCGATGCCCAGCTCGCGCTGCCTGGCCACGATGCCCGTGACAGAGGTTTCGAGCAATTCGAGGAACTCGGGGGTGATTCCATCGCGTTCCCTCGCCTCGTTGGCGGCCAACAGCGCGTCGGTGCGCGGCAACGAGCCGGCGTGGGTGGTGCGGATGTGGCTGGTGTTAAAGGACATGGGCAAGTGCCTACTTTCCATCGGTCCTGGCAGTAGCACCGTTGCCGGCCCGACGGGGTCCCGTCGGCGGGGCGGGTTGCTGCGGCGTCATCGATCCAGGTCTCTCGGCCGCTCCGGATGGTTGCACTTCAACACCTATCACGGAAGTGTTTCCCGTCGTGATTGCGACCGGCAGTGTGACGCGGCCTAGTCCTTGCCCAGCTCCAACAGCTTCGCGAAGATCATCGCGCCCTCGTCGCCGATCCCGTCATGGTGGAACTCCTCGGTTTCCCACACCCGCACGTTGCCGACCGCCGCGGCGGTTTGAAGCGACAGGTCCCGATCCACGTACACGTCGTGGGCGTAGACGGCCGCGGCGACCGGCACGGTGTTGACGCCCAGCGCCGCGGGGTCGTAGAGCGGTTCCCAGTCCTCGTGCTCGGCCAGGATCCGGGCGGTTTCCTCCAGCGGGCGCAGCACCGCGTCGTCCTCGAAGTACCAGCGGAACACCATTTCCCCGGTCAGCAGCGGGAATTCGGCATCGGGGGAGAATGCCGGGAACTCGGCCAGCACGCGCTGCGCGGACCAGTTGGTGGCCGCTCCCTGCGCGTAGATCGACTCGTGCAGCAGCGCGTAAAGCGGGTTGGTGGTGCGGTCGGCCTGCTCGGCGACCGCGGCCAGGAAGGTGTCCGATAGCCGCCTGCCGCCAGGGGTGTCGATGAAGGCGGCCTCGAAGACGTGGTGCAGCGAGTGCACCCGGGCGTTGCCGCCCAGGAACTGGCCGAGCATCTGCACCAGCGGCACGGTGAGCGCCCGGCCGTTGGGCAGGTGCTCCTCGGTGTGGGCCAGGTGCGCGACGATCTCCCGCAGGACCTTGCGGTCTTGCGGGTACCAGTCGAAGTATTCCGCGTTGCGCTCGGCCATCCGCCGGTAGGTCGCCCGGTACACGGTGTCCGCGTCCGCGGTGAGCGAGGCCAGGCCGCCGGTGACGATGCAGCGTTCCAGTGCCGCCGGGGCCAGGGACAGGTAGGTCAGCGTGCAGAAGCCGCCGTAGCTTTGCCCGAAGGTGCTCCACTTCTCGATCCCGAGGTCCTTGCGGATGGCTTCGGCGTCGCGCACGATCGAATCGGCGCGGAAGTGCGTGAGGTATGCGGCCTGGGCCGCCGCGTCCCCGCGCATCGGCAGGGACTGGCGGTTGGCCGGGGTGCTCAGGCCGGTGCCGCGCTGGTCAAGCAGCAGGATGCGGAAGGTCTTGGCCGCCTCCGCGAGCCAGCCGGACAGGGAGGCCGGACGCGGGGACTTCCCGCCCGGTCCGCCCTGCAGGAACAGCAGCCAGGGCAGCGAGGCGGGATCGGCGTGCCCGGTGGAGGAGATCTCGCGGGCAAAGACGGTGATCTTTTCGCCCGCCGGGCGGGCGTGGTCCAGCGGGACCTGGAAGTAGTGCTCGGTGGTGTTCATCCCGCGGAAGGTGTGGGTGTTGCTCATGCCCCTGCCCCCAGTTCCGCCAGGGCTGCGCCTTCGAGGCGCCGCACGGTCCAGCCGTCCATGGAACCGGCGCCGAGCGAGTCGTAGAAGCCGATGGCCGGGGCGTTCCAGTCCAGCACGCTCCATTCCACGCGCCGGTAGCCGCGGGCCACGGCAATGCGTGCCAATTCGGCCAGAAGTGCCTTGCCGTGTCCGGCGCCCCGCGCCGACTCGCGCACGTAGAGGTCCTCGAGGTGGATCCCGTGGGTTCCCTCCCAGGTGGAATACGTCAGGAACCACAGGGCGAAGCCCAGCACCGTGCCGTCCTGGTCCACCACGTGCGCGTACACCTGCGGGTCCGGCCCGAAGAGGTGGGCGGCGAGGTCCGCTTCGGTGTTTTTCACGGCGTCGGGCTCGCGCTCGAAGAGAGCCAATTCATGGATGAGTTCAAGGATGGCGGGGGCGTCGGCGGGCGCCACGGGGCGAATCAGGGGCATGTGACCAAGCCTACCGGCGGGCCATGCGTGCCGTGAATCCAACGCGTGGGTGGCAGCACTTAAGGTTGGGGGCGATCGAGAAGCAAGAACCAAAGCAAGGACGGCACCAAGCAATATGATGGGCGGCCACCACGCGGCCACCGGCGCAGCAGCCTGGATCGCGTTGACCACGAATTTCAAGCTCCCCACCGGGAGTCTCTCCGAGAAGCTGACCTGGCTGCCCGATGCGATCCCGCTGGGATTCGGGATGCTGGAGCAATCCCCGATCGCCGGGGTTGCGGGCGCCATGGTCTGCGCGGGGGCGGCGCTGCTGCCCGATGCGGACCACCGCCGGGCCACCATCGCGCACTCGCTGCCGCCGGTGTCCAACGCGATCTGCGCCGGCATCGGAGAGGTTTCCGGAGGGCACCGCAACGGCACGCACTCGCTGCTGGGCATCGCGGCGTTCACCGTCCTGGCCTGGGTGCTGGGGCTGTGGACCATGGAGAATTCCCGCTTCGGGATCATCTACCCGGGCGCCGGGCTGTTGGCGGTGCTGCTGGTGTCCTTTGCGCTGAAGGCGCTGAAGTTCATTCCCGACACCATGGCGAAGCTGCCGTGGTTGGTCTCGGTTCCGGCCGGCATCTTCGTGGCGGTGTTCTCGCCCGACGAGCAGAACTGGCTGGTCCTGGCGGTGGCCGTGGGCTGCGCGGTGCACATTGCCGGGGACATGCTCACGGTCGGCGGCTGCAACCTGATCTGGCCGATCAAGATCAAGTCCCCGCGCTTCATCCGCCGCATGCCGCTGCTCAGGGACGTGTGGAAGCCCGGAGGCCGGATTGCCATCCCCGTGCTGGGCCGGGCAGGCTCGGTGCGCGAATGGCTGCTGTGCATCCCGGTGTCCCTCTACGCGTTGGCCGGGCTCGTGGTGCCGATCGTGCTGCTGGCCCACAACCAGGTCCAGCCGCTGACCAAGCTCTTGGGGTTCTAGGCAACTCCGGGAGGTCCGGCCACAACACAGGCGCCCGCCGGGAAATCCTTCCCGGCGGGCGCCTGTGTTTGGTGCAGCTAGTCCTTGCGGCCCACATTGGTCACCGTGATGACCGGGTACCCGGCCTCGTCGGAGTCCGCCAGGTTGACGGTGGCATCGATGCCCCAGTCGTGGTGGCTGGCCGGGTCGGCGAAGACCTGGCGCACCGTCCAGCTGTCCTTCGAGGTGGTGATCAGCAACAGGTTGGGCCCGCGGCCGCCGGGGCCGTCGTCGATGTCCTCGTGTTCCTCGAAGTACGCGTCCATGGCATCGGCCCACGCATCGGCGCCGAAGCCCGAATGCCCGTCCAGCTCGCCCAGGGCGGAGTCCTGCTCGTCGGCGAAGAGCTTCACACGGCGGAACATCTCGTTGCGCACCATCACGCGGAAGGCCCGTTCGTTGGAGGTCAGGCGCTCGGGGGCCGGCGGGATGATCTCGGCGTCGGGCTCGTGCAGCACCCCGTTGGCCAATTCCTCCCATTCGTCCAGCAGCGAGGAGTCGATCTGGCGGATCAGTTCCCCTAGCCACTCGATGAGGTCCTCAAGGTCCTCGCGCAGCGCGTCCTGCGGCACGGTCTGGCGCAGCGCCTTGAAGGCGTCGGTGAGGTAGCGCAGCAACACGCCCTCGGAGCGGGACAGCGAGTAGAACTGCACGTATTCGCTGAAGCTCATGGCGCGCTCGTACATGTCGCGGACCACCGACTTCGGGGCGACCTCGAAGTCGCCGAGCCACGGGGCGCCGGCGCGGTACTGCTCGAAGGCATTGGTGAGGATCTGGGCCAGCGGCTGCGGGTAGGTGACCTCCTCGAGCGCGGCCATGCGGTCGTTGTACTCCATGCCCTCGGCCTTCATCGCGGCAATCGCCTCGCCGCGGGCCTTCTTCTCCTGGGCCGAAAGCACCTGGCGCGGCTTTTCCAGCGTGGCCTCGATGACCGAGACCACGTCCAGCGCGTAGCCGGGGGACTCGGCGTCGAAGAGTTCCAGGGCCGCCAGCGCGAACGGGGACAGCGGCTGGTTCAGCGCGAAGTTCTCCTGCAGGTGCACCGTCAGGGCCAGCATGTTCCCGTGCCTGTCGGGGTGCTCGAGGCGTTCGACGACCCCGGTGGCCAGCAGCTCGCGAAGGATGCCCAGCGCCTTGCGCTGCAGGGCACGCTGCCGCACCGGCGGCTCGTGGTTCTCGGTGAGCAGCCGGCGTGCCGCGGCGAAGGAATCGCCCTCGCGCGCCAGCAGGTTCAGCAGGATCGAGTGGGTCACCGCGAACGAGGAGTTCAGCGTCTCGGGGGTGGAGGCGATGATCCGCTCATAGGTCTTTTCTCCCCAGGTCACGAAGCCCTGCGGCGGCTTCTTCTTGACGACCTGGCGGATCTTCTTGGAATCGTCGCCGAACTTCGCGACCGCCTTCTCCATGGCCTTCTTGTTCTCGATGGAGTGCTCGGGCGCCTGGACCACGACGGTTCCGGCGGTGTCGAAGCCCGCGCGGCCCGCGCGTCCGGCGATCTGGTGGAATTCGCGGGAGTTCAGGATGCGGGTGCGCACCCCGTCGTACTTGGACAGCGCGGTGATCAGCACGGTGCGGATGGGGACGTTGATGCCCACGCCCAGGGTGTCGGTGCCGCAGATGACCTTGAGCAGTCCGGCCTGGGCCAGCTGCTCCACCAGCCGGCGGTACTTGGGCAGCATGCCTGCATGGTGGACGCCGATGCCGTGGCGGACCAGGCGGTTCAGCGTCTTGCCGAAGCCCGGGGCGAACCTGAATCCGGCGATCAACTCGGAGATCCGGTCCTTTTCCTCGCGGGTGCACACGTTGATGCTCATCAGCCCGCTGGCCCGGTCGATGGCTTCGAGCTGGCTGAAGTGCACCACGTAGATCGGCACCTGCTTGGTGGAGAGCAGTTCCTCGATGGCTTCCTGCACCGGGTCCTGCGAGTAGTAGTAGTGCAGCGGGATGGGCCGTTCGGCGTGCGCCACGGTGGTGGTGTCGCGTCCGGTGCGCAGCGTCAGTTCGTCCTCGAAGCGGCTGACATCGCCCAGGGTGGCGCTCATGATCAGGAATTGCGCCTGCGGGAGCTCGAGCAGCGGGACCTGCCAGGCCCAGCCGCGCTGCGGGTCGGAGTAGAAGTGGAACTCGTCCATGACCACCGGGCCGAGGTCCGCTTTCTTGCCTTCGCGCAGGGCGATGTTGGCAAGGATCTCGGCGGTGCAGCAGATGATGGGGGCATCCTGGTTGACCGAGGAATCGCCGGTGACCATTCCGACGTTCTCCGCGCCAAAGATCTTGCACAGGTCGAAGAACTTTTCCGAGACGAGTGCCTTGATCGGGGCGGTGTAGTAGCTGCGCTCCCCGCGGGCCAGCGCGTGGAAGTGCGCGGCGACCGCCACCAGCGACTTGCCCGACCCCGTGGGGGTGGCGAGAATGACGTTGTTGCCGGCCACGAATTCCATGACGGCCTCGTCCTGTGCCGGGTAAAGCCCGATGCCGCGGTCCTCCACCCACTTCACGAAGGCTTCGTAGGTGGATTCGGCGGTGGCACCGCGTGGGGGAGTGTTGGGCAGCAACTCGGTAAGTTTCATGATGTGTCCAAGACTATCGGTTTACGAGGGGCTTTCCGCTTACGCTGTGGTTATGAAATGGGACCCGAACAAGTACGTGCAGTTTGCAGACCATCGCGACCGTCCGTTTTACGATCTGACGGCCCGTATCACCGCCGCGACGCCGCAGCTCGTGGTGGATATGGGGTGCGGTCCGGGACCCCTGACCCATTCGCTGGCCGAGCGCTGGCCCGATGCCCGGGTGACCGGGTTGGACTCCTCGGAGGAAATGATCGAGCAGGCGCGGGCCAAGCAACACGCGGCCAACCTGTCCTTCGCCATGACGGATGCGAGCACCTGGATGCCGGCCCCCGACACCGACGTGCTGGTCTCCAACGCGATGCTGCAATGGATCCCCGAACATCGGCAGCTCATCGCCAAGTGGCTGGGGGCATTGGCCCCCGGGGCCTGGTTTGCGGCCCAGGTGCCGGGCAACTTCGGCTCCCCTTCCCATACTTTGATGCGGGAGCTGGCCAACTCGGAGCGTTGGGCCCCGCAGCTGGCCGGGGTCCTGCGGCAGGACGACGCGGTGGGGGAGCCCGCCGACTACCTGAAGATCCTGCTGGCGGCCGGATTCGAATCCGATGTCTGGGAAACGACGTACGGGCAGATCCTCAGCGGGCCGGACCCGGTCCTGGAATGGGTGCGCGGGACGGCGCTGCGTCCGGTGCTTGCCAGGCTTTCGGAAACAGATGCGGCCGCGTTCGAGGCCGAGTATGCCCGTTTGGTATCCCAGGCGTACCCCTCCTTCGCGGACGCCCGCGGGGGCTCCCTGACCTTGTTCCCGTTCCGGCGTATCTTCATGGTGGGTCGCAAGCGCTAACCTTCCCCAAGGCAACCAGATTCCCAGGTGGGATGCCGCTCTCCTAGGCTTGGGAACATGAAGAAGCTTTTGCCGGTTCTTGCCGCTGCCACCTTGATGCTCGCCGCCTGCTCCGGGCCGTCAGCCGAAGACTTTCGCCTGAACGACCAGCAGGGGAACACCGCCTGCATCCACTTCGGCAGCGGATACGCGGATACGGGAAACCTCGGCGCAACCAACATGAAGAAGGCGGCCGAGCACGGTTCCAAGGCTTCCACCGAACAAATCCGCACCGCGGTCGACACCGATGCCGCCGGGGCCCCCGAAATCACAGACAAGGACGCGTTCAAGAAGGCCTGCGAATCCCAGGGCATCAAGTTCCATTAGCCACTACGAGCACGATTTTTCGAAAGTATTTTCTTACCGCACTTTGACTAGGCTTTTTATGATGGATTGCGCTCGCCGGAACCTTCACAAACCTGCGATCCGGGCGTAAAATAGTAAGTATGTTCGAAGATTCCCAGGAATACGATTCGAACCCGAGATCCCTCACCGTGGAGGAAGCCGGGGAAATCCTCCTTGGCCATCGCCACATCCCCTCGGATCTGCGCAGGCCTCCCAAGCAGCGCTCTGCAGCGGAAGGGCCCGGCGACGGCTACGTCGATTTCATCAACGGCATGGCCGAGGCCGTGACCCACTTGCCGCAGACCGTGGGTGAGCAGGTGCGGGGCGCTCGAATCTCAGCGATGGAGCGCGCGAAAGCCGCCCTCTGTGCGGCCCAGGCCAAGGAAGCATACGCCCTGGAGCAGGACATCATTGCCAGGCACCGTGAAGAAGGCCTATACCAGCAGAACCCGGCGCGTGGCACCGGCGCTGAAGTCGCCCTGGCGCGCAAGGAGGCCCAACACCTGGGGCCCCGCTTCGTGAACTACTCGCGGGCCATGATCGAGCAAATGCCCTACACCTTCAACGCACTGGAGCGCGGTGAGCTCACCGAAGAGCGCGCCATGCTTATGGTGAGCAAGACCAGTGACATGCATGCCGACGTTCGCCGACAAATCGACCGGAACATGGCGGGCGAGCGAGGCGCCCTCGAAGGCGTGGGCACCAAGCAACTGGCATCGCGCATCGACAAGGAAGCCCTTGCCTACGACGGCCGGGTCGAAGCGAACAAACAGGCAGATGCCATGGTCAAGCGCCGCGTGACGCTGACCCCGACACCCGATGGGATGATGCGACTGAACGCACTTCTCACCGCGGCGCAGGGAGTTGCGGTGAAGCAGGCGCTGCGGGCCGCGGCTTCCAAACTCCGCTCCAGCGAGGATCGCCGCACCGACGACCAGACCATGGCCGACGCGCTGGTCTCGGGAATCACCGGGCACGCAAACGGGCTGCGGCCCTCGCTGCTGGTTCACCTGAACATGACCGACCGCACGCTGCTGGCGGGAGACAGTGAACCTGCGCACTTGTATGGCTACGGAACCATCTCTGCAGCCCATGCCCGGTGGCTCATTGCCGGTGACCGAACTTCTTCGGAAGAAGAAAGCGAGGTCGACGTCTGGATGCGCCGCGTGTATACGGCGCCCACGACGGGCGAACTCTTGGCCATGGACTCCGAATCCCGCAGTGTGCCGCCCAAACTCAGGGATCTCATCGAGATACGCGACCAATTCTGCCGAACACCGTATTGCGATGCCCCGATTCGCCACATCGACCACGTCTACCAGGTGCGCAGGGGCGGGACAACCACCGAAATTAACCTGGACGGACGCTGCGTCTGCTGCAACCAGGTGAAAGAGACCGAAGGCTGGGAAGAACACCTCATCCGGGGACAGCGGCATAGCATCCTGATCACCACCCCCGGTGGACAGATGTATCGAGCCATGGCGCCGCCCCTGCCGGGGACCCCGGAATCACCTCCGGGGTCCCCAAAGGAACCCTGACTACCAGCCCCTGTTGCGCCATTCGTCCAGGCTCGGCCGCTCCGCGCCCAATGTCGTTGATGACCCGTGACCCGTGAGAACCAAAGCCTCATCCGGGTACGCTCCAAAGAGCCGCGTCTCCACGTCGTCAAGCAACGAGGTAAAACGCTGCGGATCGTTCCCCGTGTTTCCCACTCCACCGGGGAACAAGGAATCCCCGCTGAAGATCACCGTGGTTCCACCGCTGTCCCGCAACACATAGGCAATCGAGCCCGGGGTGTGCCCACGAAGGTGCACGCACTCCAGGACCACTTGGCCAACCGATATCGTGTCGCCATGCTTCAGCGGAACATCAATGACGACGTTGGCGCCGGCAGCAATGCCGTCCACGTCCTCGGCACCCGCGTAGGTCTTCACCCCGGTCTTGCCGGCATACTCTGCCAGCGCCCGGATGTGGTCCCAATGCTGGTGGGTCGTGGCAATGCCCGCAAGCTGCGTAGGGACGTTGGCATCCGAAGCAGCGGAGTCAACCAATCCCTCGATGGCCGCCACATCGTCGGCCGCATCGATCAGCAACTGGGAGCCATCGCCCTTGGACGTCACGAGGTAGATGTTGTTGGACATTTCGGAAACGCTCACGGATCGGATGGTCACGTCAGTGAGGTCAAGGAAGGTTTCACTCATTGCAACATCCTATGTGGAACGCCGAATCCGGCGCGATAGGCTGAAGCGCAAGCACCGCCCCCCGGCACCAACAAAGGACGGCACACGTGGACAGCAATCCGCTGGCATTCATCGCTCTCGACAGCACGGACAAAACCGCTCCCTACCAGCAAGTCAGGCAGCAGATACTCGTCGCGATCTCGAAGGGACGACTCAAGGCCGGAACGAAACTGCCCTCGGTCCGGGCGCTCGCCGAACAACTCGGTCTCGCGGTCAACACGGCGGCGAAGGTCTACAAGGAATTGGAGGCCACCGGTGTCGTCGTGACCCGGGGCCGCCACGGCACCATCGTCCAAGCGGCGGAAGATGAAGGCGCGGTCGCCGTTGCCGACGCCGCCTCCGAGCTTGCGGCCGTTGCGACACGCTGGGGGATCTCGGAGAAAGCAGCCATCGGCTACGTCCGGGCGGCGTTCACTTCGCAAGTTGGATAGACCTGCGTCTTGTTGCTCACAAGTTCGCTCCATTCGAACCAGTTTTCGATTAGCATGATCTGGTGGCTACTTCCCGCTCCCCTGAAACCCTCCGTCCGCACGACCTGACCCGCCTGGTGGTGAAGGGCGCGCGCGAACACAACCTACGCAACGTCGACCTGGATTTGCCCCGTGACGCCATGATCGTGTTCACCGGCCTTTCCGGCTCCGGAAAGTCGTCCCTGGCTTTCGACACCATCTTCGCCGAAGGGCAGCGACGCTACGTCGAATCCCTCTCGGCCTATGCCCGCCAGTTCCTGGGGCAGGTGGACAAGCCGGACGTCGACTTCATCGAGGGGCTCTCTCCCGCGGTGTCGATCGACCAGAAGTCGACCTCGAAGAACCCCCGGTCCACCGTGGGGACCATCACCGAGATCTACGACTACATGCGACTGCTCTGGGCACGCGTGGGCCGCCCCTACTGCCCGGTGTGCGGCGAAGCCGTCACCAAGCAAACCCCGCAGCAGATCGTGGACCAGCTGCTCGAGCTCGAACCCAAGACCCGCTTCCAGGTCCTTGCACCCGTCGTGCGCGGCCGCAAGGGCGAATTCGTGGACCTCTTCAAGGAGCTCGGCTCCAAGGGCTATTCCCGCGCCCGGGTCGACGGGGAAACGATCCAGCTTTCCGACCCGCCAAAGCTCGGCAAGCAGTTCAAGCACACCATCGAGGTCGTGGTCGACCGCCTGGCCATCAACGACACCGTGAGCCAGCGCCTGACCGACTCCATCGAAACCGCACTGAACCTCGCCGAGGGCCGGGTCCTGATCGACTTCGTCGACCTCGACCCGGAAGACGAGGGCCGGGTGCGTGCCTTCTCCGAGAACCTTGCCTGCCCCAACGAGCACCCGCTGGCCATCGATGAAATCGAACCGCGCTCGTTCTCCTTCAACAACCCCTTCGGCGCCTGCCCCGCCTGCAGCGGCATCGGCACACGCCTGGAGGTCGACGAGGACCTGATCATTCCCGACGTGGAAATGCCCCTGGGCCAGGGTGCCATCGCGCCGTGGTCGCTGGGCACGGCCACCACCGAATACTGGAACCGCCTGCTCGGGGGACTGGGCGCGGAGCTGGACTTCACGCTGGAAACCCCCTGGAACAAGCTGCCCGCCGTCGCCCGCCAGGCCATCCTGCACGGCAAGGACCACAAGGTCGTGGTGCAGTACAAGAACCGCTTCGGCCGAGAGCGCAAGTACTCCACCGGCTTCGAGGGCGTCGTCCAGTACATCCACCGCAAGCACCTGGAAACCGAATCGGACAACGCCCGAGACCGGTACGAGGAATACATGCGGCAGATCCCGTGCCCGGAATGCAACGGCGCACGCCTGAACTCCGCCTCGCTGTCCGTGCTGATCAACGACAAATCCATTGCCGAGGTCTCGGCCATGCCGATGCGCGAATGCTCGGAGTTCCTCGAAAACCTCGTCCTCACCGGACGCGAGGCCCAGATCGCGAACCAGGTCCTGAAGGAAATCCAGGCCCGCCTGCGCTTCCTGCTGGACGTCGGACTGGAGTACCTGAACCTGGAACGTGCCGCCGGCACGCTTTCGGGCGGCGAGGCCCAGCGCATCCGTCTGGCCACGCAGATCGGCTCCGGACTGGTCGGGGTGCTCTACGTGCTCGACGAGCCCTCCATCGGGCTGCACCAGCGCGACAACCGCCGGCTCATCGAAACCCTGACCCGGCTGCGGTCCCTGGGTAACACGCTCATCGTCGTCGAACACGACGAGGACACCATCGCCGAGGCCGACTGGATCGTCGACATCGGACCCGGCGCCGGGGAGCACGGCGGCGAGGTCGTGCACTCCGGGTCCCTGGAGGGCCTGAAGGCCAACACCCGCTCCATCACCGGCGACTACCTCTCCGGGCGCAGGAAGATCGAGATTCCGGCCAAGCGCCGCAAGATCGACAAGAAGCGCGAAGTCAAGGTCATCGGTGCCCGCGAAAACAACCTCGTGGACGTCACCGCCCGCTTCCCGCTCGGCGTGCTCACGGCCATCACCGGCGTCTCGGGCTCCGGAAAGTCCACGCTGGTCAACGACGTGCTCTACAAGGTGCTCGCCAACCGGCTCAACGGAGCCAAGCAGGTCCCCGGACGCCACACCCGCGTCGAGGGCCTCGAACACCTGGACAAGGTCATCCACGTCGACCAGTCGCCCATCGGCCGCACCCCGCGCTCCAATCCGGCAACCTACACCGGGGTCTTCGACCACATCCGCAAGCTCTTCGCCGAGACCAACGAGGCCAAGGTCCGCGGCTACCTGCCGGGCCGCTTCTCGTTCAACGTCAAGGGCGGACGCTGCGAATCCTGCTCGGGGGACGGCACGCTGAAGATCGAGATGAACTTCCTTCCGGACGTCTACGTCCCGTGTGAGGTTTGCCATGGTGCGCGCTACAACCGCGAGACCCTGGAGGTCCACTACAAGGGCAAATCCATCGCAGACGTGCTGAACATGCCCATCGAGGAGGGTGCGGAGTTCTTTGCCGCGTTCACCCCGATCGCCCGCCACCTGCGCACCCTGGTGGAGGTCGGGTTGGGCTACGTCCGGCTCGGGCAGGCCTCCACCACGCTCTCGGGCGGCGAGGCACAGCGCGTGAAGCTCGCCGCGGAACTGCAGAAACGCTCCAACGGACGCTCCATCTATGTGCTCGACGAGCCCACGACCGGCCTGCATTTCGAGGACATCCGCAAGCTCCTGCTGGTCCTGCAGGGGCTGGTGGACAAGGGCAACACCGTGATCACCATCGAACACAACCTCGACGTGATCAAGTCCGCGGACTGGGTCATCGACCTGGGCCCCGAGGGCGGTTCCGGCGGCGGCGAGATCATTGCCGTCGGCACGCCCGAACAGGTCGCCAAGGTCGAGGCCAGCTACACCGGAAGGTTCCTCGCGCCGCTGCTGGGCTAGCTGCGAACGCCGTGCGTGTATGCCGTTTCGGGCATGCGCGTACGGCACAAGCGCCCAGTTCATGCGAGAATACGACAGTGATGATTGCTCCCTCCGCCGTGCTGCTTGACCTCGATGGAACCCTTGTGGATCCGGCCGGGGCTATCACCTCGGGCATCCGCTTTGCGTTGACGCAGGCGCAGATCCCCGATCCGGGTGAAGAAAAACTCCTGTCCCTCATCGGGCCCCCGCTGACCATCGGTCTGGCCACCATCGACGGTGTCGACCCCTCGACCATCGGTTCGCTGATCGCCACCTACCGTGCACAATATGCCGAATCCGGCATGGCGGCATCACGTCCGTACCCCGGCGTCCCCGAACTCCTGGCCGCGCTGCGTGCCTCCGGCACCACGGTGCTGGTCGCCACCGCCAAGCCCACCCACATTGCCCGGGCCCTGCTCGAGGTCCAGGGCATCACGCCCCTGCTGGACGGGGTTTTCGGCAACGACGACGAGGGCGACGGCACCTCCTCCTCCAAGACCCACATCCTGGCCGCGGCGATCGCCGAGCACGACCTGGACCCCGCCCAGTGCGTGATGGTGGGGGACCGGCGCTACGACATCGAGGCCGCCCACGAGAACGACATGGCCTCCATCGGCGCCGGCTGGGGCTTCGCCGAAGCCGGCGAGCTCGAGGCCGCCGGTGCCGGGGCGCACGCCGCGGACCTGGCCGAGCTTGCCGGGCTGCTGCTGGGCAACGCCGCCGAGGAAACGCTGCGCGAATCCCTGTTGGCCGCCAACCCGACGGGAGCCGGCGCCTAGATGAGCCTGTACACCATGACCCGCTCCTCGATCCGCGGGCTGCTTTCCGGGCTGTGCCGCCCCACCGTCACCGGACTGGAAAACGTGCCCCGCACCGGCCCGGTCATCATAGCCTCCAACCACCTTTCCTTCCTGGATTCCATCATCATCCAGGCGCTGACCCCGCGGGATGTCGCGTTCTTCGCCAAGGCCGAGTACTTCACCACCCCTGGCCTCAGGGGCAAGGCCATGAAGACCTTCTTCGAATCCGTGGGCTCGATCCCGGTCCAGCGCGGGGAACAGGCTGCCTCCGTCGCGGCCCTGGAATCCCTGGTCGACATCCTGGAGACCGGCGGCGGCATCGGTATCTACCCCGAGGGCACCCGATCGCGCGACGGCAAGCTCTACCGCGGGCGCACCGGCGTGGGCTGGCTCGCGCTGTCCACCGGCGCCCCGGTGGTCCCGGTCGGGCTGGTCGGCACCGAGAACCTGCAGCCGGCCGGGAAGAACACCATCAAGCCGCACCACTTCACCCTCGCCTTCGGCAAGCCGCTGCAATTCGAGCACCTGGGCCGCAAGCACCCGCTGCCGCAGCGCCGCGCTGCCACCGACGCGATCGTCGATGCCATCGCGGAGCTCACCGGCCAGGAGCGCGTGGACGCCTACAACCAGACCCCCATCAGCGACCAGTAACCGGAGCAGCAGAAGTGGCAGACCCCCAGAGCTACCGCCCCGCCACCGGGGACATTCCTACGCGTCCCGGGGTCTACCGCTTCCGCGACGAGGTCGGCCGGGTCATCTACGTCGGCAAGGCCAAGGTGCTGCGCCAACGGCTGAACTCCTACTTCGCCAACCCCGCGGGGCTGACCCCCAAGACGCACGCCATGGTGCACACCGCCGTCTCGGTCGAGTGGACGGTCGTGGGCTCGGAGCTCGAGGCGCTGCAGCTGGAATACACCTGGATCAAGGAATACAACCCGCGCTTCAACATCGTCTTCCGCGACGACAAGTCCTACCCGTACCTGGCCGTGACCATGGGGGAGAAGTACCCGCGCGCGCTGGTGATGCGCGGGGACAAGCGCAAGGACACCAAGTACTTCGGCCCGTTCTACCCGGCCAAGGCCATCCGCGAAACCCTGGACACGCTGCTGCGCGTCTTCCCGGTGCGCAGCTGCTCCGCCGGGGTGTTCAACCGGGCCCAGTCCTCCGGGCGGCCCTGCCTGCTGGGCTACATCGACAAGTGCGCCGCCCCCTGCGTGGGCCGCATCAGCCCCGAGGACCACAAGCAGCTCGCCGCCGACTTGTGCCAGTTCATGGGCGGGGAGGGCACCCGCTTCATCAAGGAGCTCGAGGCCAAGATGGCCGGCGCCGTCGCCGCGCTCGAATACGAGCAGGCCGCCAGGTACCGCGACGACATCGCCGCGCTGCGCCGGGTCTTCGAGCGCAACGCCGTGGTGCTGGCCGAAAACACCGAGGCCGACATCTTCGCGGTGCACGAGGACGAGCTCGAAGCCGCCGTGCAGGTCTTCCACGTGCGCAACGGGCGCATCCGCGGCCAGCGCGGCTGGGTCGTGGAAAAGGTCGAGGACTCCACCCCGGAACAATTCATCGAGCACATGCTCACCCAGGTCTACGGCGAATCCGCCGGGGACGACAGGATCCCGCGCGAGGTGCTGGTCCCGGTGCTGCCGGAAAACGCCGACGACGTCGCCGCCTGGCTGCAGACGCGCCGCGGTTCGGCCGTCTCGCTGCGCGTGGCGATGCGCGGGGACAAGGCGACGCTGGCCGAAACCGTGCGGGAAAACGCGGAGCAGTCGCTGCGCCTGCACAAGTCCCGCCGCGCCGGTGACCTGACCACCCGCTCGGCCTCGCTGCAGGAACTCCAGGACGCCCTGGGGCTGCCGGCCCCGCTGCTGCGCATCGAATGCTACGACGCCTCGCACACCCAGGGCACCAACGTGGTCGCCTCCATGGTCGTCTTCGAGGACGGGCTGCCCAAGAAGGCCGACTACCGCAAGTTCTCGATCACCGGGGAGGCCGCGCGCGACGACACCGCCTCGATGTACGACGTGATCTCCCGCCGCTTCAAGAACTACCTGGCGGACATGGAAGACACCGTGCCGATGATCAGCGGGGAAATCGACATCGCCGACGCCTCCGAGCGCATGCCCGCCCGCCGCTTCGCCTACCCGCCCTCGCTGGTCATCGTCGACGGCGGACCCCCGCAGGTCGCCGCCGCCTCCCGGGCCCTGGCCGATTTGGGCATCGACGACGTGTACGTGGTCGGGCTGGCCAAGCGGCTGGAGGAGCTGTGGCTGCCGGACGACGAGTTCCCGGTGATCCTGCCGCGGGCCTCCCACGCCCTCTATCTGGTCCAGCGGGTCCGCGACGAGGCGCACCGCTTCGCCATCACCTTCCACCGCAAGAAGCGCTCGGCCTCGATGACCACCTCGCTGCTGGACACCATCCCCGGGCTGGGCCCGGCCAAACGCGAGGCGCTGCGCAAGCACTTCGGCTCGATGAAGAAGATGCGCGCCGCCACGGTGGAGCAGCTGCTGGAGGTCCCGGGCATCGGCCCGGCACTGGCCGCCACGGTGTTCGACGCGCTGGCCGCATCCGGTGCGGATGCGCCGGCAGTGAACATGACCACAGGTGAAGTGCTGGACTGACCGAATCGGGACCCGCGGGCGACTAGGCTAGGAACATGACCACCGAGCTTGCCCCAGTGAAACCACCCGAGTCCGAACTTCTAGTGATTACCGGCATGTCGGGCGCCGGGCGCACCACCGCTGCCCACGCGCTGGAAGACCACGGCTGGTATGTGGTGGAGAACCTGCCCCCGACGCTGCTGGGCATGCTCACCGAGATCGTGGCGCACGCCGGAGGATCCATCCCGAAGCTCGCCGTGGTCATGGACGTGCGCTCCAAGTCGCTGTTCCCGCAGTTGCGCGAGAACCTCAACGCACTGACCAGCGCCGGCGTCGCCTACCGCGTGCTCTTCCTGGACGCCGCCGACGACCTGCTGGTCCGCCGCTTCGAACAGGGCCGGCGCCCGCATCCGCTGCAGGAGGACGACCGCATCGTCGACGGCATCAACCGCGAGCGCGAGGTGCTCCGGGAGCTGAAGGAAGCAGCGGAGATCGTCGTGGACACCACCGAGATGTCGGTGCACGACTTGGCCCGCTCGATCACCGAGCTGTTCTCCGAGTCCGGCCCGATCGTGCTGCGGCTGAACGTGATGAGCTTCGGCTTCAAGTACGGGGTCCCCACCGACGCCAACTACGTCGCCGACGTCCGCTTCATCCCCAACCCGCACTGGGTCCCCGAGCTGCGCCCGCACACCGGCAAGGACAAGGCGGTCTCCGACTACGTGCTGTCGGCCACGGGCGCTGCCGAATTCATCGAACGCTACATCGGTGCCCTGGAGCCGGTCTTCGAGGGCTACCGCCGCGAAAACAAGCACTACGCCACCCTGGCGGTGGGCTGCACCGGCGGCAAGCACCGCTCCGTGGCCACGGCCGAGGAAATCGGGCGCCGGCTGGCCCAGCTGCCCAATGTGCGGGTCAACGTCACGCACCGGGACCTGGGGCGCGAGTAGCCCGCCATGGCGTTTTTCACCGGCCCCATCCCCATCCAGCCACCGTCCCGCTCCTCCGGGGAGAACAAGGTCGTGCGCGTGGTCGCGCTCGGCGGCGGCCACGGACTTTCGGCCTCGCTGTCCGCGCTGCGCCGGCTGACCACCGACCTGACCGCCATCGTCACGGTGGCCGACGACGGCGGCTCCTCCGGGCGCCTGCGCGAGGAGCTCGACGTGCTGCCCCCCGGGGACCTGCGCATGGCGCTGGCCGCCCTGTGCGACGACACCGACTGGGGCCGGACCTGGCGCGATGTCATGCAGCACCGCTTCACCTCGAAGCCCGGATCGAGCGCCGCGCTGGACCAGCACGCCGTGGGCAACCTGCTGATCGTCGCCCTGTGGGAACTGCTCAAGGACCCCGTGGCGGGGCTGCGCTGGGCCGGGGCCCTGCTCGGGGCCCGCGGCCAGGTGCTGCCCATGAGCACCACCCCGCTGACCATCACCGGGGACGTGCTGCAGGAAGACGCCGGCAGCGGCCTGGTGCAGCGCCGGCTCTCCGGCCAGGCGAAGCTCGCCGAGGCCGGCGAGAGCGCCCTGGTCTCCAACGTGCGCCTGGAACCGGCCGACGCCGCGGCCTGCACCGAGGCGCTGGACGCCATCGAGCTGGCCGACTGGGTCGTGCTCGGCCCGGGCTCCTGGTACACCTCGGTGCTGCCGCACCTGCTGCTGCCGGAAATGCGCGAAGGCCTGCAGCAGACCGCGGCGCGCCGGCTGCTGACCATGAACCTTTCCACCGACACCGCCGAGACCGGCGGGATGGACGCCGCCGCGCACCTGGAAGTCATCGCCAAGTACGCCCCGGACCTGCGCCTGGACGCCGTATTGGCCGACCCGGCGACGATTTCGGACCACGAGGCGTTCACCCACGCCGCCGCCCGGCTAGGCGCCCGCACCTTTTTCGGTAAAGTAGGGGTTGGTGCCGGACGCGCAGTCCACGACCCCTTGAGACTTGCCGCCGCATACCACGACGTGTTCACCACGTTCAGCACAGACGAGCCCAGCAGTTAGGAAACAATCCATGGCACTGACGGCTTCCGTCAAGGACGAGCTGTCCCGGCTTGAGATTCGGAGATCCTCCGAGCGCAAGGCAGAAGTATCCACCATGCTGCGATTCTGCGGCGGCCTGCACATCATCTCCGGACGCATCGTCATCGAGGCCGAGGTCGACCTCGCCTCCACCGCCCGGCGGCTTCGTGCCGCCATCGCCGAGGTCTACGGCCACACCTCCGAAATCATCGTGGTTTCCGGGGGAGGGCTGCGCCGCGGCAACCGCTACGTGGTCCGCGTGGTCCGCGACGGCGAGGCGCTGGCCCGCCAGACTGGCCTGCTCGACGGGCGCGGCCGTCCGGTGCGCGGGCTGCCCTCGGTCATCGTCAACGGCTCCACCGCCGACGCCGAGGCCGTGTGGCGCGGCGCCTTCCTCTCGCACGGTTCGCTGACCGAGCCCGGGCGTTCCTCGGCACTGGAAATCACCTGCCCTGGCCCCGAATCCGCACTGGCACTGGTCGGCGCCGCCAGGCGCCTGGGACTGGTCGCCAAGGCCCGCGAGGTCCGCGGCGTGGACCGCGTGGTCATCCGCGACGGGGAGGCGATCGCCCAGCTGCTCACCCGCATGGGCGCCCACGACGCCTTGATGGTCTGGGAAGAGCGACGCATGCGCAAGGAAGTGCGTGCCACCGCCAACCGGCTGGCCAACTTCGACGACGCGAACCTGCGCCGTTCGGCCCAGGCCGCCGTCGCCGCCGGCGCCAGGGTGGAACGCGCCCTGGAGATCCTGGGCGACGAGGTCCCCGAGCACCTCAAGTACGCCGGCGCGCTGCGCGTGGCGCACAAGCAGGCGTCGCTGGACGAGCTCGGACGCATGGCCGAGCCGCCCATGACCAAGGACGCGATCGCCGGGCGGATCCGCCGCTTGCTGGCCATGGCCGACAAAAGGGCCTCCGAACTGGGAATACCCGGCACCGAGGCCAGCGTTCCACTGGATATGCTCGAACACTGAGCCCAAGGATTTTCCGCGGTTGCGCGGAGATGCAGTAACGAAGAAGAACGCATCCACTTCTCGATGGGTGCCGATGAGAATGAGGAGTCATTTTGGCTATTTATACCTTGCCCGAGCTGCAGTACGACTACGCGGCCCTGGAGCCGAACATCTCGGCGCGGATCATGGAGCTGCACCACTCGAAGCACCACGCGGCCTATGTGGCCGGGGCGAACACGGCCCTGGAGCAGTTGGCCGAGGCGCGGGAGAAGGGCGAGTTCGGGAATGTGCCGAAGTTGTCCAAGGACCTGGCGTTCCACCTGGGCGGGCACACCAACCACTCGATCTTCTGGAACAACCTGTCCCCGGAGGGCGGGGACAAGCCCGAGGGGGAGCTGGCCGCGGCGATCGACGACGCCTTTGGCTCGTTCGACGCGTTCCGTGCGCATTTCACGGCGGCGGCGATGAGCCTGCAGGGCTCGGGTTGGGCGTTGCTGGGCTTTGAGGGGCTCGGTGGCCAGCTGGTCATCGAGCAGCTGTACGACCAGCAGGGCAACGTGCCGGTGGCGACGACCCCGTTGTTGATGCTGGACATGTGGGAGCACGCGTTCTACCTGGATTACGTGAATGTGAAGGCCGACTACGTGAAGGCGTTCTGGAACATCGTGAACTGGG